>JBBAEA010000028.1:0-29152 GCA_041656175.1 Bradymonadales bacterium | reverse complement strand
ATAAGGCGGGATGAAGATGTAATGACATTTTATTCGAAAAGTGCTTAAAAGAGTGCTTTCTTTTTTGGAGGGGGGTGCGGGGGGAACCTTTTTTCTTTTGCAAAAAGAAAAAAGGTTCCCCCCGTGCAAAGCTCTCTTTATGTAAAATCCGAACGGTAGAGCGCCGCAACGCGCTGTTCAAGCTCTTGGTCTAGTGCCTTGTTTTTATCAAGCATCGCAAGGCAGTGGCCGCGGTAGTCGTTAAAGTATTCTTCCCACTCATCTTGGGCTCTAAGTTTGATCACTTGCTTTGTTTTTTTCTTGAGCTCTTTCATAAACTGCGTAAAATCCCAGTCCCAAAAGTGCTCCCACGCATCGCCTTTTTCGTTTAGCTTAATAGTTCCAAAATGCTGCTCAACGCGGTGCATAAACTTTGCGCGCAGCGCCTGTAAACCACACTCGCCTTCGACGCGCGCTTTGGCTAAATCGCAAAGCTCGCCGTATGCTTCTTGCAGTTCTTCGCCCAAAATATTGGGTAGCGGGAAGTTCTCGAAGTAGAGCTTACGAATTTCGCGTGTGCCGCCTAAAAGATCGGGACAATAATACCAAATCCACTTTTGACAGTATTTTGAATTTAATATGGCTAGCAATCCGTATAAGCTAAATTCGGCGTTGCTACTTGTGATAATAAAGCCCTTATCATTAATATAAGCTCCGCTTTCATCGTACATAAACGGGAAAACGCTAGTCATGTTGGGGTATATTATTTTAGGCTTTGTAAAGTTCTTGTAATAAGCAATACTATCCTGCGTTTCAAACCAGCGATGTCTTGTCTTTTTACGTGATGTTTCTCGACCAGCTTGTTCGAGTCGTTCTTGTCCAAAACTTAACAAATGTCGCTTGATTGCGGGGTATTCGTTTATATCTAGATTTAACGAGGGAAGTGTAGCAATTAAATGTTCCCCCTTCTCGGCGTACCAAGCTCGTATATTTCGGCCGCGCAAATGTGGTACAATGAGCTCCGCGCTGCGCGGATCTTCGGCGATAAGTCGAGCTTTTGTAGCGTCATCAATATAGAAAGCTTTGTTATAACCCGTTAAAATGCCTCTATAAATATCAATGGGTAAATCCTTCAATTTTAGCGGCATCTTATCCATCAAATCAGTGATTGGCTTGTCATCTTGGTCTATGATCACCCATTGTTCTTTTTTCAAAAATTCAGTGCTGCTATCATAACTGTTCTCTTCTACGCAAATCGCAAACTCGCCAGGGTATGTGTCTTTGTTCACCGACAAAACGCGTACACTATGCTTAGGCTCTGCGCGTTGCATGACGAACGTCGATACATTGACGTTGGCGTCGCTAAAGAACTGCACATTGCCAAAGTTAAAGAGTTCAACGAGGTGACATTTCGATACGAAGTTTCGCAGTGGAGCAGCGTAATCGATCATGAGCCACTTATTTGGCATAATATAGCTAAGGTAGCCGCCTTTTTTAAGTAAATGGTAGCCGCGCTCTGTGAACAAGCAGTATAAGTCGCCGCTCTTCTGGAACGATTCGTAGCCGCAATTTTGCAGTCTATCGCTGTATTCTTTGCGCTTTTGCAGTTGTACGTAGGGCGGATTAGTCACAATGACGTCAAAGCCGCCGTTGGCGAAAACTTCGGGGAAGGCTTCTTGCCAGTTGAATGCCTGCGGCGAGTGTGCGGGGTTGTCGATAAGGGAATCACCACAGCGAATTTTAGCGCTTAAGTCCGAGAGCGTTCTTCCGCTTTTTGCGGTGTGCAGCCAAAGGCTGAGCTTCGCAATTTCGCTGGCTTCCTCGTTGATATCGACGCCGTAAATATTGCGTTCTAGTATAGAGAGTTCCACATCTGCGAAGGGAAGACTGTGTCCGTAAATTTTATTCGTGTAATCGTCGATTTTTCCGTGTTCTACGATGAGGTAGTTCATCACGGCGTTGAGGAATGCACCGGAGCCACAGGCGATGTCGGCGATTTTTAGCGACAGCAGCCAGTCACGGTAACTTTGGAGGGTATCGAGAGCTTTTTGGCGCGTTGTTGTTTTGCTTTTTTCGTAACGGCCACTGCTGATATTTTCGTCTATTTTATAGATACCAAGCTCTTCGCACTTTTTCGCGCAAAGCCTGCCTAAGCTGCTTTCGACCAAATAGCGCGTAATTTCGGCTGGTGTATAAAAGATGCCATCTTCCTTTCGTTTGGATTTACGCGGATCGTAGTTGGCGTCTTCTTGTATTTGGGCGCCCACCTTTTCGAGGTCTGTCAGCGAGTTCTCGAAAATATGTCCTAGTATGTTTACGCTAACTTCGCTCTCAAAGTCGTAGGCGCTAAGGCGCTCGTTGTGCTCCTTTAGTATGTGATCGCTAATGATCAGCGAATTTAAGACTTCGTCGGGTTTAAACAGACCGCCGTTATAGGCAAAGATCTCGGCTTCTTCGTTACCGCGGTTAAGGTCTTCAAAATAGAGTTTGTAGTACTCATAAAGCGAGCGAGTACCGCGTAAACGCTTGTAATCCTCCCAGTTTTGGTTAACGGTATTGATGAAATTAAGCGGAATTAAACCGCGGTCTTCGGCAAAGAATATAAAGATAAAGCGATCTAGAAGTTTTTGCGCCTTCTTAAAGAGCAGGAACCTATCGAGTTCTGGGTTGTTTTCGCAAAGATCGGCGTAAAGCTCGTATTTGAAGTTAGAATAATCGCTGTAGAGGCTTTCGGTGATACGCTGCTCTTCGACCTTTGAGGCTTCTTTAATAGTGGCGGGCAAGTCAGCTTCTAAGTTTTCGCGGGCAAGGCAAAGGTACATAAGCGCGAACTCATCTCGCGAGAGCGTGAAGAGTTTAAATTCTAAATGAACGGTGGCGTCATCGATATAGAAGCGTAGTCTGCTAAAATTTGAAGTGATAATGTAGCGCGCATGTGAGTATTGCGCTTTGTATCCAAAGGCTTGCGGCTCTATACTGGCGAGGTTTCTGGTCTTGGTATCTTTGAGCTCGATAAGCCCTTGGACGGCGTCGTTAAAGAGGATGGCGGCATCGACCCTGCGCGCGTCGTTTGGGTTTTTGACTTCGGGGCGCAGATTATAATCGGGGTTTGGGTGTATAGTGTAGCCTAAAACTTTAACGAAGAGTTCACGCAAAAAACCCTCTTGAAATTCTTCTTCCTTAGAATTACGAATATTTTCTTGTCTTTCGGGGTTGAAGAAAAATTCCGTAAAACGCTGATAGGCTAAATCTATATTTTGGCGATTTGTGTCGACGTTCTCATAACGTTCGATGTATTGCCTAATAACTGATTTTTGAAACATTTTTGACCTCTACACAGCCCAGTAGTAGCTGGCGCTTGGCCATGAATCTAGCATGAGGGCTGTATATTGTCATTGTACTTCGTTTCCTAGGGCTTAAGAATATAAGTTGAGTCTGGGGGGTAGCGCAAGATCACCCGAAGGAGCGGTGCCTGAGCGCATTTTATGCGTTGGATGCGCGGAATGAGCGCATACAACGCATAAAATAAAGCGCGAAGCCACCGAACATGAGGGAAGCTTGCGCGTAGGGGGGCTTTTTGCCCCCCTCAAATGCGTAAATTATTTCTGTGGAGGCATCTACTAGATTTTGACTTGGAGCTGCTAGCTAAGTATAAGATATGTAGGTATCCTGCTTATGTTGCAGTGCCTTGCGATGGAGCGTTTTTATGATTACGTGCCCAGAATGCCAGCTAGAGAATGTGAATGATGCCGTGTTTTGTGGCCAATGTGCGCGGCGTTTGATTGAAAAGGAAGAGGATAATTTTGTCGGGAAGCTCATCAATGGGCGCTATTTGGTGAAGCGCAAGATTGCTGCGGGCGGGATGGGGGAGGTGTATTTGGCGACGCAGACGGGGATTGAACAGGATGTGGCGATTAAGAAGCTGTATAAGCATCTGTATCGTGAGGAGTCGATTGTTCGGCGTTTTGTGAACGAGGCGCGCTCTTATGCCAAGATTACGCACCCCAATGCGGTGAAGATTCACGATTTGCTCAATGTGAACGGCGAGCTGTGCATTATCATGGAGTTTGTGCGGGGCAAGACGCTGACGCAGTATTTAAAGGAGCGTTATCATTTTTCGCTTGAGCAGATTTTGACGATTGCGATGCAACTTGCGGATGCGTTGGGGACTGTGCACCGGGAAGGGATTATTCATCGCGATTTAAAGACCGAGAATATTATGCTTCAGGAGACGATTCCGGGGCGTTTTTCGGTGAAAGTTCTTGATTTTGGCATTGCGAAGATCGTCGATAATACGGAGCATCAGACTGAACATGGGCTTATTTTTGGGACGCCGGAATTTATGAGCCCAGAGCAGGCATATGGCATAGATATTGATCATCGGGCGGATATTTATGCCTTTGGCGTGCTGCTTTATTGTATGGTTGTAGAGAAGCTGCCCTTTAGCGGGGACTCGAAGCTAGAGATTTTGCGAAAGCAGGTTGATGAAGAGCCGCCAAAGCCCAAACTTTGGGATGGTACGCCTGTAGATATGCGTCTTGAGGCGATTATTTTGAAATGTTTGCAAAAAAAGAAGGAGGATCGCTATCAAGATTTTTCGGAGGTAATCACGGATTTGTCCTTGCTTAGTCGCAATAAATCACTTGCGATTGCTGTGGGCGAGGACGAGGATGAGGAGACGCTGCTGGAACTCGCCGATGGCGCCAACGTAGAGCGTGCCACTGTCGCTGAAGGCTCGCGAGTTACGTTAAAAGAGCTTGATACAAAAGCGCGCAATGATAACAAACGTTCGCGCGACGAGCAGCCGAGTCGTGATTTTTTGCTGAAGTCGTCCGCCGCATACGAGGCGGTGAGTTTGGTACTCGACGATGACGAATTTGGCGATGGCGACGATTTATACAGTGACGATGATGGTGAAGCGCACGATGGGGATGGGTTGAGTTTGGGGGAACTTGATTTTTCGAGCGTTGGCTCTATGGAAACGTTGACACGTTCTGCGCCGAAACGCTCGCATGCTGGGCTCATTGCGTTCTTAGTTTTCTTGCTTTTAGCTGCGGGTGGCGCGGGGGTGTATTATTTTGTTTTTGATGGCAAACTACCCTTTGACCTGGGCTTGTCCGATTCAAGCGTTAACGCTGCTGAGCAAGTTGTAGAGTCTGCGGAAACCCAAGTTGTGCAAGACGTAGAAGCCGCTCTTGAAACAGTGAGTGAGCCAGTACCGGTAGAGCAAAGTGCGTTTGTAGTCGAAGAGCCCGAGGTGGAAGAAATCGCGCCGTCCGAGTTGATGTCGGTGGAGCTCTTTGAGTATGCCGTGGTGTTGGCTAGCATGGAGAGTATTGTGGGCAAGCTACACGCAGGAGCCCTTGATGAGAGCACGTCCTTATTTGCCGCTGTTAAAGCGCGTGAGGGGCTGCTCGACGAGGCGCTGCGAAAGCAAGTTGTGGAGCTAGAGGAACTAAAAGCTCGATACCAACAGATGCTAGCGGACGCACAGCGGCAGGCGCGTAGCGATCGATATGATTGTGCGGCTATACTTAAGCACAGTGAATCCCTTGATACGGCTGCTACGGGTATGGGCGAGAAGTTGCGCCAGATTTATAACCGTTGCGAGAAAAATCGTGCAGCGCCGCCTGATTTTTTGTAGTTTTTTATGGGGCGCTGCTGCATGAATCAGGGGGCAGCTTTGAAAGCCGCTCTACACCTTGTGTATTGGTCAGAACGTCCTAAACGGTTAAACACATTTTTGCCCCTCTAACTTTGCATTCATTTCCCAAATACGATAGAATGCGCTTTAACAATCTTTTGTGCAAAGATAGTAACTTTTGTGCAGAAGTTTTTTATGATCACTCAAAACCTTCTTGTGAATAAAATGCAGCTAGTTCGTGCGCATAAGCGCTGCGTTGTCAGGACAACGCGTGGCGAGATTGAGTTAGGTCCTTTTCCTGTTTTGTACAGCGAAACGATGACGGATGAGCTCTCGACATTATGTTCGATGACGGATTTTTCTCGCTACGAGTTGTGTGACCCCAATTATGTTGATCGAGACAGTGTATCGCCTGCCATTATTGGCGATAGCGGATACTTGGTGACGGCGCGCGATCCCTTGGCTTGGTTTGGAGTTTTGGGCTCAGACGATGCGAATCTGCGCAGTATATTGATGGCCATGTTCAGGGACTCTTCACACGAGCACTGGCTTTGTCGCGATAAGCTCTTATCTATGTCAGAGCTCCGGATCATGGGGATCTGGAATCTCAGCCCTGATTCTTTTTCGAATGAAGTTGAAGATTTTGGGCACGACGTGCGTCATGCCTATGAGATGCGGCGCCTCGGCGCCGATATCCTCGACATCGGAGCAGAATCGACAAACCCTCACTCCCGAGAGTTGCCCGCATCGCTTGAGATAGAGCGCATTGGCGACAAACTCTCAGGTCTCTCTAAAGACCTCGGTTTACCCATTTCATTGGATAGCTACCACCTAGAAACGATGCGACATTTTGAGAATGACATTGATATAGTCAACGACATTGGGAAATTTAATTCCCAAAAAATCGATATTGCTTCAAGGATGGAGGAGATCTTGTCGTTTTTAAAGAGCAACAAGCTCGGATACGTCGCTATGGCCTACGCGGAACACGGCACAGAGCAAGCGGCGTCTTTCCGCGAATTGTTGCTGACAACCTTGCAGTACTTTGCAAAGTTCTTGTGGCGCGCCTACGAGAGCGGCATTGACCTGCGGCGTATAGTGCTCGACCCAGGGATTGGCTTTGGGAAGGGCAAAAAAAACGACGTCCGTCTTTTGCTCTCTTCGGTAGCGCTTCGAACGCTAGGGCGGCCAGCTCTGATCGGCCATAGCCGTAAAAGTTTTCTAGGCGAAGTCTGTGGACGCGAACTGCACGAGCGCGACAACGCGACGAGTTTAGCTAGCCTCCTAGCCATACACAGCGGCGCCAACATTCTACGTGTGCATCGTGTGCAAGATGCGGTTGATGCACGTCGCCTACTCTCCCAAGCTCCTTTTAACTACTGCGATCTCTATGTTTGAGTATATTTGGTCACTCTTTTACGGCTTCTCCACAAAGGACGTACTGCTTTCTTTGTTAGATATCGCGATCGTCTGGTATCTCATTTATCAGATGCTCATTATTATCCGTGGAACAAAGGCCGTACAAATTCTTCTTGGTTTGCTGCTCATCACACTTTTGTACTTCGTGTCGCGTACCGCATTTTTGGAACTTCCCACGCTGCACTGGATTTTAGATAAATTCATCGCCTCATTCATCGTTATCGTCGTTATTATTTTCCAAGAAGATATACGTCGCGGCCTCGGAGAATTTGGCAAATCACGTGGCATTACCGCCACAAGCTCCGACGCTGCACTTGGCGCGTCACCCATCGAAGAAATCGTAAAATCCATAGCCCTGCTCAGTGAACGGCGCATAGGCGCGCTCATCGCCATCGAGATGGATGCCGCCCTCGATCTCTACATGGTTCAAGGCGTACGCATCGATGGCGAAATCACAAAAGAGCTGCTTGTATCGCTCTTTATTCCGTATAAAGCCAATCCTACACACGATGGCGCGGTCATTGTGCGTAATAACCGAATTTATAGCGCGGGCTGCTTTTTGCCACTCAGCGCGGACGACAAAATCGACAAAAGCCTCGGAACGCGCCACCGCGCGGCACTCGGTTTGAGCGAAGCGACGGATGCCGTTGTACTCGTTGTTTCCGAAGAAACCGGCATCATCTCTGTGGCATACAAAGAAGAGCTCACTCGCCGTTTGAGTACTGAAGAGTTACGCGAACTGCTTTACAAACTAACACACAGCCACGCCTTCTTTGGCAACGACACAAAGTCTGGCACGCTACTCAATAAACTACTACGCCGCTATCATGTGCAAGCGAAAAGGGAGAATTCATGACAAAGCCTGATTCTTCTACCGATCTGAAGGCTTTATCTCGCACAGATCTCGTTGCTATAAAAAAAGGCTCAAAACGCCTCAGCTTCCGCGAGCGATTTACCGCATATCCGCTCCAAAAGCTTATCGCGCTGATTCTATCACTTGTTTTCTTCTTTATTGTGCTCAGCGATCGCAATACTAGCCAGGTCTACAGCGATATTCCTATAAACTTGCAAATTCCCGAGCAATTCGTGATTGAAGGCGCCGCTAAGATCTACACGGCTGATGTTATGATTCAGGCTAGGGCGTCTGTCCTCAAGCGACTCAACCGCAACGAGCTTGGCGTTATTAATCTTGAGCCACCCGCTCGCGAGGGCAAAATCCAAATCAACCTCACGCCCGACATGATGATTGTACCAAAGGGCGTCAAGGTCATGGCGTTTTCGCCCGAGTATCTTACGATTAATCTCGAAGGACTAGCCGAGCGACCCGTACAAGTTTCCACGAACAACGCCGTCATCAATGAGCCACTGCCGGGCTACCAACTCGAAGAAATCAAGGTTGAGCCCGCTTTTGTCGAAATTAGCGGTCCAAAATCTGTGATCGAAAGCATACACCAACTCTACATCGAACCTATCGATCTCAGTGGCCGCGCATCGAACTTTCGCGTTCAGCGCAGCGTTATACCCATTCGCCCGAACGTTGTAAGTATTGAGAACCCAAACGTTACGGTAAGCGTCAATATTATTTCAAAGAGCACGGAGCGCACCATTCTTGGCGTTCCCATCGTTTCGCTCAACCTTACTCAACCCCACGAGTTCCTTCCCCCAAAAGCTGACCTCGTACTCAATGGCGAGGAGGAGGCGCTGGCGAAGGTCGAACCGTCTACGCTCTTTATTGTTGTCGATGGGAGCGAAGACGAGAAGCTGCCAGCCCACGCGCGCATTATCAAAATCACCAACGCCAATATCCCCAACCTCCCCCCTGGCGTCGGTGTCAATGCCGACAAGCTCCAATCCATCATTCTCAAAACTTCGCCGCTACCACCCGAGGAGAATGCGCAGCCTATGCTTAAAGAGGATGAAGCAGCAGAACTTTAAATTTTTTGGGGCGGGGGGCTAGCCCCCCTACGCGCAAGCTTCCCTCATGATCGGTGGCTTCGCGCAAGATTTTATGCTTTGTATGCGCTCAATCCGCGCATCCAAAGCATAAAATGCGCTCAGTCACCGCTCCTTCGGGTGATCTTGCGCTACCCCCCCCACACAGCGCGTGTTGGGCTGGCACATCGAGAGCGCGGGGAAGCTTTCAAAGCTGTCCTTGATGAAAGCTAAAAGAACAGACGAGGATTCAAAATAAAGTTAATAAAATCAATGCCCTACACACAAAACGGGTTCTAAGGGCGAAAGCCCCAAAGGCTCAGAGCTTCCCTAAAAAAACGAGCGCCTTAAAAAAGTGAACCTTGTTTTGCCCCCGATTTTGGCTCAGTTTCTTTTTTAGGCGACTTTTGTTGTGCTGGGGCATCGCTTATTTCAGTTTCGCGAGGGGCTAAGTCTTTGAGCGATTTTTGCACTGCTTCTGCTGCTTCTCGCGTTTTCTTCGCCAAAAGCTCGGGCTTTTGTGTTTTGTTCGCTGATGCTTGAGTTTCAGCTTTTTCGGCTACTGTGTTTTTTGCGTTTTCTGCGTCGGTGGCAGTATTAGCTTTTGGCCGCTCTTTTGCGTGATTATCTAAAGCTTTTGTTGCAGTTCTAGGCTGTTCATTCGCGTTTTCTCCATGTACAACTTCTATGCTCGATATCCGACTTAAGCGGAAGTTCCTCTCCGCTTCGCGTTTGTAGCAGTAAGCGATGAGGAACTTCTCGGCACTTACACGCAAAGGACGAATACGACGCGACGAGTACTCGCCCGTACTTAAGGTGTAGTACCACATGATGAGGTCGCGTTCTTGGGCGATAGCGGCTTTAAGCATTTGGAGGTGATCTTGCTCCTCTCTTTCGGATTTTAAAATGAGATCGGGTATTTCTTCGTCTTCGAGATCTTCCTCGGCGTCGCCAAGAGAACGCCCTAGCCACTGCAGAACCTCGAAAGTTTCTATTTCGATGTTCATGACATCGTTGGGGCTGAGCTGAGCGATGACGTATTGCGTAAGTTTTTCAAGCTTATAAAACGGTAATATAGTGCCCGATTGTTGTAGAATGTTGCAGGCTAAAACCAGCGAAAACGCAAGACTTGCGACTTCTTCGGGGTCTTGAACAGCTATACGATTTTTAGGCGCTCCAAAGTTTACAAGTTGCTTCGAGAGATCCTTACGCATCGACGCTTCTTGTAGAAGCTTCGCGGTTGAACCTTGAATTTTGGGTACAGCTACGTGTTCATGGGCTGCACCCCTAGGCAAGCTGCGCTCATTTATCGATTTTGGCTCATTGGATCGTGGCATCCTTGCGTACCTCATATATATTGAATAGCCTAAGGCTAGCCACAGTTCAGCGGCTTTGTTATATTTAACATGCTAGCTTTCGTTCTGCTAGTAAGATTATCTATGGTATAAATTAGCCATAAAAAAGAGGAATAGATTCATGACAGAGAACTCAAAGGACTTAACGTATTCACACAGTGTATTTGCCAATAGAACGCTAAACCTGCGCTCTATTCGCTCAGTCGGCTACGATATGGATTATACTCTTGTGCACTACCATATACAGGAGTGGGAAGAAGTAGCTTTTGAGTTTCTTAAAACGAAGTTATTAGATTTAGCTTGGCCTGTGGCGGACTGCGAATTCGATGGGAATTTTGGAGCTCGTGGTCTAGTGCTCGACCTTGAGCTTGGCAATATCGTTAAAGCTAACCGCTTTGGCTATATTACGAAGGCGCTACACGGTTTTAGACAACTTAATTTCGATGAACAGCGCGAGACTTATACGGGAGTTTTTGTCGATATTAACGAAGCGCGCTGGTATTTTATGAACACCTTCTTCTCACTCTCTGAGATTTGCATGTTCGCACACGTAGTTGATGCGCTAGACGCAAAACGTATGCCCGCGGGCACTTCTTACGCAACGGCTTTTAGCACCATACGCCGAAGCCTTGATGAAGCACATGCTGAAGGTTTTTTGAAAGCCGAAATTGCCAAGAACCCCGAGCGTTTCGTCGATCTCGACCCCGATATTGCGCAGGCGCTGATGGATCAGAGCCAATCTGGAAAAAAAGTGGTACTCATCACGAACTCGGACTGGATCTTTACGCGCGATATTATGCGTTACGCCTTTGACCGCTATATGCCTAAAGGCAAAACTTGGATAGACCTCTTTGATCTCGTGGTGGTTTCCGCGCGGAAACCGAGCTTTTTTACCGATACCGACCCGATCTTTAAAATTATCAACGATGACGGTGATTTGCGGCCTGTTAGCGCGATCGAGGAGGGGCACAAGCTCTACCTTGGTGGGAATGCCATCCTAGTGGAAGAAGCGCTTGAACACTCTGGTGCAGAGATACTTTATGTAGGGGATCACGTGTATTCCGATGTTAACGTGTCTAAGGCCGTACGACGTTGGCGAACTTGCTTGATTTTGCGTGAACTCGAAGAAGAACTACACGCGATGGAGGCGTTCTCTGCCTCGCAGGAACGCTTAGATTATTTGATGCAAAAAAAGGACGAGTTAGATGCAAGAATCGCGCAGGTGAGACTCGAAATTCAACGCGAGAAGCTGCAAAACCATCATAAGAGCACGGGTCCATTATACGGACTACTCAACGCCATGCGTGGCGAATCTGAAGACCTAGAAGCTGAACTCGCACCACTCGCCTCGCAAGCCTCGCTACTTACACACGAGCTTTGGGGACCCATTCTAAGAGCAGGCAACGACAAGAGTTTAATGGCTCGACAGATGGAGCAGCACTCCGACGTGTACAGTTCGCGGGTATCAAACTTTTTGCACTGCACGCCCTTTGCGTACTTGCGCTCACAGCGCGGGATGCTACCGCACGAAACTATTTTGATGAAAAAGCTCTGATTCGTTGGGGCTACCGCTCTTAGAACTCGTTTTGTGTGTAGAGTGTTGATTTTATTGACTTTATTTTGAATGCCATATGGATTTTCTTGCTTTATTTAGGGGCTGGTTTGAAACCAACCCCCTACTATTTTTACAATAATCAGAGCGTCCTTAAGATAAAACTGTTTTATAAACGAGTTACGCCCGACACCGTTTTTGCTAAAATAGAAACGAAGCACAGTTCAATGCTCTTAAGCCCTACATACTTGCCAATAACAGCCTAGCAACCTATATTCACAGCGAGTGGTGTATCTAAGTGTTTACACCACATCTTCTTTTTTTTATGGGAGTTATTATGGAGTGGATTAAATCTTTGTTAACGCCAGAGAACTTGTCGTTGGTTACGGGTTTTGCTGTGAATTTGCTTGGGGTTATTTTATTATTAATCTTTGGTCTAATACTAGCCAAGGTATTAAAGAAATCGACTCTTAAGGCACTGAAGAAGTCAAAGTTAGACGAAACCTTGTCTAAGGCGCTTGCGAATGCTGTATATTGGCTCGTATTTGTATTTGTTGTTTTAGGCTGCTTAAGTATATTTGGGATTGAAACGACCAGTGTTGCAGCCATCATCGGTGCCGCCGGTTTAGCTATCGGTCTTGCATTCCAAGGCACACTCTCCAACCTCGCCGCTGGCGTTATGCTCATTATCTTCCGTCCCTTTAAAGTTGGCGATGTCATCACCGTTAGTGGAGATACTGGTGGCGTCAAAGAAATTCGCCCCTTTGACACGATTTTAGACACACCAGATAATCGTCGCATTATCATTCCTAATAGCAAAATCTATGGCAACACGATCCTCAACGTTTCCTACCACGAAAATCGCCGCGTCGATGTGAGTGTGGGTGTTAGCTATGATGCCAACATGGACGAGACGCGCAAAACATTGGAAGCCTGCATTAAGAGTGTTCCCAATGTATTAGATGAGCCCCAATCTGCAGTTATTATGGCAGAACTTGATGCCGCCGCTGTAACTTGGAGTGTTAGGGTGTGGTGTCCAAGAGCTGAGTACTTTGCAGTACGTGAAGCTCTGATTGGCGCGATCAAGCGAGATCTGGACGCTGCAAAGATCGAAATTCCCTTTAACCAAATTGTTGTTCATCAAGCGAAAAACTAAGCTTTCTTGAAAAACTAAGCTTTGTATTAAAAAGCGCATGGCCTCCGAATAGTGTTCGGGGGCTTTTTTGTTTTTAGAGCGCTATGCGCGGGTGAAAAGCCTTTAGTTTTTTCGCAAGAAAGCTGTTCTGTCCTGTATGCTAGGGCGAGCACTGAACGAGCGCTTTGGGCGTTAGAGGGCTTGACTTTTCGTCGAGGGGGTAGTCGCGGGATCACCGAGCAAAAGACGCAATGAGCGCATTTTGTGCAATGGTTCGACGAATAGTCGAAACGTTGCACAAAATGATGCGCTCATTAGCGAATTTGGCGAGGAAGCCCGCGCGTAGGGGGAGACTTCCCCCACAAAGGTGTAAAGCTTAAATATCGCATGCATCAGAGTGTTCTTAAAAAAGCGATTTTTTGTGAAAGTCATTTTACGAAACTGATTTGTACAAAATTCTCATTTCATGTTTGATGGAGAAGTTTCGCAGAGAAATTTTGATTTCACGTGCAATTTACTTAAAAGCCTGCTAAAATCACTGCTGGAATGGGGGCGCAAATTGCCATGGTTAAATATAAATCACTGCTTACACTTTAGAGTGTAAATGGGGGGAGCATGGAAACTCTTTAGGCTGCGCACGGTGCTATTATTGCTAAACGGCTTTGCAGTGTAAAGTGTGTGTTTTGGGGGAGTGGGCTCTTGAGCGCCCGAAATATCGTTATGAATTGTAAATGAGGAGTGTGCTATGCGCAAAACATTGACTTGGCTCATTATCATACTTGCCGCTTGCATAACGGCAACGCTAGCCTTTGGACAAGATAAGCGCGCCCCCATTGTATTTATAACCATTGACACATCGGGTTCCATGAACTTTACGGTCGATGGGCGTCAAATGTATGATATTAACTACAGTTCCAGTGGTCTTTGCCACTCTAACAGATTTAAAGGCATCATTAACGAGAAATCTCGCCTTATGCTAGCCAAAGAAGCGTTGGCGGGTAGTGTTAGGAACTACACGACCTGTGCCTCGGCGCGCGATGGAAAGTCCTACGCGGATTGGGGCGCGTGCCACAGACAAAAGGTTTACCGCTCCTACAACGTTTGTAACACAGACGGCTGCTGGAACCACAGAGAAAGCATGACAAACGGGGATATATACAGAAAATTTTCGAGTAGTAACTCTATTCCTTTGGTTTGTCCGTACTTTTCAGATTTGAACGCTAGTGACGATAAGTTTTATAGTGATGGTTTGATACAATCTTATGCAGCGTCAGTCAAGTTCGGTTTTGCTGGCTTTGCGTATTGGGCAAATAGTGCAGATTTATATGGAAAAGCATCCTCGTATACAGATGGAGGGATTACTTACTACTCACCGAGTATTACGGATCCTTATAAAACCATAACTGAGGCTGTTGGCATTTGGACGGCAAAATTCGATACGCCAGCCCCATTAATATACCCACCTGCCTTCGATTCTGTTTCGGAGATCGAGCGAACCAATGCGCGAGTCGTCGACATGGTGCGTAGCTATTACGCCTACGGGGGAACACCGACTGGGCCTGCACTAGCGGATCTCTACTACGTTTTTACCCAAGACGAAAATGTACATACAACGCCAAAATCCACGACTGAACGGCATACAGATCCGTTCTACTCTTGCCGTGATAAGGCCATCATTTTAGTGACCGATGGGGAGCCCAGTGCAGGCTACAACTCGACAAACCCCAATATTAAGGGCTTGTACAGCCACGTTTGGCATGACGCGCGGCGATTATATGACGCTGGAATAAAAACTTATATTGTTGGTTTTGCGTTTACTAATCTTAGCGCTGCTGCGAGAAACATGCTTAACAGAACCGCTTGGCAAGGGGGAACCTGCCGAACAGGTGAAAGTGCTAACTCCACCATTCACCCCACAGATCTTTCTGGGTACAACAGCTTTATCGATGCGGGGAATAACTGTTTTTATGACGCCGCAACGGGCGATGGTCTGCGTATCGCGCTGGTCTCTGTGCTCACCGACATGCTTCGGGGCAAGGTTTCACGCACAAAGGCCGCCTCGACAACGCGCATAGGCCGCCTTGCCAATGGCGCTAAAACAGGTTGGTATGAAGTCTATAGCGGCTACGAAGTGGGGCAGGGCAATTTATGGAAATCGCAGCTAGAGCGAGAAACCTTCGTGTGCTCATCGGAGGGCTTTGTACGCGATGAATCGCAGTTTATCGACATGGCTCAGCTGCTCCAAACACGTGTCAACGCATGTAAGGAAAACGAGAATTGCAGTTCGGATCGCAGCATTTGGTTAGGTAACTACGAAGGAGGCCATGAGAACGCAATCTTCCCCGAGATGATAAAAATTGGCGACCCCAATGCCGGCAAACTTGGGGCGCATGCGCAATTTGATTACCAAGAAAGTCAAAATCAATGCGATATTGCTATGACACAATCCATATACGCCTCTACCGATGGAGCAGGACAAACCATCAACGACAACTACATCCTCAATCCCTACCATTGCGCCACCGACTTTGACTGCGAAAGTGAGGGGGTGGGTAGATATTGTATGGTTGGAAAGTGCTACCAAAGCTCGCAGCTCTCGGGTCTGAAGCGCTGTGCCGACGGTTGTTCGCACAACGAGGTTTGCCTCGCAAACTTCTGTTTCCCTAAAGCTACACAATGCTCTGCACACCGCGACTGCGGCATAAACAGAGTTTGTCACGTAGGAAAATGCATGCCTGGCGTGGTGCGAAGCTGTGAGTACCGCGAATTCATTGCCTCCCAACCCTTAGGAACCATAGAATACGCTAGCCCCGTCATCGTTGGGGGGCCAGAGCGAAGCTACGCAAGCAAGAGCTACCAAAGCTTTAGCAAAAAGCACTGGCTGCGCGATACCATGCTTTACGTCGGAGCAAACGACGGGATGCTGCACGCATTTAACCTTGGCAAAAACCTCAACACCGCGTCTTCCGTAGCCGAGGGTGCGGAGCGCTGGGCGTTTATACCTAAAACGCTTTATCCAAAACTGAGGGATTTGCTCAACTTTGGGAAGCAAAGCTTTGTCAACGCTCCACCCGTGGCTAAGGATATCTTTATTCCCAGTAAAAACGAGTGGCGCAGTGTTTTAGTGGGTGGTTTGCGCGACGGTGGACGAGCTTACTACGCGCTTGATGTTACAGATCCTGATGCGCCGAGCGTTATTTGGGAGATAAGCAATACGCTGCGAACCCCCAAGCATGGCACAGGCTCTGACGAAGACGAGTTTGGCTTTGCCAATATGGGCTACAGTTACGGCGAAGCTGTCATTACGAATTTAAATATTGCCGGTAAGATCGAACCTGTCGCGATGGTATCTGCTGGTTTCCCCAGTCCAGGCTCCTATAGGGAGTCAGGCGAGATTGGAAAAGCGCTTTACGTTGTACGGCTAGATCCCGCCGAAGATGGCTCAGATTTAATCGTAAAAACCATATCGTTTGACAAGGTCGTCACCGGTAGCCCAGCAGTTTATCCCAGTGGCTTTAACAAAACCGCGCAAGTCCTCTACGTAGGCGATGCTGCTGGGCGCATGCACCGCATAGACTTTATGGATCCCAATCCAAATAACTGGATAAGCTTAGCCAACGCGGACACGAGCGTCATCTTTGATCCCCGACAAAATAGTGGCCTTATTGAACAAACTTATGAGCCCATTTACCACAAACCCGCTGTCGGCTTACTCGCCAACAATGTGCTCAGCGTCAGTTTTGGCACGGGGATGCCCGATAATTTAAGCATTTACGGATTAACGAACAATTATTTCGCTAGCTTCGTCGACAGACGCAGCTGTACTGGCAGTTATGTCGACGGAAAGTTCGTTCAACACTGCGAATACAAACTCAACCCCACTGGCGCATATTACCCCAAGCTCTTGGCTTTCGATAAGACTAGCCCAGACTCCCTTAATGTCATGCAAAGTGGTAGCGTTGTTCACGGCGTCGAATCGAAACATACCGTCTACCATATGCAGGATAGTCAAAAAATCACTGGCGCCCCGCTACTTTTTAACTATCAAATTTACGTTCCTAGCTACCAAAGCGAACAATCCGTCGACTCTTGCGCCACTGGTAATGCCAAGGTTTGGCGCCTATCCGTCACGGAAAGTGGCACCAAAGCAGGCGCAAACCACATCGCATCCAATATCAATGTTCAACGCCCCGACTCCCAAAGCGATTACTGGAAAAACGATCACAACCCCAACTATTTCGCCCTAGGCTCCGACACCGTCGTCTATGGCCTCGAAGTTTCCCCACAAAACATCTGCATCACCTCCAGTGACCCATCAGGCAATATGCAAGCCGCCCTAGCCTCCCCGCAGCTCATACTCCAAACGGGCGAAAATCCCCACAAAAACGCCCCCGACATCCCTGGCTCAAGCGGCATCGCCTCCCCAAACCGCAGCACCGAATCCTTGGCCATCGACCTAGCCCCCGTTATGCCTAGACTTACGCCTCTTTCGTGGTCTAGCGTTTACGAATAAGTAAAGCTTTTTCTTGGTGGGGGAAGTGTCCCCCTACGTGTCAACCCCGCGCTGTGCGCGGGTTTGCCACTACCCCCTCAACGGGGGCCCTAGCCCCCGTAACGCCCCCACTGCGATTGTTTAGCTCTTCCTAGGGCGGCTCTGATGAATGAAAAAACATCATAAGCGGCTAAAATAAAGTATGGAAGGCGAGTGGGGTGTTTAAAATAAAGTCAATGAAATCAATGCAATACAAAGCCTGCTTGCCGTTAGGCACGCGGGCTTGGGGCGATATTCCCAACAGCTCAGAGCTTGCTTACGTAAAGCACAAGCTAAAAGTGAACGCGTTAGTACGTCAATTTTCTGGGAAGGCTCTTTGCCTCCTCGATCCACTTTTCGACTTCTTTTTGAGAAGGCGCGCGGCGAACAAGGTTTTTGGCCTCGTTGGCCTCCAGCATCGCCTGGGTGAGGTTGTCAGCACGGCGTCGCGCGAGTTCGACAACGGTGTCTACGCCAGCGGCTTCGAGGAGTTCGGCGTATTCGCCACCAACACCTGTAATGCGGAAAAGATCGACCATATTGGCGAATCTTAATATTTTCTTTTCAGGGATGCCTGTTTTTTCAGCCAAGTCCTTGCGCTGCTTCGGGCTGAGTGTCGCTTCTAGTAGCTTGTCAGTTGTCGTAACTCCATGCTCTCGCAGTTTCTCACCTAGAACCTCTCCAATGCCTTCTACTTCTTCAACTTTGTAATTTGCCATAATGTCTCCCAGCAAAAGTGATGGATGCCCACGCAGCCATTGCGTGCAACTCTTTAAAAATATAAGATAATCAGTGCTAAGGCAAGGCTGTGCCATAAGACGCTTAAATGAGCAGCGCTTTGCATGGTTCATTGGTTTTATATGAAGTAAAGGTTCTAGCATAATGTCCGAAAAAATAACGAGAGACCCGCTACCGCTTGATGCAATCGCGGCGCATTTACACAAATATATTGATGTTTCGACCCCGCTGCCAATGCGACAAATGGCGGCCAAGGCTGCGTTGCCCATGCAGGCTAGCGATTTGGTGTACGTCTTGTACCAGCTTCAGTTTGACACGGATGAAGAGGTGCGCGCAGCGGCACATGATTCATTGAAGAGCTTACCCGCCGATGTTGTGAAGCCGGTACTGCAAGAAGATTTGCCAGCAGTTTTGTTGCACGAGCTTGCTGTGCTTTATTCAGATAAAATGGAGTTAATTGAAATTTTAATCAATAATGCGGCTTGCCACGATATAACTATCAGGGATATAGCGGCGAAGGCGAACGCAGAGATTGCAGAGCGCATTGCTAACCAACATGTAAGGTTGCTGCGATATCCCGAAATTATAGAAAAATTGTATATGAACCCCAACACACGTATGGTACAGGTCGACAAAATTCTGGAGCTCGCAAAGTTAAATAATGTGAAACTCCCGAATTTGAGCGCTGTGCAAGAGGCAGCGCAAGATACAGCGTATAAGGCAGACGCAAGAGTGTCTGATGAAGAATTTGAAGCGATTTTACACGATGCTGCACACGCTAAGGAAATCGAGGATAAGCAAGATGAGCTTGATGCGCTTGTTGATAATGAACGAGATGCAAGAGATGAAGAAGAGTCACGAAGGTTGTCAAAGTGGCAGATGATCTCAAAGATGTCGCCTCCACAAAAGGTTCGCTTGGCGACTTTAGGTGGGCGCGAGGAGCGAACTTTGTTGCTACGTGACTCGCAAAAGATTGTGTATATGGCAGCGATCCAAAGTCCGCGCTTAAGTTTGAGCGAGGTTAACGGGATTGCGAGTTCCAAGGCGGTGAGCAACGAAATTATAGCCTACATTGCAGGGCGCAAGGAGTGGACACGTTACTACCCTGTTGTTTTGGCTTTGGTCAATAACCCCAAATGCCCCGTAGCCGATGCTTTGGGCTTTCTTAAAACGATACGTCCAAACGATTTGAAGGCAATTCAACGCAGCAAAAGCGTGTCTTCGCAGGTTGCTCGTCAGGCACAGTTGCTGTATCGCCAAAAATCAGCGGGACGCTAGAATATCTTTGGCAAAACAACGTTGTATAACACTTGCGCAAGTGGGTTTGCGCTCAAGGATAAAAAATGATGTTCAGCATTTCACCCCTTAGTCTAAAGCTCATCGACCTAGCCATAGAAGAAGATCTGCTCGCCTCGGACTTTAGCACCGATGCCATCTTTGGCGCAGAGCACCGCAGCAGCGGCTACTTGCTCGCCAAGGAAGAGCTCGTTTTGTGCGGAAGTGAGATTTTTCGCCTTGTATTTACCAGGATTTATGCGCTCAGCCTTGGGATGAATGCAGAGCTAAAAATCGAGTTCAAGGCTAAAGATGGAGATAAAATAGCAAAGTTTACGAAGTTTGCCGAATTTAGTGGTCCCACCTCTGTGTTACTAAAGGCAGAACGCGTGGCTTTAAATTTTTTGCAACATTTAAGCGGGGTTGCCACGCACACCAATCAGATTGTTGAGGCTTTGGGCTCAGAGGTCATGCTATGCAATACCCGAAAGACCTTGCCAGGGATGCGTGAACTGCAACACTATGCAGTTCGCACTGGGGGTGGGCGTAGTCATCGCTTTAACCTCGGTAGTGGCGTCATTCTTAAGGACAATCACATCGCGGCATCAGGCTCCATCGCTGAAGCAGTCAGATTGGCAAAAGCGCATGCTCCACACAGTTTGCGCATCGAAGTCGAGTGTGAAACGCTTGATATGGTCAAAGAAGCGTTAGCTGCTGGAGCCGATATTATTATGTTAGATAATATGAGCATTCCCCAAATGCAGGAAGCGCTCGACCTTATTCAGCGTCGTGCAATCACAGAGATTTCGGGTAATGTGGATTTGGAACGCGCGCCAAGTCTCTCTCATTTGGGCGTGGACTACGTCTCTAGCGGGGCGATTACACACTCAACAAAAGCCGCAGATATTTCGATGCGTTTTCACTAAACTCCAATTTTATGATGAAATATTTTATCATTTAACTTTAAGCTTGAGCAAGGTCTTTATTATGAAAAAGTTATCCCTTTGTATCGTTCTAGCCTCTATCTTCTTAGCTTGCTCCACGACTTCGACAGTCGATCTTTACCGAATTACTTCTACGGGTGAACTCTATAATGTTGGGCGCTCCGCAAAGCCTGGAAACGAGATTTACGGGCACTTTTTTAGCTCTGCAAACTACGATCGCGGCGAACTTAGCCTGAGTGAGGCGATGGTAGATGGGAAGCTAGAAAGTATAGCAAAAACTTGCTACGTGAGTTTCCCCGAGTTTGAGGGCATACGCATTGAACCCTGCCAATTAGCTTACCTCGTTAACGAAGGGGCGCTGGGCCAAGCTGAGGGGCTCGATAAACTTGGGATATATGTTAGCACCATGGATTCTAAGATGGGGAGTTATGTTTTATATGCGTTTAACGCCGACACGAAGATTTGGGATCAGCTCTATTCGGTGCCGATCCATTTAGATCACTGGAATGCAGGAATTGACGTAGTACGGCGTGACCCCAAGCAAAAGGGTGGACTTATCTTTTTGCGTAGCCTCGACACTGAAGATGGGAACGAGCCGTTGTTGCTCAAGAACCACGTGATTTTATGGGGAGAGGATGGGCACTTCGTAGAACCCGTAACGAGTCAAGTGGCGCCGTTAACGATTGACGAAACTTCGATTTCTCCATTTGGGGAGACTGCGGATGAGGAGACGCGAAAACAAGATGCCGCAGCAACCGCACCCGATGGTTCAGTGGTGCTCCAAGATAATATGCAAGACGGGGAGCGCAAGCTTATTCTCCAAGTTCCTAACGACGGTAGCGCGCCAGCACAAAGTGATGCCCCACAAGTTCAAAGCCCACAACCAACGCATGTGCAGCAACCAGCGTATGTTCAGCAACCAGCGTATGTGCAGCATCCAGCGCATGTACAGCAACCAGCGTATGTGCAGCAACCAGCGTATGTTCAGCCCACAGGACAAATTCAAGTCGTTGTACCACCTGCATCGCAGCAAACAGGTCAGCAAATAGTCATCGTTCCTGCGAACACGGCGCAAGCAGAACAGAATCATGAAGGCACGCAGCAAACAGCACCCGTGATCACGCCGAATAACTACCCAGTGCAAAACACTGGCGTTACGCCGTAGTTGCAAAGCTTCTGGTATTTTGATCTTTCTTATGAAAAATCGCTATCTTTGACTTAAGGAAGCTCTGATCAATGCAAAAACAGCGTTCGAACCTGTCCTTGATTAAAACAAGGAAATCAGGCGAGCGTTTAAAATAAAGTCAATCAAATCAAGGTGGTACGCAAAGGATGGGGTTCTAAAGACGATAACCCTTAGCGAGCTTTGGGGCGGAGCACCAAAAATAAACCAGAGTTTCCTTGAGCTAAAAACAGCGCGCTGTGCCTTGTACAGCGCGCTGTTTAACAAAGAGAATATCCGTTTTTTAGAGCAATTTGCAGCAAATAGTTCGTTTTTTTTGTTTTTGCACCTTTCTTTTCGAGTCTAGGGGCTTATGATAAAGTAAGCAGCGCAAAACCTCATACCGAGGCTTGCCTATTCTTTAAATTTTAACCTGGAGTATACAAATGACTAAGCCTGTGCAAGTAACAACAGCTACATTCAAAACCGAAGTCACCGAATCAACGCTACCCGTACTCGTTGACTTCTGGGCAGCTTGGTGTGGCCCCTGTCGCGCGATTGCCCCGCTACTTGAGACTTTGGCTCAAGAAAATGATGGAAAAGTTAAGATCGCCAAAGTAGATATTGATGCTTATCCAGAGTTAGCCAATCGTTTCGGCGTACAATCCATACCCACGTTGGTAGCTTACAAAGATGGCGAAGAAATTTCGCGTATTATTGGTAACCGTGCTCGTGAAATTCGTGAACTCGTCGAGAATTTAGCCGAATAATCAATGGACTGGAGAGCATTTTTAGATACATGGCGAGACAATCTCTCTGGAGTATGGCTCCCGGGGCTGTTGCTCATTGTATTTCTTGGCTTTATGATTGTTTCGATTGCCAAGAAGGAATTGGTGGCAGCGATTGTTTTTGCTGTGTTAGCGGTGGGTGCCGCTTCATATTTAGGGCTAAGCGGTTATTTATTACCTGGTTTTAGGTAGTTTTGTTATTTCTATATTTAAAGGCGCAGTTTAGGCTGTGCCTTTTTTTGCTGCGCTAGGTGAAAACTTGTGTTTCGACTTTATGGGTCGAAACCGTGCTTGATACGAAAGTATTGAGAGCTTTGTACGGGGGGAAACCCTTTTCTTTGTGCCAAAGAAAAGATGTTTCCCCCCGTGCCCCCCTCCCCTTCAATCGCGACATGGATGTCAGCGATTGGTCGCGGCTGAGGCCGCGCGCGAAGCGGCCACAGCCTGGACGGCTGTGGCACTAAGAAAGCACTCTTTTAAGCACTTTTCGAATAAAATGCCATTTTACCTTTACCATGCCTTATTTTACTAGCATTTTTAGCTTGTATTTCTCTACAAAATGTCTCATTTTGTTTAATACTGTATCGGATTTGTAAAATTAAATTCACAGTTTCTAGCCGTGCAAAGGTCTCGTATTGAAAGCTTTTTGCTTTAGTTTAGAAAAACGTCCAAATAGCTAGAGCAAACGTAAAAATGCTAAGCGCGCATCGAAGTCCATTTAATTTTATTGCTTTATTTCGAAAACTCGTCTGGCTTTCTTCCCTTAATCAAGGACTGGTTTGAAAGCTGCTCCTACTCATTTTGCATGAATTAGAGTCTTCTTAAGAGATGGATTCATATTTAGTGCGCAAAAAACGTATGGCGAAACTAAATTCACTGTTTTGATGCGCGCAAAGCTCTCGATCTAGCGGTAATTCTAAGTTTGTTTAGAGTTTTTGCATGCTATAAATCCAAATATTGGGCTGCGTAAATGGGCTCTGGAGTTGGCGAGCAGTTTGTATATGACTTGGTTACGGTAGTTGGATGAATATAATGCTTGTTGGAAGCATCTAAAAAAAATTTCGACTTTTGCGCGAATAGAGGCTTTTACATGCTTTAGGTGACGTGCCAATACAGCCAGCGCGGCTGGGGACTACTTTAAAGTAGCAAGCATGAGTTCTGTGCGGCAAGCTGAATGATATTGAGTGCATCATTTCGTTTTCCGATTTCTACCTTCAACAATAGTGAATACGCCACTGCATACGCCTGTTTTAATGAAGCGCTGAAGAATGCAAAAATAGTCTAAAAATCTTTAGCCCAAAGTATAAAAGCGGGCTGAGGTGTTCAAAAAATTCATAAGATCAAGGCACTATACACAAGGACGGGGTTTAAGGGGCAATAAACCCTAGCGAGGCGCGTGCTCAAGCCAGAGCAATAAATCAGAGTCATAAGAGCAAGGAAAAAATGGATGTTCTTGAGTAATATCAAGGGTATTTGTAGGTGTGTAAACCGAGCTATGAAGCATATCCTATGCGCTTTTATGCCATTGTAGTTGAGGAACGGCATTTTGCTTTGCTGTATCTTGGAGCTAGGACGCTGTTTTTGTTTTTTGTGAAGTAAGCGAGTGTCAGAACAAGCGCAGTGGGGGCGTTGCGGGGGCTTGAGCCCCCGCTGAGGGGGTAGACGCAAACCCGCGCTCGGCGCGGGGTTGCGGCGTAGGGGGATACTTCCCCCACAAGAGAGAAAGTCGAAAATATCGAATGAAACAGGATATGTCCGGCAAATTAATGCGAGTTTTTCTAAAAATTCATGTTTAGCGCTTTTTGTTTAAAATAATTACATCTTTTAATAGAAGTTTGCACAAATATCTTGACAAGTATTGCATTCAAATTTATTAGTTTTTATGCAGAGCAAAATGCTATGGCATGAGCGAGTAGCATTCGATTTTTGTTGCCTGTGGTATGGGCAAGTTGCTTGGAATTATAAACTACTTTGGGAGCTAAAATGGCCAAACAAGTAAAGACAATTAAAGATGCGAGCTTTAAAGAGATCACGAAGCAAATGCTTGATGCTGCAAAGGCGGAGCTCGTTGTTGTAGAAGAACAGCGAAAACTACTTATTGCACAAATCAAGAATTGTGAACTCATGATGGGTATGCCAGATTCTAACGAGCGTCGCAGTGCGAAGGCTGAGGAAGTTGAGAGTTTGCCAAGTGAAGAGCCGAAGAAGCCTAGTAAAGCAAAAGCAGAGAAAAAGGCGAAGAAGGCTGCCGATAGCCCTAGAAAGGTTGTACCACGGCGCAAAGCAATGATTAAGACTGGTAAGCTAAAACAAGATATTTTGGATATTTTAGCCAAACGCGGGACTTCGCTTAGCAATGCCGAAATTTTGGCGGAACTTAATGATATAGACGGGGAAGTGTATCTCATGACCAATTCCCTAAGAGCGCGGCTATCTACTGTTTATAAGTTGCTCATCAAAGAAAAGAAGATGGAGAAATTGGGACGCGGCATTTACAAGGCGCTACCATAAAGAAATTTCGTAAATACTTGCTAGAGCCCGCATAAAGGGCTCTATTTTTTACATTACTCAAAGCTAAAAGGTCGGATATGAGCACAGTGATTTACGAGGAAGCTAGTAGGATAGCGAACAATATTAAGAAAAAATGTGATAGAGCTGTCGAATTATGTATAGTTTTAGGGTCGGGCTTAGGCAGTTTTGCGGATTCTCTAGAAGATAAAGTACGCATACCATACACAGAAATAGAAGGTTTCCCCACCTCTAGTGTTCACGGACATGCAGGAAACCTAGTATTTGGGCGCCTCGATGGAAAAGATATCGTGGTAATGCAAGGTCGCGTTCATTATTACGAATGTGGTAATTTGCAGCGAGTTACACTTCCCATAAGGATTTTAAATCTTTTAGGTGCGCGTCGAATGATTGTTACGAATGCGGCGGGTGCTGTTAACAGAGATTTTGAAGTCGGTGATCTGATGTTGATTACAGATCATATTAACATGATGATGGCCGCTAGCCCGCTTGTAGGTCTTAACGATGAGCGCTTTGGCCCACGATTCCCCGACATGAGTGAAGCATACAACCATGCAATGTCGGATATTATACGTGCAAGTGCTCGAGATCTAAAGATCCCGATTCGCGAGGGTGTATATTGCGCCTTCCACGGTCCAGAATACGAAACTCCCGCCGAGGTTCGTTTGTCTGCAACGCTTGGCGCCGATGCCGTCGGCATGTCTACGGTTCCCGAAGTATTGGTAGCAAACCACATGGGAATGAAGGTTGCTGGCATTTCTTGTTTGACCAACAAAGCTGCTGGGCTTTCGGAGCAAAAGCTCAATCATGAAGAGGTTATGGAGGCTGGGCGCAAGGTTGCCGCCAACTTTGTTACACTTCTAAGCGAGGCTGTCCGTCGCTTGCTTTAATATAGACGTTTTTGACTGTTTATAAAGCTTAAAGGCGCCCAAACGGGGCGCCTTTAAGCTTTGTATGGAATTCTTAATAGAAGGCAACCACCCAATGCATGAAGTGCACATCCAGCTCTTCAAAGGGTATTAAATGATCTTCACCCACTTGACTGGTAGATGATTCTTTGTCGTTAGTATTTACCCATCTCCTGCTACTTCCTGCCAACAATTTCATTTGCCCATAGGGGTCGTCCACAATAACACCTTGGTCTGTGACTTGTTGGAAGCGAATAATATGGCCATGTACGCTACCCATAACGGCTTTACCTTCACGCAGCGCGCTTCGTACTCTGCCTTGCCAAAACGCTCTCGGTTGCGCTCTTGTGCTACCAGTATTGAGTAACCAGTCAAGGTTAACGCCCAATTTTTTGGCTACCGCGCCCCAGCCCGTAGAGCTTGTGCGCGCTGCATAGCCGTTGTCAATGCGAATTTTCTCGAGTGCATCTTCATATTGCATTTCGGGGTGGGGGTTTGCAATACCGAGCTGTTCAAGACACATCGCTAACGAGGTGAGGTTACACATGACATCGCCAATATTTTCATTTTTAGAATTTTTGGACTCGTTGTCGCGCTGGCTATGATAATAGTTCTTGGCTTGTAGTAATTCGTAGTAATCTCCGCGGTCTTCCTCGGGGAGCAAGTCTATGAGTTCACGCGCTCGCCTTATTTCGTCGATACTGAGGCGCGGCTTGTCGTACAATGCTTTTAGTTCGGGATCAGCTTTGGAGAAGTCTGGCTCTTTAAGGGGCTTAGGTAGCGTTGATTGCAGTACAGTGTAATTGGCATGTATGTACGCAACCCCGTCGTTATGGGCGACCTTTAACCAATCGCCTTCTTTTGCGAGCACATCAAAGCTTTGTCCTAGTCTGGCGGTGCCGATTTTCGTTGAACTCTGCGCCGCTCCTGCACGAATATTGAGCGACGAAGCGGTAACCGTTGCCTTATCAATGACGCTTCCCTGCTCAGGGCTAACTTCTTCCTTCTTATCTTCTTCCTTCGCTACGCTCACTTGTTCGGGTCTTTGCTCGCGTACTTGTGTGCTTTGCGTGGAGCTGTCTTGCGTTTTGTTGTCGCTCTTCTCCTCTTCCTTTTCTACCGCTGCAGTCTTAGTGAAGTTGGTATATTGCGCGGAGATATAAGCGACCTTCCCATCGAGGCGTATTTCGAGCCAACCGTCCTTCTCGCCGTAAACCTTTACGTTGTCGCTGGTCTTGAGGATTCCGATTTTACCAAAACCCGTACCTGGGCCAGTTCGGACGTTGAGGGCATTCGCGGTTACTTGAGCCGAACCGATAGCATCAACCGAGGGAGCAGCATTGTCCTTGCGAGCAAAACTCGTATAAGCGGCCGATACATAGCCAATATTTCCGTTATAACTAATCTCTAGCCAGCCATCTTTCTCACTGAGGACTTCGATTTTAGTGGCGCGTTTTAGTGTGCCGACTTTGCTGTTGCTTACCCCTGGGCCACTGCGCACGTTTAGGAGCTCAGCCGTAATCATCGCCGATCCAATAGCCTCCTGAGCCACGTTACTATTAGGCGCACCCTGTTTTTCCGCCTTTAGCTCATTATTCTGAACTTTTGGATCAAGCATCTTGTCTTGCAGCAAGCCATCCCTTTTTTGTTGCATTAATTCTGACATCTTCTCCTCCTCTCGCAAAATCGACCGCAGCGCAGCCAGACATCTTAAACTAGCCCGCAACTTTTGTTGCTACTTTGTTATAACTGCAAGAACTGTGCCGAAAGTTGCATTTCATAACTGAGATATGCCATGCACAGTATGCGCCTTGCAGCCTTAGTGGCGACATCGAAGTCCAAATTCTGGGTACTACAAACCACAAGTTTTCTCAGTTTGTGACAACTTGTCCATCATAAACACTAAAGTGCGCAGGGCTGATGCAAATTTCGGCTCTAGCATGTTCCAGCGCATGGTTTTATGCCGTCCGCCATTGGGTTCATAGGCAAGTCGCCTTGCTATTTCACGGAATGCTTTGAATACTTTGGTGTTTATGTCTTTTTTATTTTTGTGGGGGAAGTATCCCCCTACGCGCAAGCTTCCCGCAAAATTCGACAAGAGCCGCTGTATTTAATGCGCCGTTCGCGCTAATCGCGTGACCAGCGCATTAAATGCGTCTCTAGCCGACTTTTGCAGGTGATCTTGCGCTACCCCCTCCCAACCTCAGCATTACGTATTTCTTTTGAGCTTTGCGCGGGGGGGGGGAAGCTTTTTTCTTTTTGCAAACCGTGTGATTTTGAGCGGATTTGATTATTTTATGGCTTAGTTTTCTAATCTCAAGATATGCAAAGACGCGTGTTTCTCTAATTTGTCGTTGTCGCGCGCTACGATCGAGAGGGTGTTATCCCCGATTTGAAGTGGAACGTCGATACTGATCTTGGCCTCTTTCCCTGAGAGGAGTGCAAAATCGATTTTTTGGATCTGGAAGTCCAAACCGTTTAAAGACCAAACATAGGCTTGGTAGTCTTTCAGTGCTGTATCGTCACGAATAATAGCTTCTACGCGCACGCTCTCTTCTTTGCTGCTAAAAGCATCAGTTTGGTACTCGACGTAGGGCGCCCGTAAAATGCCACAAGGCGTCAAACTATTGTTTTCATCGCTTTTACTGATACAGGATTTTTTTGCCTGTGCACCCAATCGTTCTACGGGAAGTATGGCTGTGTCCCTTGGTTCTGTAGCTTTGGTGGCGCTGATGGGGAGTTTTAGACTTTGCATTAACTTAATTTTGCTATCGCTACTCTCGATGCTTAAGTCTAGCGCAGCTTCGTTGGCTTTATAAGTTTTTTGCTTCCCACCGCGTGCTGCAACCCCCGATAAAACCTCGTCTTCATTAAGTTTAAAGCGTAGCGCAAAGCTGTGACTTGCCATAGGCGCGAGTGTAGCGATGCTATCTTTGCCCTTCAGTAATAGAATGTTTCGCCCTGACGCATTACTAATGATAACGTCCAGTGCCTCGGCCTGCACTTGCGACTCGTTCATTACCCAAACATAGACATCTACTGTCTCTCCGCGTTGAAGGAGACCATCGCCGTTGCCGCCTTCGCTATCGTCAAACCACAGACTATAGGCAAGCTGAGGTGAAGGATTGGAAGAGGTAGATGTTATGAAAGATGCGTCTTTATCCAGTTTTACCCCATCCGAATAAAACTTGAGCTCGACGAGATCTTTTCGCGCATCCGACGCTTTGGACAGCTCAACGCTGCGTGAAAACTCGGCTTCCT
>JBBAEA010000027.1:0-29394 GCA_041656175.1 Bradymonadales bacterium | reverse complement strand
GGGAGGGGGGTAGGGGGGGAAACATCTTTTCTTTGGCACAAAGAAAAGGGTTTCCCCCCGTGCAAAGCTCTCTAAGCTAGAGTTAAAAGGGCGAAGTTTCGAGAAGAAGTCGTTATTTTACGCCAATGTTTTGTGAATATAGGCAGTTTTGCGTTTTAGAGGGGGTAGCGCAAGATCACCGAAAATTTTGCCCCATGAGCACAGTTTGCGCGCTGGTTTGGCGAATAGCCAAAACGGCGCACAAACTAGTGCGAATGGTGGCAAAATTTGAGGAAGCTTGCGCGTAGGGGGAAACTTCCCCCCCAAAAAATAGAGGCGCTAGGGTGGATATACGCTAAATCCTTCACTTAAAGCGTAAAAAAGAGTAAAGCTAGGGCGCGACTCCGAGGTGGGGTGCGCGGGAGCAAGGCAGTTTGGGATGAGGAAGCTATCATTATATATA
Source organism: Bradymonadales bacterium (assembly GCA_041656175.1). Lineage (GTDB taxonomy): Bacteria > Myxococcota_A > Bradymonadia > UBA4248 > UBA4248 > JBBAEA01. The sequence goes on along the minus strand of JBBAEA010000027.1, from coordinate 28,952 downwards.
GTATATATAGTCGTGCTTGTGTTGGTTTTGGGCGTGTGGGGATGCAAGCAAAAGCGTGATGCGGCGGAGGGCGGCGCGGCGGAGCAGGCGAGGGAGGGGGCGAAAGCGGGCGCGATAAAGGGGGATTTGGTGATTTCAGGTGGCGAAACGCGAGTGATGCTGCGTGATTACGAGGCTTGTGTGCTGGTATACGCTTTGCATGGTCGTGCGGCGAGCGAGCGAGCGGTGGCGAATCCGAGGTTCCAGCGCGATGAGGCGCTGCGTTGTTATCAGCGGAAATTTGCCTTGCAGTATTTGGAGCGCGAGGGCAGAGCTTTGGAGGCGGCGGCGTTAGAGCATAGTTTGCAGAGGGCGCTTGCGGCAAACGCTGTGGGCAGTAAAGATGAGCTTTTAGCGAAATTGGGTGTCGATGCTGAGCTTTTGGAGGCGGCTTTGAAGCTTGATGCGGTTTTTGAGGCTTTGCAAAGCTATCTCATTGCGACCATGCAGCCAGGCGAGAAAGATAAGGAGCTTGCCAAGGCGCACAGGCGCTTTGATGTGGAGTTTGCTTGCTTTGAGAACGAGGCGAATCATGACGAAATCATGCATTTTCAACAAGAGCATAGAAGCGAAGTGTTGGCACATTTTGGGAAGTTCGCGGCTCAATATAACAGCCCGGCTCTGGTGAAACTTGAACGTTATGCGTTTAATTTCGAAATAGCGGGTGGGGAAGATGCTGCTCGTGCAACAGCGGAGAATTTTATACGAGAGCTGCCCGACAACAAATCGGCAAAGGCGCTTTGCGACGCAGTCGTTGCTTGTCGTTGTGAGGGCTGTGATTCTCCCTTGATAGAGCAGCAGAGCGAGTCAAATTTGTGGGCATTTAGGACGGCGCAAGGTGCGTTTTCGGAGCTAGTAAAAGCTGACGCTGATTTTCTGCTGTACCGAAGCGTGGGTTTTGTTGCGCCACAACCGCGAAGTCTCGACCTTGAGCTAGAGTTAGAGATAGCGCGGGAGCTTTTGCGCGCGAAGCCTTTGGATTCTTTGTTAGCCAAGCTCAAAGAAGCCTTGGAGGTAGAGGGGGAGGTGGACTTGTCCGTCAAGACGCTTGAACTAGGTGGGGAATATCAACATCCTGAAAAGGATTATTATTATCGACTTAAAAGCGCGGGGCTGCCGCCGATGCTGTGGCGCGTGCTCGGGGAGACGCAGAGAGTGGAGACTATGCTGTTTTCCAACCCCATCGTGGAGGATGGGAAGTTATGTATTTTTCGCGTATTATCATTGCAAGATAGCAGTATTGCCGAACAGAGGCGCTTAGCGGCTTCTTATTTTGAGCAACGCGCTCGAGAGATGGATCTAGTCGAAGAGTTCTTGCAAAACAATATGCCGCGTACTAGCCAACTCAATGTGCTGCCTTTGCAGCGTCATTATGGCCAACTCCAAGAGGATGGGAGCATTCTTAAGTAAGAGGAAGCACTGTGGGTAGAGAACTTCGAACTAGCCTCAATTTTGCCGTTTTGCTGGCAGCGTTCATCTTTGGCGTGAGCGCGTGGGCGCAGAATTATGTAGAAAGTGAGCTGAGCATTCGGGGGGGGCTAAGCCTTGAGAGCGGGGCGCGGATTATGGATCCTGTCGTTGGCGACTGGAACGGCGATGGGATAGATGATATCGCCTTTGGTGCTGTTGGTTTTGGTTTAGATGAGCGCAGTGATGCAGGGGCGGTTTACGTTATTTTAGGTAGCAGTAGCCGCGATTGGTCGCAAAGTATTGATACGAGTTTGTTGAGCTCATTTGACTACCGTTTCGATGGTAGCGCGAGTAAGGGGCTACTCGGTTTAAGCCTAGCCTTCGCCGACCTCAACGGTGACGGGAAAGCTGATCTTATCATGGCTGAGCCTGGGAATAACGGCAGTGTCTACATCGCTTATGGTGGCAAAGAATTGGAGCGCGGTGTTTATTGGGTCGATGATCCCAGAGTTAGCGATGTAAAGTATTATACCAATACGCGTGGCTCTTTACTCGGCGCAAAACTTTGTACGGGGGATTTCGACAACGATGGGCTCGTCGATTTAGCGCTTGCGTCGCTGAGTTTGGACAGCAGCGCGAATATAACGAGCAGCGATATTACCATTATTAGCTCGCGTCGTGAGTGGCCTGACAGAGTATATAACATCAATGATAAACTATACGGCAAAACGCGCCTCTCACGCCCGATGTCCTCTAATGTTCGTGCTTTGTATAGTTGCGCAGTAGGCGACTTTAACGATGACCACTTAAACGACATTGCCCTAGGGCTAGAGCTGGAGTCTTATCAGCGCCAAGAAGCCTCGGGCTCCGTGATTATTGTTTATAACCCCACCAAATACAGCGGAAGCGTCGTGAATTTACTCGAAAAGGAGCAAAATTGGGGTTTGCAGCTTTTTGGAGATCAAGCAAACGCGCGCTTGGGTAGGACAGTTATAAGCGGCGATTTTACGGGTAATGGCCGAACAGATCTCATTATTTCGGAGCCAGGACGCTTGATCCGTGGACCCAAAAGCGAGGGGCGTTTGGTATTGTTGGAGGGGGGCAAGTTCCCAGAGCATAGCGGTATTTTGGAGCAGGGGCAGTACATCGTTGGAAGCGGTGAGAACTTTGCTTCGCAGTTGCAAGGTCTTGATATTAATGGAGACGGTCGTCCTGACATCGTTATTGGGCAAGCCGAAGTCGATAGCCATACGGGGGCAAGGAGCGGCAAGGTTCTCGTTTATTTTGGTGGCCCGCACCTGAGTGAATCGATCGCTGCTAGGCGCTCTCCCGACATTATTTTGGGAGGGCTTGAGTTTTCGCGCTTAGGCTTTGGCTCCGCAGTAGGGGATATAGACGGCGACAAAAAAAAGGATTGGATTATTCGAGCAGGGAGCGATCCCATGCAGCGCCCCGCAACAGGAAGTCTTGCCATTGTACGCGACACGCGTAGCTTAGAAGTACAGGCTAGCTTAGCGGAGCCAAACGCGATGATTTTAGGCCCAGTTCAAGGAGGAGGCTTAAGCGGGGATGCCAAAGTTGTGGAATTGGGAAGTTCTAAGTACACGGCGTGGCTATCGAGTAAAGGGCTTGCCAAACGCAGCGTTATCTGTCTCGTACACAGCGATAGTGCGATTTCTCATGATCTCTCGCAGCCACAAACTTGTGATTTAGCCTTTGTGGGGCCTGAAGAGGTCGATATTCGATCTTTCGATTTTGGCGATATCAATAACGATGGGCAACTTGAGCTTATCCTTGGCATGCCTTCATACGAATGGGAGCAAGGCATAGGCGTTGTTGCAGCGCTTACGCTTCCGCAAGATTTTAACAAGGTTTTGGCTCTCAATTTTGATTGGAGCCAACTCAAAAAAAACGCATGGACCTTCGTACTTGAGCGCGAAGTTTATAGCGCTTTTGGTGAGAAGGTGGAGCTACGCGATATCGACGGCGACGGGGTAGATGAACTTGTTATCGGTGCTTCTCAAAGGGTAATTGATAACGAGCGTAGTGGAAGCGTCTTTGTCGTTAAGGGTATCAAAGATCGCGCGCGCGAACGCTATAACCTTGCTAGTAGTAAGTATAAGCAGTTCGTTGGAACAGGTAACGAAGAGCTTGGTAGCGACTGGGCTATTATAGACTTTAACCTTGATGGAGAGCTGGATATTGTGCTACTGGGCGAGAAGTACACGAACCCAAAGCGAGAGAATTACGCGACGGCATACGTTCTGTTTTCTCCCGCGAAGCTAGCCGAGAAGACATATAACGTAAATTCGCCACAGATCCCCTGCCTGCGCATCATAGCGCCAAAACCCCTTGCAGGTTTAAAAATTGTCTCTGCTAGCGAAGATCTCAACGGTGATGGCTCGCCCGATCTCGCGCTACTCAGTCCACAATTCCGCTCTGGCCTGCTACGCGCTGGCATCGTTTACGGCCTATATGCAGATGGGCGCCACCAAGCGGGAGAACTCAAACTAGAGAGCGAAAAATTATCCGATTTTAAGTTCAAACCAGCAAGAAATGATCGCATTATCGACGCGCGTTTTGCGCTCATAGGCGGTGAAACTAAACTCTTATTGGCTACGCAGTCTATGCTTGACAGTAGTCGTGGTTTTAACGCATACGTATTTTCATCACCAAAAGATAAAATCTGGCGAGGAACGTACGGCTTCCATGACCTAAAACAGCAAAAAATTCGTTTAAGCAAGAGCGATTTTATTCGTTTTATAGTCTTTAAGCGCCACGAACTGCATAAGCAAAACGACGTGGTTTGGCTACTTCACCCTGAAGATGGCGAATTAAGAAGCGGCGAGGGGGTGGCGAGGGAGCTGAAGGTAGAGTAGGGAAAGAGTGGATTGTGCTGAGTTCTGCGGCGCGTTTTTGTGGGGCTCTGCCCCACCTCCGCATTACGTATTTCTTTTGGGCTTCCCCCCGTGTAAAGCTCTCTTATTTTTCTAGTTCAAGGCACCTCAACGCTTTTAAACAAATTCTGCAAAAAATCCATAGCGCTAATGTTTTCGGCTTCCGCCTCGTAGCTCATACTCACGCGGTGTCGCAAAACGTCGTAACCGATGGCTTGCACATCATCGGGAATAACGAATGAGCGCCCGTCCATAAAAGCGCATGCTTTAGAGGCTAGAGCCAAAGAGATCGTGGCACGGGGGCTTGCGCCAAATTCGACTAAATCTTTCATTTCAGGCATTTTATGCGACGCTGGGTCACGTGTGGCGCATACAAGGGCAACAATATAGTTTTTTATGCGATCATCGATGTATATATTTTCTACCACGCTTTGTGCACTCATAATGTTTGCTGCGCTAACGACTTTCTCTGCCATGGGTTTATCTTTCTCGGCCATGCGCTCCAAGATTCGCTTCTCCTCAGCGGCGCTGGGGTAGTTAACGACGACTTTCATCATAAAGCGATCGAGCTGTGCCTCTGGCAAGCTGTAGGTGCCTTCTTGGTCGATAGGGTTTTGTGTCGCCATAACCATGAACGGGCGAGGTAGCGGGTAGCTCGTATCGGCGATGGTGACTTGCCGCTCTTGCATAGCCTCAAGTAGTGCGCTCTGTACTTTTGCGGGTGCGCGGTTTACTTCGTCGGCTAGAACGAGGTTTGCGAAGATAGGTCCCTTCTTTACTTGAAAGTTTCCTGTATCTTGGCGGTATGCCAAGGTTCCGATAAGATCGGCGGGCAAGAGATCGGGGGTAAATTGTATGCGTTGAAACTGGCAATCGATGACTTGTGCAAGCGTCGAGCAAAGCAAGGTTTTTGCAAGCCCTGGCACTCCTTCGAGCAGTATATGCCCACCCGCTAGCACGCCGATGAGTGCTCGTTCAATCATGTTTTCTTGTCCAACAACAACCTTAGCGATCTCAGCCTTCATCGAAGCAATGAGAGGAGCGTTTTGGCGGATGACGGCGTTAATGTCAGAGGCACTGCGATCCATGGTACTTCCTTAGGTTCAGAGCAAAGCGAATTGATTCAGAGGCCAAACAGCTTAGTCGAAGCTCTACACTCTCAAAAGAAAAGGCACGATGTCTCGTGCCTCTCGTTGTTTTAGCCGAAACTAGAACTTCTCATCATCCCAACTTTTCATATTGGGGTTTGCTACGTTGTCATATGAGTAAACGTTCTCTGCTGGTGCTGCGGGCGCGGAGGCTCCAGCCATTTTTGCCTTAAGCGCTGCAAGGGCATCACTTTGCGTTGCTTCTGTGGGTAGCGCATCGATTTGTTTCTCCAAGTCATCACCACTGAAATCTTCAGCAAGTTCAGTGTGAGCCTCGGCCTCAGCCTCGTTTTGCTCTACCTTCTCCGCCATTCTGTTGAAGGCATCCATCGCGCCGTTATCTGATATGCCCGAAAGAGTGCTTTGAATGGTTTTTTGTGCTTTGGCGCGCTTTTCGCGAGCAATGAGTAAGCCCTTCTTGCGTTTTGCCTCCTCAATCTTGTTGCTCATATCTTTGAGGGAGGCGCGCAATTTATCGGTGGCCGCTTTCTGTGCTTCCCACTGCTTGGTATACTCTGCAACGTACTTATCATGCTCAGCCTTACGTGCAAGTGCGTCGTTGGCCAAATCGTCGCGCCCAGCGCGTACAGCTTGCATCGCCTTTTGCTCCCACTCATTAGCCTTTTTCGACTCTTTTTCGAGTTGAAGTTTGAGGCGCTTCTCGTCGGCAATCGCTGTTGCGACCTGTGTTTTTGCCTTCGCCAGCTGCTCCTGCATATCGAGGATGAGCTGGTTGAGTACCTTTTCGGGGTCCTCCATTTTGTCAATCGCGGCGTTTGCGTTGGCCTTAAATATTGTTTTTAATCTCGAGAAGATTCCCATGGTCTATGCTCCTTACCGTTTAACGGTTACTGCGGAAATATGAAATATTGGACTACAAATACTTCTTTAGTATTTCGAAGTGTTCGGTTAAAGCCAAGGTTAGTGAGTCAACGGCAGCCTGAAATTCATTGAAATCCAAATTCTCCGACTGCAGCGTATCAATAATAATAACCTTACCATCTTCTATACCATAGGCACCGCCCAGCATCTCTGTCGCGTTGAGCCGCAGCAGCTCCTCGTATAGCGCCTCCTTAGAATTCTTGGGTACGTCCATCAAATTAATTCGGAACACTATAATCGGCTCCGTATGGATAATCAAAATATTATCCACGCCCTCTTCGTCGTTATCCAGCTTCCACACGCCCTGTTCAAGTGTTACGTAGGGCAAATTCATCTCAATCAAATACCGTTCAATATCTTCGTTGGTTTTCATGCGAAGCCTCCAAATGCTGGTTGTAAAAAGCGCTAACCACGGCGCCAGCAAAAATTATCACAATAGCCAAACTTTCGCAAGCCAAGCAAAATACATATACAGAGGCTCTGCCCGAACCGTTGTTTATGCTATTTTCTTTTGTGGGGGAAGTCTCCCCCTGCGCGCAAGCTTCCCTCAAAATACGCCAAAAGCCGCAAAATCTTGTGCGTCGTATCGGCTAGTCGCCAGGATTTCGACATGGATGTCGAAATCGAACGCCGTAGGCGGCTCATAGGGCTGCATGCCATGGATGGCATGCATTCCATCCACCGCACAAGATGCGGCTTTAAGCGTATTTATCGGGTGATCTTGCGCTACCCCCTCAAAAGCAGTTAAAGAAGAACTAGCGTAGTTAGGGATACTCTAATCCATGCGAAAACCGCGAAAAATAGCGCGGTCAAAACAAAAAGCAGGAAGGTCTAAAAAACTCAATAAAATCAATGCGCTACATGCAAGACAAAGCCCATAGACGGGGTTTGGGGCGCTAGCCCCAATGAATCAGAGCTTCCTTAGGGATACTCTAATCCATGCGAAAACCGCGAAAAATAGAGCTAACGAAGCTAAAGAGAGGTAGGCGAGTTTTCAAAATAAAAGCCAATAAAATCAATATGTTACACAGAGGAAGGGTTCTAAGGGCGATAGCCTTTAGCGGGGCGTGGGGCACTTATCATTACGGAAATCTTTTATGCCCAAATCATCAACATTGTTGTTGTAAGAAGAGGCCTTTGATCTGAAGCAAAACCTCACCATTAAAAACCTTTGCGCGGCTAGAAATGGTGAATTTAATTTTACAAATCCGATACAGTTTTAAACAAAATGAGACATTTTGTAGAGAAACATAAGCTAAAATGCTAATAAAATAAGGCAAGGTGAAGATAGAATGACATTTTATTCGAGAAGTGCTTAAAAGAGTGTTTTCTTTTTAGTGCCACAGCCGTCCAGGCTGTGGCCGCTTCGCGCGCGGCCTCAGCCGCGACCAATCGCTGACATCCGTGTCGCGATTGAAGAGAGGGGGGTGCGGGGGGAACCTTTTTTCTTTTGCAAAAAGAAAAAAGGTTCCCCCCGCGCAAACTCAAAAGAAATACGTAATGCTGAGGTGGGGCAGCGCCCCACCCTTAAATCAGAGCTTTCTTAGGTGCTAGGCGCCTCGGCGCTCTCTGTTGTAACTGGGCTAGTTTCCGAATTTGCCACGACATCATCGGCTAGGTTTGGACGCGTCCAACCAGTCTTGAGCTTCTCTCTGTAGTCGTGCTCTACACTAGAGATGCCAAATAATTCATAGCCCAACACAAGGTCTTTTTCGGGCTTTACACGTCGCTGCTCTATTTCGCTTACTCTCCAGCCAAATTCGCCTTTTTGCATGCGTAATATTGCCGCACACACGTCCGCGTTCTTGTCACTGTCATCAGTTCTACGCGCCAAAAGTATCGCTGAACTGCCGTTGAGCTTCATTTTTTCTAGTCTCCACAACGGCTCGTAGGCCAAACCTATTTCGCGCAAGTTTACAAAAAAGTCTTCGTCGGAAGCGAAGGCCTTTTTGAGACTCCCGTTGTCTTCTAACATTTGGTATACCAAACCAAACTCATTACGCGCACAGGCTGCGGACCACTGTTTCCAAAATAGGTAAGGCCCCATCTGAGGTTTTACGACCTCTGTCACATCGCGATTTTGCTTAGATAGCTGCGAGACAGCTTCATCCTTGCGTAAACAGCAGTTCTTGTATTTTTTTCCACTTCCACAGTGGCAGATGTCATTTCGTTGCAGTTGTGCCATGCTTACTCTCAGTTTAGAATCCATAAAAAGATTGGAGCAAAAATTTTTGCTCCCCAGCGCAAGCATTGTCATGATTCTGCGCTCGCTTGTCAACGGGGCACCTGCTTTTTTGATGCGTGTGCACGCTTAAGACGCGCCAGAGCTTGCGCTAGCAAGAGCAGGCGAAAAACCTCATTGTGGCCAAAATGGAACGGGGCGTCGCGGGGTGTCCCCGCGGAGGGGGTAGTGGCAAACCCGCGCACAGCGCGGGGTTGACACGTAGGGGGAAACTTCCCCCACAAAAATAATCGAAAATAACAAGCATAATCCTCTATAAAGAAGAGCAGACGCTGAAGAATTGAGTGAAATTTTATGTTATGGTTGCTGTATATTAAAAAAATGCGATTTGCCCTTAAAAATCGTAAAAAATGCGATAATATTCGCTCTGTTCTTGATCTTGTCGGTGAATAGAACTAAAGGTGAAGTGAGTTGCCTGTGAGGGTGCTGTAAGAATTGTTTGCCCGTGGGCACAAATTTTGCATGTATTCATTCATGGCTTGCGATGAGCCTATGTGGTAGGAGGCAGAGAATGCGCAAAATATTGACTTTATCATTAGTTTTATTATTGGGAGCGATGGGGCTGAGTGCGACGGCGCAGGAGGGCGCAATGTCGGAGGATGATCTTAATGCGCTAAGCGCGGCGGAGAAACTCAGCACATCTGCGGACTACGTGCGGCAGGTGCAAGAAGTTATCGAGCGCGGTGGGCAGCTCTTGGCGGATGCCAAAAAGCAAGAAGACGTGAGCAGGATGGACTGCATTAACGAGAAGCTTGTGGCCGCTAAGGGGTTTTTGAGCGTTGTACAAAACAGCAATGCCAACCTTTCGGATGCTGTGAATCGCAACGATGAAGCGGCGAGTTTGCATCATATGAAGCTGGGTAACATGGCGGCAACACGATGCGTTGCGCTAGGGCATGAGATGATGGGCTGTGTTGGGGCGAATCTTGAGTATACGGGTCCAACAAAGTTGGAAGCTAAACGTAGCTGCAAGATAGAACCTTGCCTAGAAGGCGATGGGCTTACCAGCCCAGAGTCGGATGCTACGACAAAGCCTGCAGCGGATGCTTCACCTTATATGTAATTTGTAGTTTTTGACATGGTAATTTATTCGGATTGACGATCAGGAAGTGAGAGTCTTGAGAGCGGTTTAGGGATCGAGAATACTGTAGAAGCGGAATTGAAGTGGCAGCTCTTATGTGTAAAGTTTGTCTAAAATTTATGGTTTTTGCGACACTGTTGCTTTTTGTAGTCAATGGCGCAAAAGCTAGCCCAAAGGGGCCTGAACCAGAGGGGATCTTAGCGGGTAGTGTACTGATTCACCCCGGTGCAAAGCTCGATATCGGTTTTAACTCCAATAAGGGACATGGTTCTGGCGATGCGCAGGCGGACGGCTACCTTGATGCGGGCGTGAGTTTGCGAGCAAAACTGAAAAATCACCCAGATCACGATTGGGACGCCAAAACGTCCTTTAACTGGATGCAATTTTTTGGTGCTGGGGATGCTTATGCAGATTATGGGTGGTCTGTGCGTTTGGCGACGAATGCGGATTTATTCAAAACGCGGATTTTGCGCATTGCGCCATTGCTATCCTACAGTTATGTAGATCAGCCCGAAGACGAAAATCTTCGCCAAGACCACAAAAACCACTATCTTGCGGGGGGCGCGAACTTTACCATTCAGCCGGGTGAGGGCAAGATTTTTTCACAAAAAATAGGCTATACCCTTAATTCCTTTATATACCCTAGTCACAGCGAACTCACCTACCTTGACCACCGATTTGAGTTGCTGACAAAGTGGAATTTCTTGCCTGTATCAAGCCTAACGCTTTTGCTCGATCAACGCATCATTCACTATGTTGGTGCGGATTCCGCTGGGTCGGATAGGAACGCGCTGGGGACGCCCTTTAGGGTGAAGGCGGGCTTGAATGGCTTGCTTTTATCGAGTCTATCCTATTCTTTGGGGCTAGGTTATTCATATGCTTTGTATCACGGTTCGTACAAAGAGCACATGTTTATTATGAATGCCGACCTTGGCTACGAATTTACAAAAGATATGCGTTTGAGTGTCGGCTATAAAAAGGATCACGAAAATTCGAGCTCTGGGCCCTTTTATAAGTTTCACCGCATTAAACTCGGTTATGACGCGTTATTTATCCAACGTTTGAGTTTGAGTTTGGCATTTACCACAAGTATCATCCACTTTCAGCCCGATCAGCGACGAGACTTGTTGTTTGGAATTTCTAGCAACTTGTACTATCACTTCTTTGCGGGCTTGAAGCTGGGTATAGACTACAAGATGCGTATCAATCGCTCCGAAGCGGACCTCGGCTCTTACATGCAACATGTCGTCGGGCTAAGTTTTGCCTATGAATATTAACTTTTTGTGGCTCTACGTCGCTGCTCTGCTACTCTTAACGGCGTGTGCTGGCTCTGTATCCAAAGACTGGCAAGAGCAACTTAAAACTTGTCCAACCAGCGTTGAGTTGGGGCGGTTCTCACCATGGGATCGCCTCGAAATACGCGTTTTTGGTGAAGCAGAGTTATCGGGTGAGTACGAGGTATCGCCAAGGGGTACGCTGAGCTTCCCAATTTTGGGGGAGCTTAGGGTTGAGGGCTTGAGGTGCGACGAAATTGAGAGCATCGTTAGAGATGGCTTAGAGAAGACTTATTTGCGCAATCCTTCAGTGGTCTGCATCAATAAAGAAGTTTCGCGAACCGCGGTCACGGTCGATGGCCAGGTGAATAGGCCTGGTATTGTTGAGTTTAGGCCTGGGCTTATGCTAACCGATGTTATTGCACAGTCGGGTGGGCTTACACCAAGAGCTCAAGCCAACTCCGTGGTGATTACGCGTAAAGCGGACAATAGCACACTCGCCGTTACCGTGCCCTACTACGATATCTTGTCGGCCAAGGCGCCTAACGTCTGCCTACACCCCGCAGACCTAGTCTTTATCCCATCGACCGTATTTTAGAGCACCATGCCAACGACTCACGCGATAAACGCACAAGTACAGCAGAATCAAGCCATGCCCATACGCGAGTACATCTCTGTTATTCGCAAGCGTTTTTGGCTCTTTGTACTTTGTTTTATGATTATTTCGGCTTTGGGTATTATTTATACGCTAAAGCAGCCGCGCATTTATCAGGCTACGACCGCTGTTATTATTAACCCCGAACCCCCCACCATCAACGCGATCGATAACTACGACACGCAACAGTGGTATTTACGCGACACCTACTACGATACGCAACTCAAAGTGATGCATTCCCGAAACGTCGCACAACGGGTTGTCGACGATCTTGCTCTCGCATCAAACTTAGAGTTCTTGGGCTTTGACAAAATTAAGCAAAGCGACGTTTTACAAAAAATGCTCGAAGACGTCGATCCCGTCAGCCACCTCCTTGGCATGATCACCATCGAGTCCGTCCCTGCAACGCGTCTAGTCTACATCAAAGTGCGACACCAACGCCCCGAAATCGCCGCCAGATTAGCAGATGCCGTTGCTGATGCATACTCTGAACAAAATTCGGAACATAGACTCACTTCGCTCAACAATACCTTCGATTTTATCAAAGAGCAGTATGCCGATTACGAAACGCGACTTACAAACGCAAGTAATGCGCTGAACGCTTTTAAAAACGAACACCAAATACTCTACTCAAACCCCTTGGAGCAACAAAAGCTCACTAACCAGTTACTCGAATCGCTGCTTAACCGCAGAGTCGAAATTGAGACCCAAAAACTGCAAGCTGGCTACGTTGTCGCGGAGTTAGAAAAGCTAAGCCCCGAACTTCATAACGTCCGTTCCTATGAAATACTCGCCGACACCCAAACACTCTCAAGCCTGTATGCGCAGTACCTCGACTTGCAACAAGAAGAGCGAAAACTCTTGGTCACCTACCTAGAAAATTCCTCGCAAGTTCAATCTGTACGCGAAAAGATGGAGCTATCCCGCGAAGCCATCGCAACATCGCTAAGTGCCATAAAAAAAGGCTACGAAGCTAAATACAACTCGTTGGTAAAACTCGACACCGATATACTCAAACAAATTAAAGCACTAAAAACCGAGGCGCTACAACTCGACCAGCTAAAGCTGCTCTATGAACAGGTCGAAAATCAAAAAGCCGAGCAAGAGCGCCTCTTTGAAAGTTCACAGAAAAAGCTCAACGAAGTCTCCCTCAACAGACTACTCGATATCAATAATATCCGCATTCTCGACAAGGCCGTTGCCCCAAAATCTCCCATCTCCCCACGCATATTCGTCAACGCCGTCATCACGCTTTTAGCGGCTCTGCTAGCGGCTTTCGCACTTATTTTCGTACTCGAATTGCTCGACCTCAGCATCAAAAACCAAAGTGATATCGAGCTCAAAGCTGGTCTTCCCTTCCTTGGCGTCGTACCCGCCATTCCAAAGTCTGGTCGCGAAAAGAAGTCCACAAATCCCTACCGCTTCGTCATCGACAACCCCAAATCCCCGCTCTCCGAATGCGTTCGCACGCTCCGCACCACGCTCTCATTCATGCTTCCACCCGATAAATCCCAAGTTCTCCTCATCACTTCTCCCTCTCCCCTAGAAGGAAAAACCACCACTGCCCTCAACCTCGCCGTTACCTACGCTCTTACCAAACACCGCGTCCTCCTCATCGAAGCCGATCTGCGTCGCCCAAAACTTTACAAAGCTCTTGGCCTACCCAAAGCACAAGGTCTAACCGCCGTCCTCAACAAAGAGGCCACCCTAGAGCAAGTTATTACAAAAACCACCGTCGAACACCTCGACCTCCTCCCTTGCGGCGAAATTCCCTCCAACCCCAGTGAAATCTTCCAAAGCGATTTTTTCACCACCCTGCTTAATACCCTCAAAAACCAATACGACTACATCATTATCGATTCGCCGCCCGTTACCGCGGTTACCGACGCTCTTATCATGGCTCAGTACTCCGACGGCGTGATTATCGTTACCAAAGCGGGCAAAACCCAACTCCCCCTGCTCATTCGCGCTCGCGAACTGCTCCAAGGCGTCAACGCCCCCATCCTCGGCGTTGTCCTGAACGCACTAAGCGCCAATTCATCATCCTACAGCGGGTATTATTACTACTATACACGCGAATATTCCGAAGACTAAGCCTGCTTTCCCTCCTGTGGGGGCACAGCCCCCTACGCGCAAGCTTCCTTCGTGTTCGACGTCTTCGCGCACGATTTTATGCATTGTATGCGCTAAAGCCGCGCATCCAATGCATAAAATGCGCTCAGGCGCCGCACCCTCAGGTGATCTTGCGCTACCCCCCACAAAAAATAAGCGGGTTTTTGGGGTGCTAGCCCATAGCCCTAATGAATCAGAGTTCCTCAACGTAAAATTCAGGTAACTTTCATGATACGAAACATTTATGCTATCATTATAGAGCGTGTCTTTTGACATAGAGCGTGTCTTTTGACGCGTGCCTCGCGCCAGCGAGTATTTTGGCATAGTGTGGGTGTTAGTGATGAACTGGTCGGTTAAAGTATGTTTATTCTTGCTTTTGTGCGTGCTAGGAAGCTTGGGAACCTACGTTTATGCAGAGGATGGCCTGTCTTGTAGAGTGGATGCGGGGGTATGGGACACGCGGGGAGGGGGGCTGCGGCTTTTGGGTGCTTTGTGCGGCTTAGAAGGTGAATGTGAGGATTTTTACAATTTCGACTTTGGCAAAAAGAGCATAACGTATGCGCAGCGATTTCGCGATCAGCAAGCATGTGATTTACGGTTTTTGCTACAAAGCGCAAATACACTTTTTTATAGCGATGGCAATCGACTCTACGGGGTCGACAGCGAAACTCTCAAGCTCAACTACCTAGAAGAACGCGGCGAGGTGCTCGCCATAGCCAAAGACATAGAGTACGCGATGCAATTTGGCGTTTTGATTCAAAGCGACATAAAGCGTAGTGTTCTGATTTTAAAGGTAAAGCCTAGCGGTGTTGAAGCGGTTCTGGAAGCGGAGGTGGAGGGGGCACATAGCATAAAATGGCAAAAAGATCGCGTCGTTGTTTACGGCGATGAAGTGTTATTTTGGTGGACTAGAGACGGGGATGGCTTTGAAGAAGGGAAAAAACTGGAGCTAAATCCAAAGATCACGGAGAATAACTTTCATATCGATGAAGCGGGCATGATGGTGGTTAGTGCGCGGGAGCCACGCGTTGTATATTACCGCTTTGCCACGGCGGACCGCACCGTAGCGCGGGTTAACGCGACAGCAAGCGTGCGTGCTATTTCGGGCTCGGACTCTATGGCCATGGTTCTGACTACCGATATGTACGTTACTCGCCTTGTATCGCGTCTTGGAACCATTCTACAGAATCGTTACGAAATAAAATACTGGGATTTACCCAAAGACAAAGATGAAAAACTGTTTTTAGCGCACGGTGATAAACTCGTTTTGGCAGGCGCTAGTGAGAAACAAGCTGCAATGAGCGTTGCCACCGATGATATTACTTGGAAACGTCGTGCTATTTTTAGTATCCCGTCGTCGAAACACAGCCTTGTGTATATGGACAATAAAACGTTGACGACGCTCAACGAGGAAAGTGCGCAGACTAGCCCAGTGGAACGCCGGGATCTGAGTACAGGTGCCTTGGTTGCTGCTTTAAGTAAGGAGAACTTAGCCATACTACGAGGCGCCGATCCAGAGAAGGCTAAAGATGAGCCTGCTTTTGGGAAGATCGATAGGTTGGAGCGAGTAGGCGAGGATTCGCGCTTTGATCTGCTCTATGATGATGCGGGTAAGATTGCGCTTATGCGTTCAGTCGATATGCGGGTATGGCCCAAGATTTTTCTTCCACCCAAGACTAGCCAAATGGAGGCAAGTGCTTTGGTGGAGAGCCTAGGTATTAAAGAGTTTGACAATGGAATTGCTGCTGCTTCGGTGGTTCAAGAGGGTAAGACGTCGCAGTGGTACGTGATCCAAAACGATGAAGCGAAAGAGCTCGGCGTCGCACAGCTGTACAATGAGGCTGAAATCAACGATGCACTCAGCGCTTATGAGAAGTGGTATGGATATTGTATTGACGCGAAGACCTGTGTAATTAATCCAGTGCAAGAGGGGACGTTGGAAGGAACTAGGAAGGCTTTTGAGGCGAGTATTCTTAGTGTTAATAACCACAAACCAAATTTGTTAGCCTACTTTATGGCGGTAGCGGCGCTTTTGGCTAGTATCATTATACCGATGTGGCGAAACGGCACAGGTAAGAAAGGAAAGGTGCGCCTTGTTGAGAATGGTGCACAAACCAATAACAATATGCTGCTGCTCGATAAACAAGGACGACGCTTTGTGACCGAGAGGGATAAATCTCGCTTCCTACACCGTAGCATCTTTAGCAAACTGTTAATGCGGCTTAGTTTGTCCATTATTGCAGGCTTAGTTGTGGGTCTTTTTGTATCGTTTAGATACTTCTACGACGATAGTTTAGGCATATTTTTGACTTGGCTTTTTATTACAGGGGTTCCCGTCGCGGCCTTTGCTTGGATTATTTTGTCATGGGATTATTGGAATCGCAATTACTTGCTACGTTTTGGACGAGCCACAGAAGGGGTGTGGTTTGACGCTGCTACGCCAGAGCAAGCGATTTGTTACGCGCCCGAAGAGGGGAAGTCTTTTCGCTTGAAACGCGGACAGTGGAAGAAAGTCGATTTTGTGCCGATTATACTCTTTGATCCAGAGCGACCACATTTTGCGCTGCAATACATAGGTGACGGCTCATTCCCACTTATCCCCAAACTTGCCCTAGCCGAGAAGTGTAAAACCGCGTCTACGCGGGAAGCGTATAAGCAGATCGTGGTTTTCATTTTTTTGGGGATATGTATTGCTTTTACCCAGTTTGCGTATCACAAAGCTTACCCCAACCCGCTTTCGGTTTGGGATATGAACAGTTTGGAAGCTAGAGCATTAGAGAGCGATAGCGACTTTGTCGTACCTTGCTTGGAGCGCTGTTTCAGCAGCGATGAAGCCTGCAAACTTCAGTGCCACCAGCGCCAACTCCGCGTGATACTCAAGTCGGCAGGAATTGAGCTTGAAAGCGAACCTGCGCTAAGTCCCAAGTCGTTGCTGCAAATACAGCGCGATGCTTCGCAAACTGTCGATGACATCATTGCTACGAATGCGGCCGACTGCGCTTTATTGGCACAACAAATCCATGAAGTCCCTATTTGGACACAGAGTCTATCGAATGCTTTTTGGGAGGTTTATGCGAAAGAAGAGATCTACCAAAGCGCCGACATCGCAGCGCTAGATGAGGCGCTACGCGAGAAATCGGCGAGCTATAAGAAGTTATGTGTCGACAACAACTCTTGTGCGCTACGCAAAAACTCCTGCACCGCGCCGCCGTCGTGTACGGGCAATGTCGCCGTGCTTAAAGACGCGGTTTGTGCCTTTGCAAGATCGATTGTTGTAAGAGGCGACGATGGGGGTGGGGAGAATTGAGTGGGGCGTGGGGCTTATAACTGTGAAATGAGCATGGGGGTGATGAGGGTGGCGTTGTAGCTTAGGTGCAAAACAACGCTTGCATGCAGTGATTTACTGCGGTAGCGAAGCACCCCGCTCAATAGCGACATGAGTGCGATGGGTACAAGGGCGAAGACGTTTTGAGCGGCTTGGGCGAGGTGTAGGCTAAGGAAGAGCATGCTAGTGATGAGAATTGCGGCGAGTGCACGAGCGCAGCCGACGTCGTCGTTTTCGTTATTTTTGCTTGCAGCGCGGCAGAATGCTTCCTGTAGGAAGCCGCGAAAGAATAATTCTTCGCTAAAGGGCGCGATGAGGGCATAAAAGGCTACAACGCTTAGGCTTCCAGGTAAGCTGTGTGCAAAATTGAGTTGATTGATATCTTGCTCGGGCGCAAATAATATAAGACCAATCATAGCGATGACGGCGAGCGTGACGCCAGCGGACACGGCGTAGCGGAGGGGGAGTTTGGATTTAGCTCCCAAGCCGAGGCTGAGCAGTGCATTGGGGTGGCGAAGTTTGGCAAATATGAGGGCTAACGCAATGAAGCTGAATACAGACATGGCGTGCAGCGCTGTTTGCCAGTTCCAGCTTTGAACTTTGGTATCGCCCAAGGCATACCAAAATTGACCAAATGCAAAGCCGATCGCTAACGAAATAATAAAGGCTAGTAGCGCATCATGCCATTTAAACTTGCTGATCTGTGCTTGCTCTGAGCCACTTTTATTGAGCCTCCAAATCCCTGTACACAAAACAATGATGAGTAAGGCTAAGCATAAGATGGTATGCAGTGGTGCTGGTTTTTCGACAAGCCCAATCCACAACTCGCTGTCGGGGGGGTGAGTGAACTCGTGGGTTCCCGCTGGAAGGAGCGTTCGCTGGGCGGAGGCAATACAACGGGGGCTGCTGTTTTTGCTCGTAAGAGCGTTACTGCTTGCGCTGAGCTCTTGCTCGTTATTAAGAAAGAGTAGCAGTTCAGCGTTTTCATCGCTGCTACATAGCATCCATTGGTATTGGCTATCACTATCATTAATAAGGGTTGAGCTTTGCACAGTTTCGCTTGATAGCGTGGGAAACTCAATGACTCTCTCACCGGTTTTGGCCAAGCTAAAGAACAGCAAAGCATAAGATATAATGGTGCCAAGCGCGATGAAGAGGGTGATTTGCAGTGTGCGCATTACATTGTCTCAACGATGGCGCCCTTGTGTCCTGTTTTTTTCTCGATTTTTGCGAGTAGTAATTCGGCGTTTTTACGTTTGTTGCCGCCTTCAATGTGGACTTCGTATTGTACGTTTTTGCTTTCGTTTGTAGCCTTCACGACGCTTGCTTTGTAGCCTTTTTCGGCTAGGGCATTAACGAAGGCTTGGGCATCGTGTTTCTGTCCAAAACTGCTAAGTTGTAGAGCGTAACGTTGTGGTTTTGTGGGTTCTTTCTTAACGTTTGGCTGACGTTTCGCCTGTTGTCTTGCGATAATAGTGGGGTTAGTTTCAAGGGCGACTACAGGCAGATCGCGGGGTGGGGCTGCTTGCTCTAGGATGCTAAAAAACTCATAATTAAACTCTTGCTTTGTAATGCTGGAATTTGTTGCAAGACTTTTTGTTGGCGCCAAGTTCTCTAGAATACTTTTGCCGAGAAGTTTCGGAGACTGCTGCAAGCGCCCATTCATCAGCTGCTGACCCAAAAAAAAGACCCCGCCTACGACTAGGATGGCAACAAAAACCATGAGAGATACTTGTTTTATACCCAAAGTTTGTCGACGCATTGTGCCCCTCGTGAAGTGTAAAAAACACTGCTTTTGCAGTGCAGTATATAGGCTAGCACCAATGTTAGTATGGGCAAAATTAAAGGGTTTTGGATTCGGGCGCTCTTGGGATTACGCTTAACGTAAAGCGGTGAAGTGGCTTTCTTAAGGAAAACTCTGCTTCATGCCAGATGCGTCAATTCGTAGGACTAGGTTTCAAAGCTGGCGCCAGTAAAACGCAAAATTAAATAAAGTCAATAAAATCAATGCCCTACACACAAAAAGGCAGGCTCTAAGGTCGCTAGGCGCAATCGCGGCGCGGTAACAGTGTTTAGGCTATGAATAAGAGTTTTGTTTGGGGGCAACGTGTAAAAGCATGGGGGGTAGACCGAGACCCCGCGCGGAAACACGCAAAAGCTGTATAATTTGCGCAGGCTAGGCGAACAGCCGAGACGGCGCAAATTATATCACAGCTTTTAGCGGGTTAACGCGTGAGGCTCGGGCGTAGGGGGGCGAAAGCCCCCCACAAAAAGAAAAAGTGCTTTTAAGTTTTAACTAGTACATCTTCCAGCCAAAGCCGATGATGATTTCATGGTAGGTGTCCATGGTTTTGCTATTGGTAGGCAAGTTGCAAGCAGCGTTCATGCAGCCTTCGCCCTTATATTTGGTGCGGTGGTGGCTAAGTTTGTAGCCCAGGGCTGCGTAGATTCCCTTCCAAAAGTCGTAGCTTAGGCTTAAGTCGGCGGCGATGCCCCAGCTATTGTCGATGGCGGTGCCCCAAGTGCCGATCATTTGAGCGTTTCCAAAGCCGACATTGTAGATGAAGTCAAGACCAATGTCTGCGCGAAGCGGGCGATGGCCTAGGTGCGTGGAGTACTCCACGCCGATGAGCATACCTTGGTAGGAGTGCCCGCGATAGAGTGGGTTTCGGCTAATGTCCATAAGGCTCCAGTTGTAGCCCATGGAGAAGGCGATTGCCATGCCGTGTGGGTCGAGTTTATCGTTAGATTTTTGGAGTAAGAGTCTGTAGATGGCGCCGAGTTGGAAGCGTGAAAAGAGGGTGTCGCAGGAGTAGGTGCCGTCATCGTTATTTTTGCACGAAGTGGAGTTTTCGTCGGCAGGCGTGAATTGGAGTCTGTCGCTAAGGAAGCCGACGCCGAAGTTAAAGAACATGCCTAGGTTGGCCAAATACTGGTTATCGGCGGCCAAGCCAAATGGGAAGAATTCGAGATCCAAGCCGACGATGGGGTGGGCTTGGGTGGTGTAGGAAATGGGCGTCCAGTTTTTAACCTCGGAGTCGAGGCTGCGGATGCCAACGTCAATGTTGGCGCCGATTTTGAGCACAGGTCTTGCGCGCCCATGGCGAACTTTACCCACAAAGCTGGACTCGCTGCTGTCTTCTACTTCTTCGGTGAAGCTAAGATTAAAGTGCTGATCGGTTTTGAACTCAACATCGATAGGCTTGCTCTCATGGCCATCGAGGGAGATAAACCACTGCTCCGTAGCGGTGGGGTTGGAGTCGACTTCGTAGGTATAGGGCGTTTTTCCAAGCTCCATGCCGTTGCGCAGGATGCTTGCGCCTTGTGGGGTAGAGTCGACGCTGATTGAGATTATGGTGGGGTAGAGTGAGGGGTTGATGTCGATGAGCAGGGGATGAATGGCGTTGCGCAGTTTACTTTTTTCTTTGCCTGATAGCTTGCCACGACGTTTTAGCCCAAGTTCAAAACCCGCGAGTTGCGAGCCGTCAAAAGCGTTGTAGACGTCGATGATGAGGCTATCACGGCGGCTGCCCTTCTCGCGCTTTACGACAATGAGCCCCTCATGTCGGAGGCGCTTGTTGACCTTCTTGAGCAGCTCCACTTCCTTCCAATACTGCTCGTGATGCACGCCAATCGCACTCGCCCCATCAAGCATTTCCTTTTCGTTGTAGACAAGGTGTCCCAGATCCGTGAAGATTTCTCGAAATTCGTCACTAAGTGTGGAGCTAGCGTTCTCAATATCGGGTATGTCAACGATGCGCGAAACCCCAATTTCATCATCTGCGTAGGCCTGTAGGCTGAAAAGCAAAATGCAAAAGCCAGTTGCTAAAATGCTTAGAATACGAACAGTATTCGCTCTCATCATAAACTCCTAGTGATTATTTGCGGAATCTTGGCCCAAACTTATAAACATACCTCAGGACCTAATCCAAAGCCGAGCAAAGTGTAGCACACGTCGAAGAAATTAAAAACAAGTAGGATGTTGAGAACGATGAGCAACGCATGAGACATGCTCTGAACCATGGGTGTTGCTATGTTTTTGCTGGGGGAAGTCCCACAATTCGCTCTATCCTTTGCGCAGCATTCTTATAAATAGACAGAATGCTGCGCAAAGGATGATCTCATTGAGCTTTCAACTCGCAAAGCCTTCAGCATTGCTCGTTTCGGCTCCCCCTACGCGCGGGCTTCCTCATAAAATGCGTCAACAAACGCTAAATGTTGTGCGATGTATTTGCTAGTCGCTCATCCATCGCACAACATGCGTTTGTAACGCATTTTAATCGGCGATCCCGCGCTACCCCCTCTGCGGGGACTCAAGCCCCCGCAACGCCCCCGAAGCGATTGTTCAGAGTCAAATCCATAGAATCAACGCACTAAGCATAATCTCTTGCTCCAAAAGACCTGTCCTTTAACGCGCTTTTGGGCGCTAGCCCCAATAAATTCGAGCTTTCCTAAGGACGGCTAGCTGTAGTGTTTCGATCTTTATTTGTCATTTGCCTATATTCATTGTAGATTGGCGGTGGCTTATTAGAGCCGAGAGCTGTGTTTTAGGAGCTGGGAATGCAAGAGCATATTATTGGCAAAGAAATAGAGAGTCGCTATGTGGTCATCTCCAAGTTAGGTGGCGGCGGTATGGGTAGTGTGTATTTGGCGAAGGATATGCAGCGAAACGGGAAGGAAGTAGCGCTAAAATTGATCCGTCAAGAGCTGTGTGGGGACGCGAAAATGCGTCGCCGCTTCGTCAAAGAAGCCCAAGCATTCCACTATTTAAATCATCCCAATATTGTTCAGGTTGAGCGCTTTGGGCAAACAGCCGATGGTCAACTTTACATGGTGATGGAATATATTCGCTCATGCTCTATGCAATCGATGCGCGATGTTATCCTTCCCTTTAGACTGATTATTGACCTCAGTAAGCAGCTTCTTGATGCCTTGGCGCACTCCCATATACGTGGAATTATCCACCGCGATCTTAAGCCTGCTAATATTTTGCTATGCCCGCTTTCGAATAAAACGATTTTTCTTAAATTGGTCGACTTTGGAATCGCTAGCTTACCCCAGTTTGCCCAGAGCGGGGAGGAGTTTACACGGACAGTGTTGGGAACGCCCTACTACATGGCTCCTGAGCAATCGCGTGGTAAGGCTTTGCAAATTGGTCCTGGAACTGATCTATACAGCGTTGGAGTGCTACTATTTGAGTTGCTCGCTGGTAAGCTCCCCTACAAAGGGGCAGTCGATATAGAGACAATATTGATGCACAACGATGAACCCATACCAGAGCTTAGGGCGCGTCGCGAAATCAACGCCCCCAAAGAAATCGGGGAAATCGTACGAAAGTGCTTAGCCAAAAGGACTTGGGATCGCTATGTTAGCGCGAACGAGTTGTCTAAAACCTTGCTTGAGCTCAAATACGATAAGAATGAGTCGTATGAGCATGTTTGGGACTTGCTAAAGACGCGAATTGAAGAAGATGAGAGGAAACGCGGCGAAGAGGGTGGAGATGTGGCGCTTTCGCGTGGTTCCCTAAGTCGTCCTATTACGCTCAGCGGTCAAAGTGCTGAACTGCCATCGCGCGATTTTAGCGAGAAAATGATTAGCAATGCATTCTCCAATAAGCAGGAGACAAGCGCTATGGACAGCGGCTCAGGGAGCGGGCCGAGTTTTGCGAGTTTCGAGATAGACTCGGATTCGCAGCCTTCTTTAAGGGCGCGTTTCGCGCAGGCTGGCAATATCGTTGGCCGCACCTTGGAGATAGGACAAATTCAGGAATTGTGCCTCAACGCTATCGAGTCGCGTGGCAATATGGTGTTGATTGAAGGCGAGTGGGGTTTGGGAAAGACCACGATGTTGCAAGCTGGCGTGCAGAATTATTTGGATGCCAATATTGTTCGTTTTGTCTCCACGATGTTTAATAAGAACGAAACGAGTACAAGCTTAACTAACGTCTACGAGTTGCTTCTAGATTCTAAAAACGTCGAGAGCAATTCTTTGACAGAGTATTTACTTTTTAACTATAGCCAGCTTCGCTTTACGCACCAAAGTGATGCAGATTCTTTCGTAAGTTTCTTACGTCCTAGTCGCGACGAAGAGCTCAAGCCCGACAAAACTATATACCAAGCGATGATCGATGTGCTCGCCGCGGTCTGTGCAGATATGCCGTGCGTTGTTGCGTTGGATGATATCCACTTTGCCAATGCTTTTGAACTCGGTTTTATCGAGGCTTTCGCTGCTGCGTGTCATACACGGCCAATTCGTTGCTTGCTTATTTGCAGCGTTAACCCCAAAGAATGCTTCCCAAATACAGCGAGCGCGAACACGCTGAGGCGGTTGACGCGTTTTGAAGGCAGTCGACTCAAGACGATTCGCCTCATGCCTCTAGCTCTTACTTTTGTACGAAAGTTGCTTGAGCAGTTTTACCGCGTTGAGCAATCTGCGACAGTGTTGTTTGCTCAACTATCAAGAGGTAATCCCCTCGTTCTCCGCGAAATAATATACCTGTTTTTGGAAGAAAGGCGCATGGCGCGAGAACCCGATGGCACGTATTATATTGTCGAAGGCCGTGGCCCTACGATGAGCATCCCGCCGCTTGTGAAGGAGATTTACATTTCATATTTTAAGCGCGTCAAGAATTATCTTGAGAAGGACTTTGATCCAAAACTTGTCGATGACATAGTTACGCGGCTGGCTATTTTAGGCGAGGTGGTAGAGGACGAGTTATTGGAGGAGTTTTTTGAAACAGAGGATAAGCGTGAGTATATTGATGCCTTAGATGATGTGATTGAAGCACTCATTGGCATAGATTTTTTGCGAGAACTCAGCACTAAGCAAGGTAAAACGGCTCTAGCCTTTGAAAATAGCTACTTTACGATGGCGATTATTGGCGAGCACTCATTGAGACGTATGCGCTCACTACATAAGTTAGCCATAGATGTTAAACTAAAGTACTTCCGCAGCATGGATATTGAAACAATATCAGGCGTACTGGCGCACTTCGAGGCGATTGGTGCTGCTAGTGAGGCGCAGCTTATGCGCTATAAACTCTTTAACAAGGCTAGTGACGAAAGCATGCAATACGCATTGATCTATCACGGTATGATTTTGTACAAAGAGTTCGACGATATCTTTATGAAGATTAGTAGCGATGCTGATAAGCGAACTGCGGAGGATCTCTTTAGCCCGATCAATTGGCCAGATGTATTAGACACTTTGGGTAGAACCATATTCTATATGGGCAAGGATATGGAAGCAGAGCAAATAGTCGATAAGCTGATATATTGTGCTCAGCGTTACAATGCTCCTATATTGATTGCCAAAGCACAGTCGTTAATGGCGCTATTTTTAATGACCCGCACCGAATTTGAGGCGTCATTGCAACAACTTGATGAATCTAGCAACATTGCCGCTGGATACGAAAACGGCATAGAAATTATTGCAAATAAT
This sequence comes from Bradymonadales bacterium, assembly GCA_041656175.1. Lineage (GTDB taxonomy): Bacteria > Myxococcota_A > Bradymonadia > UBA4248 > UBA4248 > JBBAEA01. Next base: position 4,447 of record JBBAEA010000027.1, on the reverse strand, counting down.
GCGCTTTCTAAAGCTATTGTACTCTTTATTATGGGGGATATGAATGGCTATAGGACATTATTAGAAGAAATACGAGCTATGGTGAGCGGATACGAAGAAAGCGATGATGAACATCTGCGCAAAGAGGCTATGGTAACAAATGCTTTGTTACATATTTTCGCGGCTGCTGATGAATTATTTACTTTTAATATGAAGGATTCGGCTAATCATTTAATAACAGCCAAGAATACGCTTTCGCTACATAAGGTTAATTTTTTCGCCGATTTAGCCGAGAAGTTCTATGTTGTATATTCTCTGTGGACTAACCAGCGGCAGCTAACATCGCAAAATTACGAAGAAATAAAAAATAGTATTTCTTCATACGATAGTATGCGTTTTGCAGGTTTTCCCGAGATCCTTACAGCGACGTTTTTGCTCTCTCGCGATCTTTTCACTGAGGCTTTAGAGCTTGTTGATATCGCCGAAAAACTCTTTAAAGTTACGCAAAGCCAAATTGGTGCAGCATTTTGTTTATATGTCCGTTCTCTCGTTGCTTTGCGTCAACTCGATATTAGACTTTGTCTTTCTTACGCTACGCAGACGCTAAAGCTATCGGTTAACAAGAACTATTTTCTTGTGGGTGCTAGTTTATTGCTTGCAAGCATTTGTGCGAAGCATGCAAAGATAGATGACAAGTCAATCATATATTATCAAAATGCTGTGAAGTTGTATGAACGCTCATGTAAAGGCTTTATACATGTTGAATCGGCGAGTTTGGTAATGCATATACTAGAGCATGGAGTAGACCAGTCTTTCTTTGAAGCGGCAGATCGATATTTTGACAAACCCAGTTCTCGCTACAACGCGCTAATATCGGTTAGTAGCATAGCTTTTGTCATGGCCGCTATAGCGAAGAATATGCCTAGGGTGCTGCGATATTACAGCGAGGTGGTTAAGACTACCCTTGGTGGTTACGATTTTTTCTTGCTCAACCAAGTGCTGCCAAACGGCTTGCAAAAAGTCATCGATTTTATCGACGAGAGCGGGAGTACTGATATTAGCGTTGTCGCCATGCGCGCGGGCATCATCAAAATGCAGGAACGCGAAGCGATTATATCCCTCAACCCAATTATGGTTACAGAACTCAATTTTGACGAGTTCGATGCGAGTTTGGACGATTTGGATAAAATGCTTGCGTAGCAAGTCCTGGACTTATGGATGGGGCTTTGCCCCACGCTTCGCTAAGCGCTAGCGCCTTTAGGGGAAACTCGAGTGTGTAAAGCCTTTTGCGTAAACTCACACTTAGCTACTCATTCCCAACGCCATCCCATCCAGGGCGCACAGTATCTAGTTGTCCTCTTATCGTTGCCCAGTCTCTGATACAATGAGACCACTTTTTAGTGAGGTTTTGTATTCGCAAATATAGTAGTTTAGTCAGAGCCTCAACATTTGGTAGAGCACCTTTATTATTCGTTACCTTACGAAGTGCGGCATTTACACTTTCTACTATGTTAGTCGTGTAAATCTGCTTTCTAATCGCAGGCGGGTAGTCAAAAAGCTGTTCAACAAGGCGATAATTTTGTTGCCACACTTTTGTTGCCCCTGGATACTTTTTTCTCATTTCTCGATAAACGCCTCGTAATTTACTTGAGCTTGTTCTATCTGCATTGCAGCGTAAAAGCTCTTGAGATCATTACAAAACTCTTTGTAGTGTTTAGTATATGACCGAAGGACCAAAAGCAGCGTGTATAGTTTCTTCAATGCCTCTCAAACCATCAGCTGAAACAAATGCTAGGATTCGCACGCCCCTAGCTTTAAGGCTTTCAAAAATATTGAGCCATTCTTTGGCCCCTTCGGTATCTCTACACCAAAACCCAAGTACATCCTTATAACCCTCAGCATCAATATCAAAAATAACATAGATTGCTTTCTTAACACTATGCCTATTTTCCTTGACGTCAGCAAACAGCGCACCCATATAGAGAAAGGGATACGCGCTCTTGAGTGGGCGATTCAGCCAAATCAGGTCGGTTCTATAAAACTATAAAAGAAATTTTTCGTGAATTTTCGTGTATTTCGTGCTTCAAAATTTAAAGACACGAAAGGCACTAAAGTCTATAACAAATCAAGTCGGTTCTATAAAACTAAAAAAAAAATCGTGAATTTTCGTGTATTTCGTGGTTCAAAATTTAAAGACACGAAAGGCACTAAAGTCTATAACAAATCAAGCTGGTTCTATAAAACTAAAAAAAAATTCGTGAATTTTCGTGTATTTCGTGCTTCGAAATTTAAAGACACGAAAGGCACGAAAGTCTATAACAAATCAAGCTGGTTCTATAAAACTAAAAAAGAAATTTTTCGTGAATTTTCGTGTATTTCGTGCTTCGAAATTTAAAGACACGAAAGGCACGAAAGTCTATAACAAATCAAGTCGGTTCTATAAAACTAAAAAAGAAATTTTTCGTGAATTTTCGTGTATTTCGTGGTTCAAAGAGTGTGTAAAGCCTTTTGCGTAAAGCTAGATTAGTCGATATGGGTGCATCAATACGTTCTATCCTTTGCACCACGACGCTTGTTCTGACTTTCCCACTATAAAAAAAATCCATCTTGCCCGAAGGGCGAGATGGATTTTTAAATAGGACAAAGTAAAGACTAACGCTTCGAGAATTGGAAGCGAGCACGAGCGCCGCGAAGACCGTATTTTTTACGCTCTTTCGCACGCGAATCACGTGTTAAGAATCCAGCGTGCTTGAGGTCGGTTCGCAGTTTGGGGTCGTAGCTTACGAGTGCCCTTGCGATACCTTGGAGGACAGCACCTGCTTGTCCTGATTTACCGCCACCTTTGACGTTGATCAAAATATCAAATGCTTCTCCGAGGTTAACCAAATTGAGCGGTTGTTTAAGGAGCATTCGGAGTGTGGGTCGATCAAAGTATGTCTCAAGACTTCGTCGATTCACAATCAGATTGCCCTTCCCTGGTCTTAGATAAACACGCGCCACTGCGCTTTTTCGTCGGCCTGTAGCCATCCATTGAACACTAATCATAAAATTTTAGCTCCGTTAAGGTATAAATGAGTTAGCCTAGAGGGCCAAAACTTTGGGCTGCTGTGCCGCGTGGGGATGCTCAGAGCCACTATAAATTTTTAATTTTGACAGCATACTACGACCTAGAGTGTTTTTGGGCAGCATGCCTTTGACAGCGCTTTTAAATACTCTTTCGGGCTTTGTATCCATGAGTTTGCCCGCTGTTATTTCACGGATTCCTTTGAGGTAGCCTGTGTGTCTGTAATACATTTTATCGGCAAGCTTGTTGCCCGATAATTTGAGTTTATCAACGTTAATGACGATGACAAACTCACCTGTGTCCACATGGGGAGTGTACGTTGGGCGATGCTTACCGCGTAAAATGGTTGCAACCTTCGTTGCTGCACGTCCTAGCGTCTGGCCTTCCAGATCAATTACGTACCACCCTCGCTCAAGCTCGCCTGGCTTTGCGCTATATGTCTTCATGAAATCACCTTTAAAATTTGCAGCTTCCTAATATAGGAGAACCAAAGAACAACTATTCGCAACAACTTTAGCTGTCGCGCACACCTCACATCGTAGGTATTTCGCACAAGCGGTCCCATTGAAACGCACACCTTCACTAAATGCCGGCATCAGGGCTCAATAACGATGCTTCCCAACTAGCTATGGCTGTGTGTCCCACTCGCCAGCGCGCGCGTAATCTACAGAGCTTAGATTAAAATTGCAAGGAAAATGTTTTAAACATAAGAAATTGGAAGGAGCGGCCATCCACAGAATGCTCGCTGCTTAGACAGATCGCGTTTTGTCACTTCATAGATTGGCGGTGCAAGCCTATAATGCAGGAAGAACTCGCCTTGCATGCTTTAGAATTTTGCTCAAGACGTCGGGATTAATAACAAAAAGTGAGCTTAAGTGAGAAAATAAAACTTGACGTTTTTGCCACTTTTACGTAGAATAACCGCTGTTCGCAAGATTGATTCTGCGGACAGGGCGCCAGGATGGCGGAATGGTAGACGCTGGAGACTTAAAATCTCCTATCCAATTTGGGTGTGCGGGTTCAAGTCCCGCTCCTGGTATCAAAAAAAGGTCGAGAGCTTCGCTCTCGGCCTTTTTTTGTAGGCAAATCAGTACTCCAGCCATAAATCAAAGCTTCGAGACCTTTGCACGGCAAGAAATAACGAATATAATTTTACAAATTCGATACAGTCTTAAACAAAATGAGAACTTTTGTAGAGAAACACAAGTTAACAATGCTAATTAAATAAGGCTGGTGGAAGATAAGATTACATTTTATTCGAAAAGTGCTTAAAAGACTGCTTTCTTAGTGCCACAGCCGTCCAGGCTGTGGCCGCTTCGCGCGCGGCCTCAGCCGCGACCAATCGCTGACATCCATGTCGCGATTGAAGGGGAGGGGGGTACGGGGGGAAACATCTTTTCTTTG
>JBBAEA010000026.1:0-29446 GCA_041656175.1 Bradymonadales bacterium | reverse complement strand
GCGTCATTCGGCGCAGTCACGACCCTTAGGTCGCTCCTTTGCCTCATTCCTTGTTTCCTAGAATCCGCATCAAAATGGTAAAGAAAAGCGTATTTTTGTTTTCTTCTTTTTCCTCGTTCCTAGCCTCCTATAACTAGGCTCAAAATTGCAAAGAAAAAAGTTTCTCCCCGTGCAAAGCGCTCTTAACTTTAATTCGAACGCAACTCTAAATTTTTGCGTTAGTCAAGGGCAGGTTTGAAAGCTGCCCCCTACAGTTTTTGCATTGAGCAGTGCATCCCTAACGTAGAACCTTATAAAGGACGCTTTCTAGTTTTACGCAAAACTCGTCCAACTCCGCTTCTTCAATAATAAGAGGTGGTGCAAGTGAAACCGTTTGTCCTGCTGGACCGCTTGGTAGCAAAATAACGCCAAGCGCGCGCAGCTCTTGAACTATCGCCCAAGCGCTAGCAGGATCTGGTTCTAGGCTTTCGTTGTTTTTAACGAGCTCAAAACCCAACATCAGCCCTTGCCCACGTACTTCGGCGATGCGATTTTTGTAAGGATGACAGATCGCGCGAAGCTTCTCCTTGAGATAAGCGCCTTTGAGTGCGGCTTGCGCTGGGATTTGCAAGCGCTTTTGAAGCTCAATCGATTTGAGCCCCATGGCACAGGCCATGGGGTTACCTAAAAAAGTGCTTGTATGTATGGCCTCTCCCGTGTTTGCGCCCCACATCGCCATAAGCGAAGCCGCGCCGATGGCCGCCGAAAGCGGAAAACCGCCCGTCATGGCTTTGCCCATGCACAAAATATGGGGTTCTACGGATTCGTGATTACATGCAAAATTCTCCCCTGTGCGACCAAAACCGGTGTAAATTTCATCGAGTATAAGCAAAACCGAATTTTCGCTGCAAATCTCGCGTAGTCGCGATAACCAACCCTTGGGTGGAACGATGTCGCCGCCGCGTCCTTGTATGGGTTCAGCTATAACGGCCGCAACATCGTCGCGCGTTTTGATGTATTGTCGAATTTTATTTAAGCATGCAAAATCGCAGTCTTTGGGCCGTTTCCCGTAAGCACAGCGCAAGCAATACGCATACGGGAAGTACGCAGTATCATTAATAATGCGCTTCGCGAAAGGCTCCTTAAAACGGCGATGGTGATGCGTTAACGATAGGGCACCATACGACAAACCGTGGTAGCTATTCTCAAAAGCGATAAAGTGGGATTTGCCCGTAGCGATTTGCGCCGTTTTCGTCGCTGATTCAACGGCTTCGGCTCCAGACTGGCTAAGAATAGACTGCGATAAATCCCCTGGGCAATACTCGGCTAGGGCTCGCAAAAACGCGATTTTTGTATCCGTTGGGTAAACATCGCCCATGCCGTGCATAAGCAGATTCGCCTGATCGCACAGACTTTGTATAAGCTCGGGGTGACAATGACCGTAAGCACAAACGGCGAAACAAGCCCCCATATCGAGGTAGCGCTTACCATCGACATCCGTAATAGTAGAACCACTAGCGGAAGCAAAAACAATGGGATCTTCATCTAACACTCTGGCTTCGCCCAGTCGAGCACGCCGCCCTGTAATGGCGGGACACTCGTACTTTGCTAGTTGATCGACTAAAAGCTCCGAACGAGATTTTGCCCTACTCTCCTTCTCTATGTTCAACGCCTTTGCTCCCGCATAAAATGTTCTACATCGTCGATTTCTTTGACTAAAGCTTCCGTTAAGTTGTCGGGACCCGCGTGGGTTACTAAAATATCGTCCTCAATCCGTACGCCAATTCCGCGGTAAGCTTCGGGTACTTCCTCACAATCGCTGGGAAAATACAGCCCAGGCTCTACCGAAATAACAACCCCGTGATCGAGTGCAATCGCTTGGTCATCGCCGCGGCGATACGCCGTACCACAGTCGTGCGTATCTAATCCGATATAATGCGATGTGCCATGCATAAAATAAGCGAAGTCGAGTTTTTCCTCATAAATCTGCTCGGGGGATTGCTTTATAATGCCGAGATCATGCAGCCCTTGCGAAAAGACCTTGCGCACGGCGTCGTGCGGCGCCGATAGTAAGTTTCCGACGCGTGCAGCGTCAATGCCCGCCTTCATCGCCGCTAAGACCAAAGCGTAAATCTCTCGTTGCGAACCCGTGTATCGCCCGTTAACGGGGAAAGTGCGCGAAATATCCCCTGCATAACCGCGATACAAAGCGCCAGCGTCCATGAGCAGGAGTTCGCCGTCCTTCATAATGCTGTCATTACTCACATAATGCAGTGTCGTCGCGTGCTCACCAGCCGCTACGATACTCTCAAAACTTGTCGAACTTGCGCCGCGTCTCCTAAACCCCCCAAACAACTCTGCTTCCACCTCCCACTCGCCTGCTCCTGGTGCAATAACGCGCATCGCATCCTGGAAACCTTCGACGGTGATGGCGGCAGCTTTTCGTAGCAGCGCGATTTCATCTTCATCTTTGATTCGGCGCATATCGCCAACGATGGTACTAAGATCGGCTAAAACACGCGGTCCTTCGGCGGCCTTGCGACCGCGACGACGCAAACGCCCAATCGAAGCCAAAATTTGCGCACCAATCATTGGGTGGCGAGAAAAATCGTAGTACAGAGTATCAAGGCCAAACAAGACTTTATCAAGAATTTCGTCAAGATCTTTAAGCGCGTAGGCTTCATCGGCCTCTAACCATTCTTTGGCGCCTTCAAGCCCGAGAGTTGGTCCCAACCAACGCTCCATTTCGAGATCCCTCTCCTTGACAAGTGCAATGCGCTTTTGACCCAAATCTTCCGACAAGACGATGAACACCGCCAAAGGCTCTTCCAATCCACAGATGTATCGCATATGATTGTCGGGGTGATACGGGTAGTCCGCATCCGCGCTCTTGTGCGCGGGCGCAGGGTTAATAAAAAGAGAAGCCGAACGCGCTGACATAGCCTTTGCCAGCCTTTCTTGACGCTGTCGATAATTCATTCTAAAACCTCTATGTTGTTTTTAAGTCACTAAAACTTAAATTATACGGCTGTTTATGCAAAAAATAACTCAAAAGCTCTTTCTTAGAGCTCATCGTCCAAGTTCAAAAAAATCCGCTGCTTCGGCGAAGCACAGACCACTGATCATCAGTTTTTCGGGAGTAGACTGCTCTGGAAAATCAACGCAAATTGCGCTACTCAAAGCGTATTTTGAGTCGCTGAATAAAAGCGTCAAAGTTTTTTGGTATCGCCCTGGCTATTCCAAAGAGCTTGAGCTTATAAAATCTACCATCCGTAAACCCCTTAAGCCCTTCATAAGCCAAGCTAACGCTAAAGCTAAATCCAAGGCAAATGTTTGCGCGCGAAACAAGTTCGGGCTAAAGTCCAGCCTTTGGCTAGCAACTGCACTGATAGACACGTTTACTCAGTGGAGCATAAAACTGCGCTTACTAAGCCGACGATACGACGTCGTTATTGCTGACCGCTATATCGATGATGCAGCCTTAGATCTTTCGAACAAATACCCCAATAGTTTCCGTTTTGGGCGAATATTAAACGCCATGAGCTTATTTTTTCCGAACTTAGAGCAGCGCATTTTGCTCATGATTTCGCATGAAACAATGTTGCGGCGCATGGAATTAAAACAAGAACCCTTCCCCGACAGTGAAAAAGCGCGCGATATGCGTTACGCCGCCTACGAAATGCTTGCCAAATCTGGTCGTTATGTCGTTGTCGATGGCGAGCTTTCTGCCGAAAAAGTACACGAACTCATCATCGCCGAACTCAGCGCAAGGGGCACGATATAGCTCTAAGGAAGCTCTGATCTATTTGTGGGGCGCTGCCCCACACCCCGCTAAGGGCTAGCGCCCTTAGAACCCTTCCTCTGTGCAACGTATTGATTTTATTGACTTTATTTTGAACGCAACTCTAAAGTTCTGCGTTAATCAAGGGCAGGTTTGAAACCCGCCCCTACTATTTTGGCAATTTTCACGTTAATCAGAGCCTCCCTATTATCTTTATAATCGCCAAAACTAAGAGAACTTAGTATGAACGAAGAAAAACACATTGAACCACAATCCGGCACAAAACTTGTAATATTGGCGAGTAGCAGCCCATATCGACTGCGCCTTTTAAAGCGTATAGGGCTAAACGTCGTAGCGATTAGCCCACCATATAAAGAAGTTGAAATTCCGGGCTTAAGCCCGTTAGAGCTCATAAAACATCGCTCGATCGAAAAGTCACGCAGTGTAGCAAAATTGCATCCTAACGCGTGGGTTATTGGGAGCGACCAAGGTTTAACCTTCGAGAACGTTCTACTGGGTAAAGGCCATAGTTGGGAAGGCAGTTTTACGCAGTTATCTGTATTGTCGGGCAAAGAAGCCGTTTTGGCTACGGGTCTTTGCGTCCTTGGCCCAAACACTGAGCGCTACGAACTTAACGTACAAGAGCTAAAATTTCGCGAGCTTTCCCCAACACTTATTTCGCAGTACGTCGATTTTGATCAGCCTTTAGACTGCGCAGGCTCGTTTAAAATCGAGTCGGCGGGACCCGTCTTATTCGAGTATATTAGGGGCGATGACCCCAGTGCCATCGAAGGCTTACCGCTCATGCGTTTGACGAGCATTTTACTGGAATTAGGAATAAGCTTTTTAAGATAAAGCTTTCGCAGCTCGCCGTTTTGGCTAAGAGCAGTCATGCAACACAATACCGTCGATACTCGCTACTGCTTGTACGAAGACGAGTCTTGCCGAGCCTCGCAAGGCTTTGGGGGGGTAGCGTAAGATCACCCAAAGTATTCGCTTATGAGCACATTTTATGCGATGGATGCGCGGCTTGAGCGCATACATCGCATAAAATAGTGCGAATTAGCGAATACTGCGGGAAGCTTACGCGAGGGGGGCTTGCCCCCCCCAAAAAGAAAAACCGTTAAATAATTTGTTACAACTCAGTTTGAGCGCTGTTTTGCAGTTGCTTTGTCGGCCTTTGAGTTGTAGAGTTGGCGAAAGAAGCTGGCGAAGGCGCGTTGCCTGTCAGGTTTGCTGTGATTGGCGGACATTCGCTTGAGCTTGTCGCGGAAGGATTATGTCATCGTATTTAGTTTTAGCTCGAAAGTGGAGACCACAAAAATTCGCGGATTTGGTGGGTCAGGCGCATATTAGTCAGACTTTAACCAATGCCATCGCACAAAATAGGGTTGCGCATGCATTTTTGTTTACAGGTTCACGAGGAGTTGGCAAGACAACGACGGCTCGACTGTTTGCCAAGGCATTGAACTGTGTGGATTTGCGGGACGGCGAACCGTGCAACGCATGTGCAGCGTGCGGTGAAATCACGGAAGGGCGCAGCATGGACGTCATCGAAATCGACGGCGCCTCCAACCGCGGAATCAACGAAATTCGCGAACTGCGGGAAGCCGTGCGCTACGCCCCAACGCGTGACCGCTACAAAATCTACATCATCGACGAAGTCCACATGCTAACAACGGAGGCGTTCAACGCGCTGCTCAAAACCTTAGAAGAGCCGCCCCCGCACGCTATTTTTATATTCGCAACCACAGATGCGAACAAAATCCCCGTTACCATTTTGAGCCGCTGCCAGCGCTACGACTTTAAACGCATACAAATTCGTGACTTGGTAGCGCATTTGCAAAAAATCGCCAAAGCCGAAGGCATAGAATTTGAAGACGCGGCCTTGCAACTCATCGCCCGAAATGCGCGTGGTGGCGTGCGCGATGCGCTCAGCGCGATGGATCAAATTATCGCCTTTGCGCCCCCGCCCATAAGTTCAGAGAAAGCCGCGGAAATATTGGGTGTTGCAAGCAGAGAAACCTTAATTTCGATGGCTCAGGCGCTGCTGCGCAGCGACGTAAACGCAGCGATTGAAGCGCTTGCGCTCGTAGACCGCTACGGACAGAGTTTAAGCCAGTTTGCCTTTGATTTGCTAGAGTTTTTACGCGATATCACAGTGATTGCGGCGAGTGCGAATGCGAAGAGCGATCTTGTGGAGCTCTCGGTTTTGGAGCGCGAGGCGATGGCGCCATACATCGAAAAGCAAAATATGGAGCGACTTCAGCGTCTGTTTTCGCTTTGGTATGAGTGCAGCGAGCTTATTCCGCGTTCGTTATCGCCAAAGTTGTTGATGGAGATGACTTTGGTAAAAATGTGCCAAACCCAAGCGGTCATGCCGCTTGGCAACATTATGCACCGCCTCGACGCATTGGCTAAGGGGCTGATGCAGAACGCCGAAATACCAAGCGACGCCTTTGAACGCGCACAAAATTATTTAAAACAAACACTACCTGTGATAGCGGTGGCGAGCACTCCCGATTCTGCGTCTAGCGAGCAAGTGGACGCAAAAAAAAAACCTGAATTAGCGACTGCTGAAAATAAAAGTGCAGCAACAGAGGCAACTGCAACAGAGACAATTGCAGAGGAAATTCCGACAAAGAAAAACGAAAACCCTTTGCAAGAAATTGCCGACGAAGTCGTCGATAGGAAAAGCGCAGAAGATGATGCATTAAAAGAAGATCTTTCTTCGCATGAAAAGCAAGAAAGCGCGGAAAAGTCTGCCATTGATAAAGCGCAAATACCGAACGCCAGTGATTTGAGTCAAGAGAACGCTGCTAGCGATGCGCTCATTGGAGCGGCTTGCGAACGCAATCGTTATATGACTCAAGAGGCTGAGGACGATGATTACAACGACTTTTTGCAAGCTCAGCTTGAGGATTTGTCACAAAAACAATTTGCAGTTTCGCCGGCAAGCGCCCATAATGCTGGCGCCTTGCCCAATGACTGGGAGGTTTTTGTTCGCCAGTTGCCAACCATTTTATGCGCCATTATGGAGCAGGCGGTGATGCAGCGCTTCGATGCGCAAGAGCTCAGAATAGAGCTACCGCGCGTGTTTGCACCCATAGTCAATAACGAGTATAGGGTTTTGACCCTAGAGGCTCTGAAAGACTTCTGGGGAGCAGAGCCGAAGCTAACCATAGAATACAAAGAACTCGCCGAAGGCGCAGAGAGCTTGGCTGCGATGCGAAAACTTAAGGAGCTTGAGCAACATAAGGCAAAAATCGCCGAAATCCGACAAAGCTCCGTGATAAAAGAAGCTATAGCCATTTTTGAAGCCGATCCGCAAAAACTGCGGATATGCCATAAACCCAAGGATAATGTATGAAAAAAGCGAAGAACACCGGAATCAATCAAATTTTGTCCCAAGCACAAAAAATCCAAGGTAAACTCGGGCGTCTCGAAGACGATATGAAAACCAAAATCGTCGAAGCCAGTGCTGGGGATGGCAAGGTCACCGCCGTAGTCAACGGCAATAGAGAGCTCATCGCACTCAGTATCGACCCGTCCCTTATCAACAGCGATAACCCAGAGTTGCTGGAAACCATGATTATCTCTGGTGTAAACGCTGCACTTGAGGGCGTTCGCGAGATGCTCAACCACGAAATGACCAAGGCTACTAACGGCTTCTCCATTCCTGGCTTAATGTAATTTGCGGCGAGTAGCGCGGGAAAGAGCACTTTGTGTACAAGCTCGCTGCTGACCCGCGCCGTCTTCTAAAAAAGGCCAATCGTTTAAACCCACTATGCTGAACACTAAAGCGCTGCAACGCGCAGCACTTGTTTATGAAGAAAATTGCAGCAGCTATGAACGCCGCCCAAAACGCTGGTATAACGTCACAAACGACGACTGGCAGTCGGCTTCTTGGCAGATGCAAAATCGGCTTCGCTCGCCTGATGACTTCGAGGGCGTCTTTGAGCTTAGCGCTAGCGAAAAATCGGCAATACAGAGAGCGGCAACATCATTTTCGGTCGGATTGACACCGCATTTTGCAGCACTCATAAGACCAGAACTCGCAGAAAATTGCCCAATTCGCTTGCAGTCCATAGCAAAATCGCAAGAATTTGAAGCAAGAGCAGAATCTGAACTACTAGACCCACTCGGCGAAGAAGCCCACAGCATCCTTGCTTGTGTAACGCAGCGCTACCCCGATCGCGCGCTCATCTACACGAACTCCGACTGCGCCGTACGCTGTCGGCACTGCACTCGAAAGCGAAAGGTTGGCATAGCCCCCTCACCGAGTTTGGAGCAGATCAATGCGGCCATCCATTATATAGGGGAGCAGCCACAGATCCGCGACGTACTCATTTCGGGTGGCGACCCGCTGGTTTGGCCAAACTCCGTGATAGCCGCCTGGCTAGAGCGTTTACGCGCTTTTGCGCATATCGACGTCATTCGCCTCTGTACACGTATGCCCTCGAGCATGCCACAGCGTATCGACGAAGAGCTTTGCCGTATTTTAGAAAACTACGCCCCCATTTACGTTCAAACGCAGTTTAACCATTACTTAGAGCTTTGTGCAGAATCCGAAGCTGCACTCCATGCGTTGCGCCGCAGTGGCGCCGTCCTGAGCAACCAAAGCGTGCTTTTGCGCAAAGTAAACGATAGCGCTGAAGCGCTCGAAAAGTTAAATCGCCGTCTACTGCGCAGCGGCTGTAAACCCTACTATCTGTTTAACCTCGATCGCGCCTTTGGTACTTCACATTTTCGCGTAGATCTTAAGAGCGCAATGCAAATCATGGACGCGCTGCGAGGCCGCGTCTCTGGGCTGGCTATACCGCAGTTCGTCGTCGATTTGCCTGGCGGATACGGCAAAGTACCGCTTTGTCCGCAAAACATCGTAGAGGGAAAGTTCGGTGAAAGACTCAAATTCCGAAATTGGTACGGCGAAATTTTAGAATACAACGATTTTTAAAAGCGATTAGCGCCTAAAAGACATATTTTATATCGCAAGAAAACCTGTTGCGACGCGTACAAAGCCTTCTTTCTTATATTAGCTCGCCAATCGCTCCCCCAAGGTAGCCTTCAAGGATTAACGCGGCGGCTATACTATCGACGTGTCTGTGGTAATCCCGAGATTTGATGCCCATATTTTGCATCGCGCGCTCAGCCGCCGCGCTGCTCAAACGCTCATCCACCCCATAAAAGCGCATCCCCTCTAAATACGGGCGAAGCCCTTCTACAAATCGCCGCGTTCGTCGCACCGCTGCTCGCGCTTGTCCATCCATAAGCAGCGGAAGGCCAACAACAACGCAGTCTACGTCGTATTCTGTGCAATAAGCCGCGATCTGCTCAAAAACATCCTTGTTTTTTTGCATATTAATGCTCTCTAGCGGCAGAGCTAACTTTTTGCTGGGATCACTAATCGCAATACCGACTCGCACAGTTCCTATGTCTAAAGCCAAAACACGTGACATACTTCAATCTTTATAAAAATCGCACAAGCAAAATGCAGCAAGCTGCACCTTTATCCATAAACCGTAAAACACTTTAAGCTAAAAATACCCTGATCTACTAAGGGCTAGCGAAAACCCCATCCTTGGGGCGCGCCCCCGTAAAAGCCGCTCTTATGCGTAACACCTTGATTTTATTGATTATTATTTCAAACGCTCAGCTAAGTTTCCTTACTTTAGGCTAAGTATTTTTGCCTGCTTTTGCATTCATCTAAGCTTCCCTAAAATCAATAAACCTGCTCCGGCGCGTCCAAATCCTCAGGATCAATAAATTGTTCAATATTGAGCTTTCGCAAACGGACATCGAATGTGCGATTCATAATCTTATTGAGAATCTCTTCCAAAATTTGGCTATCGTGCATGCTCCCGATTTCACCTTCTTGGTAGCTTCGCAAATTCAACAGCCCGTCTTCGACTTCCTTTTTACCCACAACAAGCATGTAAGGGATCTTGGCCATCTCGGCGCTCCGGATTTTGTAGCCGATTTTTTCGCTGCGTTCATCGACGTGGCAACGCACACTACCACGCTCCCAGTTACTAGCAATTTTGCGACAATACGGTATAAACGAATCGTTAATCGGTAAAAATATCGCTTGTATTGGCGCCAACCACGTTGGGAACACTCCCGCCAAGTGCTCTAGCAAAATGCCGATAAAACGTTCATAGGAGCCAAAAATAGCGCGGTGAATAACAACGGGGCGCGCCGTTGTATTGTCGGCGGTGATGTACTCAAGCTCAAAGCGCTCTGGCAACTGAAAATCAAGTTGGATCGTAGCGCACTGGAACTGGCGCCCAAGCGAGTCTTGGATCAAAATATCGATTTTCGGCCCATAAAACGCACCGTCTTTGGGATTAACTTTATAGTTCAATCCCGATTCCTTCAGCGCTGCCTCCAAACTCGCCTCGGCTTGATCCCAAAGCGCCGCCTCACCCATAAAATCATCAGGACGCGTCGACAGATAAAAACGATATTCCAAGTCAAAAAGCGAATAAAAACTCGATACCAAGTCGATCAAACGCAGAATCTCCGACTGAATTTGGTCTGGCCGAACAAACAAGTGTGCGTCATCTTGCGTAAATTGACGCACCCGCGTTAAGCCCGAAAGCGCCCCCGACAGCTCGTTTCGGTGCAAAATTTGCCGCTCCGACACACGTAAGGGCAATTCACGGTAACTGTGCTTGCGCTGCTTGTAGTACAGCATCGTATCAGGACAGTTCATCGGCTTTAAACACATCGTTTTGCCGTCATGCTCCAACATAAACATGGAGTCTTGGTAATGCTCCAAGTGCCCGCTCACGCGGTAGAGCTCCGCATCATACATGACAGGATTCATCACCTCGACGTAGCCCTGCTCCCGCTGCATTTGCGTCCAAAGCATCTCCAACTCTCGATAAACGTCGTAACCTTTTGGTTGCCAAAACACCGCCCCTGGCGCATAGGGATGGAAGAAGAAAAGCTCCAACTCCTTACCCAATTTTCGGTGGTCGCGCCGTTTCGCCTCCGCCTGAATCTCCAAAAATGTGTCCAACTCATCCTTTGTCGGCCACACCGTCCCATAAATTCGCTGAAGCATCGCCCGCTCGCTGTCCCCTCGCCAATACGCCCCCGCCACGCTGCTCAACTTGAAATGCTTGCACTCCCCCGTTCGCCGCACATGCGGGCCTGCGCACAAATCCACAAACTCCGACTGCGTGTAAATCGAGAGCGTCTCGTCCGCAATATCCTCGATCAATTCCAACTTGTAATCCTGCCCCCGCTCACCAAAATACGCTATAGCCTCGGCTTTCGTCATTTCAGAGCGCTCAAAAGGAGCATTCTTCTTGATAATCGCGCGCATCTTTTGGCTTATGACTTCCAAATCATCCTGCGTCAACGCCCGCGGTAGCTCAAAATCATAGTAAAATCCATCCGCAATCGCCGGACCAATCGCAAACTTCGCTGTCGGAAATAACGACTGCACCGCCTCCGCCATAATGTGCGAACACGAATGGCGCAATCTGAGCAACTTTTCTTTGCGTTTTAGCTTTTCATTTCCGTTTTCCATCTTTAACTCTTTGTTTATTGTTAACAAAATCGCTATTTAGCCTAAAATTTATGGGTACTTTTCTTGAAGGGGGCAAGCCCCCTTCGCGTAAGCTTCCTTCGTTATTCGGCAATTCGCACTAATTTATGCGTTGTATGCGCTCAATCCGCGCATCCAACGCATAAATGGTGCTCATTGCCGACTAACTCAGGCGATCTTACGCTACCCCCCGTTTCTTCGAGAAACAAGGTTTTTTGCCTCTTATAGAATTTAAAGCGCCAAAGTCTAGCTTCATTCACAAAAGCTAGCATCCGAAAGCTAGATCAGCGCCTGAAAATATACAAGAACTCTCGCCACGGCTAGCCATATTGCGTTCTTTCACTCCTAGTCAGCCTTGGGCAATAAAGCTTAAATTCGGTTTAATAACTTGCCTTTATTGTGCTATGCTACCATGCTGCAAGAGGGATGGGGAACGTGGGTTCAATACACTCAACACTAATCTTGTACTTATTTTAAGGATACTAATATGCGTAAAACTTGGATTCCAGGTGGCTTTATCGGCGTTATTCATCTTCCTGCACTCCCTGGAGACCCGCTGTGGAGCATGCGCAGCATCGAAGAAATCGAAGAATTCGCGCTAAAAGACGCAAGCGCTCTAGCAGAAGGGAAAGCCGATGCCATGATTCTAGAGAACTTTGGTTCCACGCCCTTCCCCAAAGGCAACGCCTCCCAAGCGATTCCTCCCCAACATACGGCGATTATGAGTATCATTGCGCGTAGCATAAAGCGACGTTTTCCCGACATACCACTAGGTATTAACTGCTTGCGCAATGACGCGAAGGCTGCGCTGGGCATTGCGCTAGCGGCTGATGCAGATTTTATCCGCGTTAACGTTCACACTGGCGCTTATATTACAGATCAAGGCATTATAGAAGGCGACGCTTACGAAACACTGCGGTTTCGCCAGTTGCTCGGCGCAGAACATATCGCCATTCTCGCCGATGTTTTGGTAAAACACGCCAAGCCGCTCGCCCCCATCTCGGCGAGTGAAGCTACTACCGACACGCTGGAGAGGGGGCTTGCAGACGGCGTGATTGTTACAGGTTCTGGAACCGGGCAAGCTGTCGATAGACGCACTTTAGAAGAAGTACACGAAGCCGCAGGACATAAACCTGTACTCATTGGCTCTGGCGCAAAACACGACACCTTGTCTATTTATGCTCCCTTTATTTGCGGCGCCATCGTTGGAACATCACTAAAATACGAAGGCAAGGTCGAAAACCACGTTGATCCCGAGCGCGTCAAACGCATGGCCGCGACTTTTGAGCAGTTGGTAAAAAACAAACAAACAAAAGAGTCAAAGAATGAATAAGATTCTGCTTTCTAGTACTATAGCTGCATTTTTAACTTGTGCAGCGCTGCCTTTTGCTAATGCGCAAGAGCTTGAGCTCAATTGGTACGAAAACGTGCAAAAACTACTCGACCAAGGCCAAAACGCAGCGGCTAAAGATTCACTGCGAGCTCATAGCGAAAGTACCAGTGACGCTGAAGAACGCATACGCGCCACGATGGCACTTGCCCAAATTGCGCTCAGCGAAAACGATTGGGAAAACTACGATGCGCTCGTGCAAAATCTTGAGCAACTTTTTGACAATTCACCGCGCATTGCGGCGAGCTGGAGGGCGCCGTATCAGTATTTAATGGCACAGTCCCAACGCTTGCGAGGGGAGGAGGACAAGGCGCAAAATACACTTAGACTTTTACAACTAGAGCTCGAAGAGCAGAACAAAAAACGCGCAACAACGCAGTGGCTAGGTCTTGTCGCCTTTGAGCGCGCTCTGCTCTTAAGCCACGATAACCCACAAGCGCGCAAACTCGCCGATCTTGCCATAGATTCCTTTCAAAGCACAAAAAATGCGTCGATGTTAGGTTATTCGCTTATTTTATTAGCCAAACTAGAGTGGGAACGGGATAAAACGCGGCGTGCCTACAATTTATACAACGACGCCATTCGCGCTTTTCGCCAAGACGCGAGCAGCGGCGAGAGCGTTGTTCGCACCCACGTTTTAGTGGCTAAACGACTTGCATCCGAAGGACGCATCAGGGCAGCTCAGCAGCGAATTGCCTTGGCAGAGCAAGTACTCGAAGTTTTGGGCACAAACGACGCCCTACGAGAACTCATCGATAATACCCAGTTGCAGCTTCAAAACTCGCCGTAATGGCGTCCAAGGGCAAAACTTGCTCTAAAACGCCGTAGTTTTGGATAAATTGAGAATAATCTAGCCCGCTGTATTCAAAAAGCGCTTGCGCGATGCTGGCGTTAGTATGCCCTAACTCCCAGTACTTTGACGCGGCTAGGTAACGCCAAAACCCGCGCAAATTATAGCGACTTGCACTAGCCTCGCGAAGATGCGCGTCGATCGCTAAACTCATCATAAAACCAATATTATACGGCCAATGCTTTGGGCGCGGAACAAGTGACTGGGCGTTTTCACTGAGTTGCGCATGTTTATGGGCTTGCTCTAAAAATTGCGCCGGAGTGATAAGTTCTGCGCCCAAAAGCGCTTGAAGCGCTATATAATTTGTCATTCCTTCGGTAAACCACGCGCTTTCTTCGTGTTTATGGGCGACAAACCGAAGATTCTCTCCATTATATAGATGGAAAATCTCGTGCGCTAGGAAGTACAAAACACTAAAATCGAGTGTTCTTAGCTCTCTTCCAAGTTGCAAAACGAGGGCGTCCGTTCTAGCGAAGCCTGCTATGGTTTTGCTCTTTGGCGCTGCTTCTATGGCTAGCATGCTAACGCTTTTAGCTATGCGATTGGGTGCCCAAATGCGATAAAGCTCTAGCATCCTTGCCAGCTTTTCTTCGAGCAAGGCTATGGGCAGCTTTAAGTTGCTATCCATGATTAGCCTTAGCTCCGTATCATGTAATTTAAAGCGTTCCTCCTTAAACCTTGCATTAAATACAAAATACGAAGATTTTAACGCATTAAAATGCGTAAAAGCTCTATTTTCGCTAAACTTTATAGTAGACGCCAAGGCGTCGCTTGCTAAGCCCTCGACTTGCAGTGTAATGGGAAAATCTGGGGCACTGGGTAGATCTACAAACAAGCTTTCGCTTGGAAAATACATGCTCCCAGCTCGCCGATGCGGCGATAGACTTGAAGCCAGCCATGCGTTTGTCGTTTTATTTTTGGAGATTCCTAGTTCGTAGCGCAGTACAAACTGCTTTGCAGCTTCAGTGTTTACAAAGCAGCCCGCAGGATCGATGGCGACAACCACTGCTTGTTCATCGCGTAGAAGTTCTAAAATAAGAAAATTTTCGCCTTCGCGCTGTCCCATCGCGGGTAGGCAAAGTACGGCTCCTTTGGGAAGCTGTAAAAATTCAGCTTTTGCCTCGATTTTGCCTTCCTGAGGCTGCACAAAAAGCGTGTAGTGCGCAGTGAATTCTTTGCCACTTTCGGCTTTTGCTTCGTAGGCCAAAAGTAGGCAAAAACAAAGTGTAACGGCGAATCGGAGAACTTTCATGCGGGGGGTAGGGGGCTAAGAATTATGGTTTTGCGTGTAGATTAGGGAGAGCGCGCAAAACGTCGAGCCCATGAAGGAGCGTTTCGGGGCTATGCCCTGTGTAGAGGAGGGAGCCAAAGACCCCCGAAGAAAATGCGCAGCGAATGCATAAAATGCGTTGGTTCGGCGATTTAGCCGAAATAACGCATTTTATGAAGCAGTCGCCGCTGCATTTTATGAGGAGGCTTTGGCGAGGGGGAATGTTCCTAGAGCATGCCCCCCACAAGAAAATTTAAGTGAAAATTCGCCCTAATTAAAGGGGATGGCGGGCAATTCTTGGGAAAGGTCAAGGAGATTGCTGGCCTTGAGTCCGAGCTTTGAGAGGGTGTAAACTTAGGCATCTTTGTTGTAAACCCCTGCCTCCCTGAAATAGATGCGCGAGCGCTTCAATGAAAGCGGCTGCTTTGCATTGTTGTCGGCAACGAAGTTGCGGTGATCGATGCGACCGATGCGTTCAAAGCCTTGGCTGGGGCTGACTTTGTAGACGAGCACGCCGTCAAAGGGATCTTCGTACAAGCTTTTCTTTTTACGCTCCATCAATGGGATGACCAAGGTTTGCGATGGGGCATGGTAGCTAAAGGCGTGGTGATTATGCAGGGCTTCGCTTTTGCCATTGCCTTCATTTTTGGGCGAGACAAGCTCGTGTTGTACGCGCTTTGGGGCAGTCGCATCACTAACGTCAAAGATTTGGAGGTGAAGGCCTGTGACGCGTCCTTGGTCTGTGGCATCTTCACCGATGGTGAGGAGATGCTTGTCATCGATGGGATGAATGTAGCTTGAGTAGCCGTTAATTTTGAGTTCACCCAAGATTTTTGGTGCGTTGGGAGCGCTGAAGTCGAGGGTGTAGAGTGGATCAGTGCGTTTAAAGGTGACGACGTAGCCCTTCTCACCCATCATGCGCACTGCATATATGTGTTCGCCTGGGGCAATGCCGTCGATTCTGCCTATTTCTACAAGGTGATTGCCTAGGCGTTTGAGAATGGAAACAGCGCTGCTACCTCTTCTAGGATTACTGAAGGATCTTTGGCTGGCAACGCGTAGAGTGTCTTTGTATTGGTTGATCCAAAATCGGCTCTTGACATAGCCTTTTATTTCGCCGCTGGCGACATATTGGATTTTGGCGTTTTCTTCGATGGCAAATTGGTGAATTTGCGTAAGCATCTTGGGAGAATCATCGTTTTTCATACGATCATTGTTGACTAGACGCCTGCTTATTTTTGCGAGGTAGACGTTGTTTTGGGAGGCATAAAAAAGCCACGACAAATTAACCATTGTGCTACTATATAGTGTGGTGGGATCGTTGATATCTAGGCTAAGAAGCGTGAAAAACCCTTCGCGTTTGGATGCCAAAAGCTTTGGATTGTAAAAATCTTGGCATGAAACGAAGGGGAGCACAGATTCTTTGCCGTCTTGATGACGCAGTGATGCGGTAGGCAAGAAAGCTTCATCGTTCCAATCTTTAGTTTCCTTGGCAAGATAAGCGCGAATGCTGGGAATGGATTTCTTAACGATGGCTGTGCGCTTCTTCTCTGCTGGTCGTTTGCGATAAGCGGGGGGCAAGCTAGGGATATCGGCCATGACATATTTTTCGAGATCCAGCCCAGTGTCTGTATATTCCATGGCTAATAGTAGCTTGCCCTCAATGAGCCTTGAATCGACATAATATGCGGGAAATTCAAGGCGCTCCTTGAGCTTAATATTGCTTTTGTCAGACACATCGATGAAATTGAGCACTAGCGTGGGATGTCCGTAGGGGTATTGTTCCTTGCTGTACTTGCGCTTGCCAATGGCTGTTCGCCTGCTTCGACTGAGCACAATGACCTTGTCACCCTCAAGGAATAAACCATAAGGAATCACGCTGCTTTCCTCCGCTCCCGCAGCCAATTCAATGCGCGCAACTTGCTTCATCTCCTTTGGCGGCCAAGCCTGAATGATGTAAAACTGAGCATTGTTAACAATGTAAAAATATTTGTCGTCATTTTTGACAATGTCAAGCTCATCGACACCAGCCTCTTGAATATTGGTGTTTGTGAATTCATTTCCACCACCTCCGCTTCCACTTTCACTTGTTGCAGCCGCTAGCGCAACAGGCGGAGAGCCATAGCGAAGTTCGGCGAGTTGGGGTGCGGCTGTGTCTAAAGCAAGGCTTTTGTAGGCTTCACAATCCTTGCTTTTGATAAGTCCCGCTTCGTGTAGCTGCTCTGGATTCAGTTCATCGGCCTGAATACGGGCTGCCCCCAGCATTAAAAAGAACGCGCATAAATATACTGCTAAAACGAAACTTTTTCCATTCATGACAAGTCCTTATTGAGGGGGCTAAACGATAGGGCGACCGCCCCGTCCTGTTTCGCCAAAAACTGGACGGGGCGTTGCGGGGTGTCCCCGCAGAGGGGGTAGACGCAAACCCGCGCGTAGCGCGGGATTGCGGCGTAGGGGGAGACTTCCCCCACAAAAAAAACACCCTTGAAAATCATCAATTTGACGACTTTGCAGTTGCCCTAGGGATGTCCCCCCCCCACCAAGAAAATGCACGCCTTAGTAAGCTGGAATTTGGCAATATCCACTGATGCAAACATAGCTGCTGGTGTAATCGTTAGAGCAGTCTTGGTTATCTGTGCATGATTTTTTGCATCGACCGTTGGTGCATATGAAGCTGCTCTCGAAACACTCCGCACTGTAGCGGCATTGCAAGTGATTACTGGGCATGCAAACGCCGGAGTTGTAGAATTCTCTCGATGTGTAGAAGCAGGCTTCAGTAGCGGGGCACTCGAAGTCGTCGTAGCAATAGCGGCTGCACTTGTTATTTAAGCATACGAATTTGTCGGGATTACCACAGTCTAGATTGTTGGTGCACTCGACGCTTTGTCCACGAACACAAAGGTTATTTTGGCAGACCTCGCCGGCAAAGCATTGGTCGGTGCGTTCGCAATACTGTGAAACGTTGCTACAGGATAGTGACTTGGGAATACACTGGTAACTTGAGGCGCCTACGCTTTCACAGACGAAATTTTGCGGACAATCGGATGTGAGGGTGCAACTTCGGGTACAAACTTGTTCGCCTGTTTGTTGGTTAATGATGGTGCAGGCTGCGTGAGCTTCGCTACATTGCTGCGAGTCGGTACAGGCTCCACACATGGGAACGGTCGGATGGTTTGGGGTGTAGCGATCGTAGCATTGTCCGTTGTTGCATACGCGCCCGTAGCCACAGTCTGAGTTTCGTGTGCATTGCGTGTATCCATGCGAGTTACTGACGCATACTTCGACGCGCTCGCACTCATCCCAACAATAAAACGCATCGCAACGCGTTACGCACTGCTCGTAAACTTCGTTGTAACAATCGCTTTCAAAAAAACAAGACTGAAGCAAAAGGCTTGTCCCTACAACTGCTAATACGCAATATAATTTTCTCATTACTTCCTCCACAAAGATTGAGTATACCTAATTAAATCAAGCCAAGGCGCGAACGCCGAGTAGCTGCGCACATGATAAGCAATTTGTGTGCCACAAATCATTACTTCTGTTTTTTAGCTCTGCGCTTCCTTATGGTAAAGAAGAAAAACGCCGTTGCAAGCAGTGATAGCCAAGCTAAAACATCGCCAATGTAGCTATAGACGCTTCGCGTTGGGGGCATAATGCTCACCATCGCGTCAAGCGTTTCGGCATCGTATAGTGAAGTTTGTGCAACAATGCGCCCCACTGCATCGACAAAGACACTAACACCGGTATTGGTCGAACGCACAAGCCACTTTCGGTGCTCTACACTTCGCATCGTTGCTAACGCCATGTGTAGGTAGGGTTCAGTCGTTTTTCCAAACCACGCGTCGTTAGTAATATTGATGAATACTTGTGGCCTTTCCCTAGAGAATGTCCGAACAAAACGCGGCAAAATATCCTCGTAACAGATTATTATTGCAAAACGCGCCCCGTTGAATTCTATAATGTCGGTTGTTTGGCCAGGGCTTAAATTCCCTGCTTCTGGTAAAATATCATATATCCAGGGGATTTTGTCTACTAACGGAATATATTCGCCAAAGAGCAATAAGTACACTTTGTGGTATTTGCCGAGAACGCGTCCGTCGGCGTCGAGGAAAGTCGCAGTATTGTAGACTTTGAGCGCATCGCGCGAAGCTTTGAGAAGCTCATGATAGTCGAGTTCCAGCTCGGGTTTGCCCTCCATCGTAAGTGTGCCAAAGATTATGGGGGTTCGGATATCGCGCTGTACTCCCTCCATGTTGTAGGGCATGGTTCGCGCCTTAAAGTCGGCATCGCGCGACTCGAGTAAGGCGGCATTACTGGGTAAATAATAATTTATCGCGTCGGGTACCACTCTTGTAAATGGGCACTTTAGCATGCTTTTGGGATGGGGTTTGCACACAAGCGGGTAGCTGCCAAGCGCTGCGTGGCGCTCCGTCGCAATGCCCGCTCGCATCAATGCTCGGTGGTAAGTTCCGCTAAATTCGCCGTGAACGCGTAATTTTGGGCCAAAAGCCGCATCTATGCCGCGCATGATGAGCGCCGCCTTTGGTGCAAAGTTTTCGGTATACAGAGCATCTGCTTCGAGCTCGACCAAGTCGTTGCTTGGCAGCGCAGAGCCCCAAATATAGTGCGATTGGTAGCTCGATTCTGGCCATACAATAAGCTCTACGCCCTTATCGACGAGTTGCTTGGAGAGGGCGTGGTGGATGAAGAGGTTGTTTCTGAGTTTTTTCTCGTCTTCTTTCTCCCAAATTCCGATGTCTGCTTCCACCATTCCGACATGAAGTTTAGGCGCTTCCTCCTGAATTTTATCGATTTGTTGTATGCGAATCACGCCAAACACAAAACAAAATACGACAAAAGCGCTTCCCATCGCAAAAAATCGTTTTGGTACTTTAAAAGCGATACCACGTCGTTTTGCCACTAAAATGGTTGATAGCTCGTAGATCAAAAAGTTCACCACTACCAATAATAGGGTGACACCAAAGACGCCAAAAATCTCGGCTATCTGTGTTGCGGGAATGAATAAGTACTGGCTGTTGCCATAATACCACGGAAAAAGCATAGGAATGATGAATTCCATCGCTAAAAACGCAGCAATGCCGCTTTTGTAGGGGCTAATATCGATTTTTCTGACAAGGTAAGCCCAAAAAGCGTAGACAAAGCCTTGGGTTATACAAAGTAAAACGCACAATAACGTGGCTAGCCATAAGGACATGTGGCCAAAATCGACTAAGAGGCCACTGATCCAGTAAAAACCGCCCACATTCGTGATACTACCCCCTAAGAGCCCAAGCCAAAACGCGCGTCGCGGACTCAAGCCGTGGATCGCCCAAAGATGAAAGACCAGAGCGAAGTATGCGAAATAGTAAAAATCGAAGGTGGGGAAAGACAAAAATACTAAACAACCGCCCACGCATACGAGCAAAATACGTAGCCACCACGGCAGGAGCAGGACGTTATCTAAGCGCTCTTTACTCGGGCCTTCTCCTAAAAACGCGCGAACTTTTTTATTCCGTTCAGTCATCATTGTAGATTTTCCTATACAATTCCCTCTGCTCGGAGTATTTGCTCAATCTCTGCGTCGTCGAGTTCTGGGAAGTAATGGTTCAGTTTTTTGCTACGCTCTGTGTGTTGTAGATCATCAATGAGGATCCCAATAAGTGAGCTCTCTTCAAGCGTATATATACTAGAGTGTAAAAGTTCAACGCCTTGGGCTCGGGTGCGCTTTTGTGAAGAAATCAGTCCGCGATACGCCGTATCGATGACATGCGCATCGAAGTGTAGGGCCAAGATTTTAAAGATGCGGTAGATACAATCGTCGTAAGCATCAAGCAAGGCGTTTAGTTTGCGAGTCGATTTTGCCGATGACTTTGAGTCCATCGCAGCAAGGCGCAGCGAGAGCGCTGCCGCTAAGCGGCACTCGCGCTTAAGTATGGTTTGGAGCTGAACGGCTGAAATATTTCGTTTTTGGGTTTTGAGCATCTCGGGCAAGGATTCGAGGACACTTTGTCGAAGTATAGGAGAGCTCTCTTGTAGCGCCTCTAGACTATCATCAAAATCTTGCTCCAAAAGCGGCGCTGGCGTGCGCTCCTCCGCGCGTCCACGCGAAAGCGAAAACATCAGGTCACTCGCATAATCTTTATGGATGTGGCGTATAGAGTATAGCCATAAGAGTAAAGTAGGGAGGAGCAGCATACCAAGCGATATACTAGCGCCCCACTTTTGCGTAGCCATCAGTAGACTACCCGCCACAATCGCACCGAGCGGGTTCATGAACCCTTTAATGACGATCTTCGCG
This sequence comes from Bradymonadales bacterium, assembly GCA_041656175.1. GTDB lineage: Bacteria > Myxococcota_A > Bradymonadia > UBA4248 > UBA4248 > JBBAEA01. The sequence continues at coordinate 8,320 of JBBAEA010000026.1, read as the reverse complement.
CGATTACGCTGAAAATACGGTATCGGCGCCACCGCAATCTCGCGCGCAGGATCCTGAATGGTAAAGCGCAAAAAGACGTCAAAAAACTTCAGCGCTACAATCGATATAAACGACGCTGTCAGCAAATAGGGAACGGATAGCAGCAACAGCGCAATAGGCAAGATCAAGAAAGGCATAGAAATATTATAGCGTTTCAATATCGATTGCACGAATAAAATTTGGAATATTAGGTGAACCGCGTTAGCAACAGCGTTATAGTGCCCATAAAAGAGCGCGATCTCATCGCGGCTAAAATGCTCGCGCAAATAGTCCTTTAGCGCAAAGTCGATAACATTCGTCGCGATAGCCGCGAAAAACACGATAAGCGCCAAAGTCTTTAACAATGAGCTGCGTAAAAAATCGTCCACTCCCTCGCGTAAATTATGCCACAGACTCAAGTCGCGCGAAGAGCTAAAGGTAATCGCCGTTCGCTCCTGCTTGTGTTTGCGACTCAGCAAAAGCGCCGGAATAATCGCTATGCAAAACGCAAAAGACTCAGCATAAAATAATGATTCAATACCAAAAACATGAATAAACGGTGGGATCCCTAGCCCCGCCGCTATTCCACCGCAAGTCGAAGCGGCAAAAACAATGTGGAACAAGCGCCGCCCCTGGCTCGAATCGAAATAATCGCTTATCGCATTCCAACAAATAATATTTAACAAGGCTGGCGCTATGGTTAAAAACGTCGAGGTCAGCAAAACCATCGCCCCCGAACGCGGCTCACCCACAAAGCGTAAATACAGCGCCGTCACCGCAAAGAGCAGCAAAATCATTGGGTGTAAGCGCGTCGGCGAAAGCACGCGAACAAGCGCGAAGTACACCATGGACGCACCCATCAGCGCCACGCTCGAAATGATAAAGAACTGCGCAATGTCCACTTGTGGGCGCGCCGATAGCAAAACTGCGTCGCTTAGGCTACGCCCGACAACCACGGTCGCAACCGATAGGAAGGCAAAAAATACCGAAAAGGCTAGCCCTACTCGCTCACCACGGCGTATTTCTACAATCGGCGAAAGCTTGAACAATTGACCTCATTGCGAAAACTAACGACTTAAAACATGTCGGAAAAATCAGTTCATCACCCGCCCATCGAATTACATTCGACAAAACAGCTGAAAAACGCAACCCAGCTCATTGCAATTTGGCTAGGATTTCATAAAGAGCGAGCGAATATATTCGCGATTCAATGCCGCAATCGCTCCAGTCGGCACGCTTTTTGGGCAAACCGCCTCGCACTCTCCTTCGTTGGAACAAGTTCCAAAGCCCTCCTCATCCATCACATCTACCATCGCACGCGCGCGCCTGCTCCGTTCTGGGTGTCCTTGCGGAAGCGCCAACAACTGCGCCACTTTCGCGCCAGTAAACAAATGCGCAGCCGCGTTTCGACAAGTCGCCACACAGGCTCCGCAGCCAATGCAGGATGCATAAACAAAGGCTTCATCGGCTTTCTTGCGCGGAATCAAAATGCTGTTCGCCTCGGGCTGCTGTCCTGTTTTGACCGAAACGTAACCACCCGCACGAATAATGCGATCCAATGCCGACTTATCCACCAAACAATCCTGCACCACGGGCATCGCGCGGGAACGAAATGGCTCAATGACAATCTCATCCTTACCCGCGAAATGATGCATATGCAGTTGACAAGTCGTCGTCGGAATAGGCCCGTGCGCCAAGCCATCCACCACTAACCCACAAGTTCCACAAATCCCCTCCCTGCAATCCGAATCAAAGGCTAGCGGCCGTTTATCAGCTTTCACCAACGACTCGTTTAACACATCTAAAGTATCGAAAAGCGACAACTCGGGCTCCACTTCCAGCTCAAAACTCTCAAAACGACCTGCCGAATCCTGCGAATCTTGCCGCCAAACTTTAATGGTAACACTATGTGACATCCTAAACACCTCGTTATTTTTTTGCCGTAGCAGAGCTCTCTGCGCGCGGGCTAGCGCGCTAAATTCACTAATGAGCGCAATATTTTTCTTATGTTTCGACTATCCGCCAAAGCACAGCATAACTGCGAACTCTGCGTCTTTCGCTGGAATGTGTACCACTCCCTGGCACACAGCCCTACGGGCTACCAACGGCGTTGCGTTTCGAGATCCGTGTCGAAACGAAGGCGATCCCACGCTAGCCCCTAGAAGCAGCGCAGTCGCCATGACCTCGTTATTGCCATAAACAACGCTTTTACGCTAACCATCGCTAAACGGCGTAAAGCCGCTGTTTCGCAAAAAAGCACAGTAGCGTGCCATGACTATACTAAATCCTCCGCGTTTTGATCTGTACTTGGCTCACGCGTTTTGGAAACTCTAGTAAAATCTCCATCACAGGCGATGTAGGAGTTCCCCACGACGCGGTCTCCTCATCACAGCGGACAAAATATCGTTTAATCGTAGCCTTTTCCTTGGCAGGGCGAAGTACAGCCTCGGCGCTGCGTCGCAATGCTTGCCACAAACTTTTGTCGTTTCGCGGATACTGCTTCATTATTTCGGCGCAACGCTTATCGATCGCCGAAAGCAGTTCCACTTCGACTTCCGCCTCCGACAAAGCTGATAGTTCGTCCGTCGCCATATCGGCTAAATTCATCGGACGAATGCGCTCCACGGGCATCGAAATCGACGCTTCGACATGAGCTATATTAGCCCGAGCTGGCGCTTTTGCGACATTTTCGGGATAAAGCCCCACCATCGCCCTTTGCCCAAAAACGTAAAGAGCAGCAACGCCATGCTCTGCAAGGTATGCCGCATCCTCACGACTCCAATCCGCTAAAGCATGCACCCCGCGTAAACTCTCACGAAGCCGCGCAATCAGCGCGCCAGCCACCGCAGACGCTGGTAGCCACTCCTCGCTGCGACGCCCTGGGCTATGCGTTAGCACCCACGGCATCACGTACTTAAGCCAAAGCGCGGCTTTACTTTGGCGCTCTATCGCGTCTTCAAAACCAACGTCCTGCGGCAGATCCAAGAGCAAGCGAAAATAAAATTGCGGCTCCAATGCGCTAAGTTCATCGCATACGCGCGCTTGCGCCTCAAAATCGACAAGACCTGGAATCACCAAAATATCGAAGGAACCCTGCGCTACGAGTTCGCGTAGCGATACCAACACAGCTTCCAGCGAAGCGATATCGGCCTTACTGAACAACACGCGATCAAAACCGTTCATCGTCGCATGACAAGCAGCGTGCCCCGCCAAATAACTATCCGACTCAAGCTCCCCGCAAATTCGCTGAAACTGCGAAAAGCTACTCACCCGAACAGTTCGTTTTACGTCTTTGGGGCAATCCCCAATGATGGCTAAACAACGTGGTTGCATAAGCTAATTCCTCTTGCAGATTTACTGCCGCAAATTTTATTCTACACTATCACGGTTAGGGAAGATTAAGTTCGGCGTTTCTCTGCATTTTACGAACTTCCTTTTTGGCATTTCGTAAAAAGCCATAAACCATCGATAACTTAGCTTTCCCCATATCTGCGCCAAAGCGCCAGCTCGCGTACGCATCTAAATACGAAACAGTGTTATCAAGCCCCTTATCCACTGCATAGCGCCGCTGTGATTCTAAACTGCTAGCCATAAGCTCACTATTCCCGTCGCGAGCTTGCCACAGCGAAATAAAAGCTAAATAGCTCTCAATCGCACGCTGACGCGATAGTTCTGGCTTGAACGCTTTACGCGCAAAAACGATGCCTAAAAACAACAACGGATGCAAACAAAATATGAAAAGCCCAAACATTCCCTGCCATATTGAGTAGAGCATACAGAGCGCCATGACAAAAACGCTCGCATAAGCGCACTTTGCGCACCCTCGCCGTGGCCAACAACGCATCCACGAAAAAGCTAAACTCACCCCAACACACATGAGCAGCATCAAAATAGCTTTAGGCCAGTGCTTTTTTAAATATCGAAACAAAATAGAGTTTCGGTAGTTCGTAAAACGATCGTTGAAAATTACCCACGCCGATGGCGTCGAAAAGCCAGCAGATGAAGCCGTAGGATCAAAGCGATGCCAAGCCCCTGCCCCGTCGTAAACCTCCACCCAAGCGTGCGCATGCGCATTACGAACAAAATTACGTCCTTCACGGACTTCAGCCGAATAATAACCTGTTACCAAGCGCGATCTCAGCTCTAAAGTTGAAAGCAACGCCGCCATACTCGCCGCAAAAACTTCACAATGCCCTGATTTTTGTTCAAACAAAAAATCGCTTACAGGCCACTGCCCACGCTCGGGTAAATCCAAACTATAGTGGTAATGACTCTTCAAATACTCCGACACCAAAGCCGCGACTATTAATGGGGAACGCTCGGCTCCTACAATTTTATTTGCCAAATCCGTGATTTTCGGCTCTTTTGTTCTTCCATAAGGCCAAACCTTCGAATTTAACTGTTTTTCACCGCTATCTAAAATACGCTCACTATCCTCCCAAAGCAAACTATAACCCATCAATGACTGAGAGCGCCGATTATTTATCCTAAACCAATTACTCGCTGAGTCCTGTGCCAAGCGATATGCAAACCCCTCTCCTGCTACAGGCTCAATCGCGTGCGTCTTAGCCAAACTAGGTATTCGCGTGTGTGGCCAAGGCCGCGTAAACTCTAAAGTCACACGGCGCCGTTGATAGCTGCGCAAACGCTCCAAAAGCTGTGTCCACGCCGAGTCTTGTTGCCTATTTGCTACATACGCATCTGCTAACCAACGCTTCCCGTCAAAACTGCTCTGCGTCTGCATACGCCAATAGTAACCATCAGCATTAGCAGGCAGATCCGCCGAAAAGAGCAGCATGGGATCACTCTGAACCCTGCCCGATTTTTGCAGATCCAAATTCCCTTCGTTGTAGGCAGAACGCGGGTTTGCCGCTGCTGGGTTCGCTAAATCGTTGCCAAAACGGGGTAAAACAAGGAATACGCCCGCGCCGGCGAGCAGGGTAAAAAGAAGGTAGCCTTTAGCAACCCTAGAGAGTCGACGCCAGGCGCTAGAACGAGTTCTTCCAAAATGTAGGCCAGCACTCGACTTCTCTCCTGTCTGCTCCATTAAGTGAGCAGCATATAGGATGATAAAAACCAAGAGTAGCGACAGCGATATCCATACTTCGGATCGGTACGCCAACACAGCGATGGGGAGCAAGGAAATCACTCCTACCTGCATCCTCTCCCCTGAGCGCTCGTGTTGAAATGTGCGTAAGCAAAATACGTACAGCAGCATACCCGCGCTAAAACGAAGAAAACCGCTTTGACCCCAGTTAAGCGTCAGTTCTCCTACAACACAGCACAAAAACAACGCTAACTGAACCGTAGCGCTTAAAGCCTTCGTGCTTGCGGAGCGCGCTAAAACTGCCCTAAAAACAAAACAAAGCAGCACAAGTATAGGCGCTATCCACGAAAATAGCGCGCCTACACTTCCCACGCATACCGCAAAAATTATGAGCGCAAAATACAGTGGGCGCTTCATCAATCAGCTTGTGGCTCCTCCCCCTCGCCGCCCAAGCCCATCGCCTCCTCCGTCGAACGCTGCTCTTCATAAATCGTTAAGCGATGCGCAGTTCTACCTCGCTGTGGAAACTCAAAACATTTGTAGCAAAATGCTTTACTGCTGCCGTCTTCCTGCTCTTCAAGCACCCAACCACCAGCCAAACCTCGCACCTCATAGGCATCCCACTTTAGGCGCGTTCCACAATACTGGCACTTACCTTGCCTCGCCTTAAAAAACTCGTAACGCTCTTTCTCTTCTTTAGCTCTCTGCTCTTCCAACTCTTTCTTGTTTACCATCGCCACCTCCTTCTCGCATTTACCCTTGGTTCTATGCACCAATGGCGCCAAGGGGCTGCATTTTAATGCTTCCCAGCAAGTTTAGCAAGCAAACACGCTATGGGCGCTGTGCTTTTGGCAGGCATCAGCGCTTCCTTAGGATTAGTGAGAGCTTTGCACGGGGGGAAACCCTTTTCTTTGTGCCAAAGAAAAGATGTTTCCCCCCGTACCCCCCTTCCCCAAAGAAAGCACTCTTTTAAGCACTTTTCGAATAAAATGTCATTCCATCTTCACCTTGCCTTATTTTATTAGCATTTTTAGCTTGTATTTCTCTACAAAATGTCTTATTATGTTTGAAACTGTATCGGATTTGTAAAATTATATTTACAATTTCTAGCCGTGCAAAGGTCTCATAAATATTTTTTGCGCTTCTTAGCCCGCTCCGTGCAAAAGTCTCAAGTTATGATTCTCTACAAAAAGTCTCATTTTGTTTAAAACAGTATCGGATTTGTAAAATTAAATTCACCATTCCTAGCCGCCCAAAGGTTTTTAATGATAAGTTTTTTGCTTCAGAGCAAAGATCTCTTCTTACAACAATTATGTTGTTGATTTGGGCATAAAAGATTTCCGTAATGATGAGGACAGCCCCCCGTAACGCCACTGACGCGATTGTTCAAAGCCTCCTTGGGAAAGCTCTGATTCATTGGGGCTATCGCCATTAGAACCCGTTTTGCGTGTAGAGCATTGATTTTATTGACTTTATTTTGAAAACTCGCCTGAGTTTTTGCTTTAATCAAGGGCAGGTTTGAAACCTGCCCTTACTAATTTTGCATTAATCAGAGTCTCTTTAGGGAACGATGGGCGACTTATGTGTGTGTCTTGAGTTCGGGGGCGGGAACTATGATGTTGTGTTTGGCGACTTGCTCAATAAATCAACAAAATCAATGACTTAGAATGCGAGCTCTGGTTTTTGAGGGTTGATCGCGGGGAGGTTTTGGGGGACGTGTTATTGGAATGCTTTGCGAGGGTGGAGGAGCTTATACGCTTGTCTTGGAGCGCAAAAAACTCCTTCATCGGCGCTTACATGCAACACGCAGCTATGCACATCTACAGCTGCAACGAACTCTCCCTACCAATAATTCTCGCAGTCTTTTCCAGCCAAGTATCTTGTATCGAAATCATACCACATCCTGCAGCTCGTACACTTGCCTTGGATACATTTTTGTCCATACGCGCACTGTGATTCCCCGCAAGTACAGCCAGCGGCGAGTGCACAGCGGTTGTCACCTGTATAGGAGTAGGTAGTGGAGCCATCACAGCACTCGTGTTGCACGAGGACATCTAACAAACTGATGTAGGCCTCTGGCGCAAAGTTACTCAAACTCTAAAAGAGCGCTAAGCGATAAACATTCTCTCGGTCGTAGTCTGAAACGCGTCGTTCAAGCCCATCAGGGATCTTTGCGAAATCGTAATAGACGCGTTGATTGTTGACGATGTTGGGGCGCAGCCGCCTGTAACACTTTGCCCCCAAGCAGTAATTGCCTTGTGAACAGAGCCCCTTCCCGCATTCACAGCCTTTCTCTAGAGAGCAGGGCATGGAAATTTGCAGGGATTGGCTATCATTGAGGAGTTCAGGGATGGCTTTGTTTGTAAGCGGATCTATGCAACTTCCTTCTCGACACAAGGTACTTGGGGGGCAAAGCTTATCGTTGCACTTACAGCCACGCGGCTTCTTGCACACGCTGAAGAGCTCGCCATTGGCTTCGATACAGAGCTCCGAAGCGGGATCGATTTGATTTGCGCCGCAGAAGCAGCCTTGCTCCTTCAGTTCACCCTTTCCGTAGCATTCAATCTCGCAAGTCCCCTCCTTCTCAACTTTTTTACCTGCGCACAAACACCCCTCTTCCTGTACACAAACGCTCTTTTGGGCTTCGCCATTATACAGTAACCGAGACTCACAGCGATACCCAGCCGTTGGAAATGGGTAGAGACCACAATAACATTTGCCATTTTGGCAGTACGTATCTTGGGGACAAGTGGTCGAAGCGCAAGCGCAAGATTCTTGGTCGCAGGCCAGACCTTTCACCAAGATAGTCTCTTGCACAGCAAAGCCGAGAGACTTCCGTACACAGCGATAGCCTTCTAAAATGGGCTGATCTCCGCAGAGTTCGGGCTCAAGCTCAAGATCTACACACCCTGTATCCGTACAGCTTTGATTCAGCTTACAGGTTGTACCTTTACAGGGACAACCTGTCTTATCAGTGCAAACCCATGTTTTAAGGTCCTTTGTCGCATTGATGCCAGGTAGCGCCTTAACAGGGAGACAGCGGTAGCTTGGATGATTCTCTATTAGTTTAACGGGTGGATTGTTCTTTCCGCGACAATAGCGATGCCCACCTTCGCAGGCTTGGACATCGTAGATCATGGGTAGATCTTCATTACGAGTGCAACAGGGGACTGCACGAACTTTCTGTTGTATGATTGTTTTGCAAAAGACTCACACTCAGGAGGGTTCATGCAGTCTTACAGTCACTTTACGATA
>JBBAEA010000025.1:0-29575 GCA_041656175.1 Bradymonadales bacterium | reverse complement strand
CCTTCCTTCAGATTCCGCCTCGCGGCGGACACCCTTGGTGTTCGGCTATATCCTTCCCACTACCGGGCGGATTCGGGACTTTCACCCTTTAGAGCGTGCGCTCGCCGAGCGCACCACAAAAAAAGACGCGAAGCCTTAACTCCGCGTCTTTACAACGATTTTAGCCACTTTACTCATCGTCCCAAAGTACGACGGCCGCAAAAGTTGCACCATGTTTTTCGACAACGTGCTCGATGCCGATAGATTCGATGGATTTGTATGCGCGATTGCGGAATATCATCCCTTGTTTGGCCATTTCGCGAACGATGCCTTCGATTTCCTCGACGCTACCAACGCCGTGGTGCTCCATAATAACTCCATTTAAGCTCTCATCCTCGGGGACGGCTACCGCGACTGCCGAAGCAATGCGTTCGCCAGGTTTGGACGATAGCATGTCGGCATAGGCAACGGGAACCAAGGCTCCAGGAGGCAAAGAGACGGAATCGAGTTTTTTAGCCCCAGGGGGCAAGATGCTGCTCATCTTTACGAGGTTGGTATCCCCAACCCCAGCGTTAATGAGGGCAGAGTCGAACGCATTGAGTGGCATGAAGCCTTCAGAGCGGCCAGCCACCAGACAATATCCCTTAGGTCTTATCACTATCACGCAGTCTCTCCTACTAGTTGCATGGCAGGTTCAAGGCCAAGGCTCTCCTGATGGACAACCTTCAAGCACTGACGTGGAGGAAGAACACCGCGATTGACTACCAACATTTCGTAACGCTTAGAACCTAAGCCTTCCAAAAGTACTGGGTGCGCTTTATCAGGTTCGCTAGCACCGCAAGTATAGAAGTCAACGGCAGCATATCCATGCTCCGGCCATGTGTGGATAGAAAGATGTGACTCCTCAATAACTACAACGCCACTCACTCCTTGTGGAGCAAAGCGATGGAACGTCGATTGGACGATTGTCGCGTCCGCCGCTCTTGCCGCTGCGATGAATAGAGCCTCTATGGCTTCTAAGTTATTCAGGATTGATTTGTCACAGTCGTAATATTCAAGCAAAAGGTGTCGTCCGTATGTGTTCAACCCATGTTCCTCCTTTTTACCGGGGTCTAGCACCCACAGTATTCAAAAAGCACAGTTACAGCATTGCTGCGCACCACGCGCAGCTTATATGACTGCTAGTCAAAAATTGCACAAAAGTCAAGTTCTGTTTTGCAAACCGGCGTCGTTATTGGAAGAAACGCCGATCTAAAACCTTATGATTTTAGCCTTTTGCGTCTTGTTGGGATAGCGCTTTCATCGCTTCTAGTTGCTGGCCTCGGGCGAGTTCGAGGTCGCGCTGCGAGAATTGACTTTCGTCGGGCGATAGCCAACGAGTGGCGCACACGAGTTTGGCAATTTCGTTGGGGCGCAAATCAAGACTACGCGCGCAGTTTTCAGGCTCCAAGGGGTTAAGCGCGTAGCGACGAATGTTGTCGTCCCAAAACTTCACCCGCTCCTCGTACTCCTCTATTCCTTGGGCTGGGGCATCAAGTTTGAAAAACAATGTTATCGTGTCGGCCAAAGACGGCGAAACTTCCTCAAGCTCGTGATAAAGTATGATACATAAGCAAGGATAGCGCTCGATGGCAAAATTGACCGCGTTACTGAACGCCGATTTTTGCTTAAAGCTATCGCCCACATTATAGAAGACGATCACCTCATTAAAAAGCGCAGCACTTCGCATGGCGCGCTGAATGCTTGCACTCACCTTGTGTTTTCTCTGCTGTGCTACAAGCTCGGCATCTACTGCGATGACATTGAGCTCGATTTGACGGCATATGGCGACGGTAGCGCTTAACAGCGGATACTGTGCATCCGAACTGAGCGCAAGTATCATGGGCTCTTGGCGTTCGTAGTACTCGTGATAATGGTATAAGACAGCTCGTAGCTTTTCGGCGCTATCTTCATTACAAGCAGGCACGGGTAGCGGGAATACGGCTTCGTGCAAACGCGCAAAATCAAGGAGTGCTTCGTCCATAGAGCGCTGCCCCTCGAAGGCTTGGATAACGTCGTTTGCCACTATCAGAGGTCGCAGTAAGTAGGCATGATCTGCTGCAGTGCTGCTAGCCAAAGTCAAAAAACCTATGCGAAATAGCGGACGAGAGAGATCGAAACGATACTGTGTGTTCCAATAATTTTTTCCCAGCGTGTGGTCTTTGAGTTTTAGCCAGGCCATGGGGGTTGCATAGCTAAAACCGGTGAGTTCATCAAGCAGCGCCGCCATATGAGGGTGCAGCTGCGAGGCTAGGCTAAAATAGAGTATGTCGAGATCGTCGTTGTCGAAGTGTGCAGCATGTTTGGCGAAAATCTCTGGAAGCGTTAGTTCTGGGGCCTGCCATGCTTCTTTGGGTCCATGTGCATAGTGATGACGCTTTTGCATGAATTTAAAAAGTTCATCAACATATTGTGCTAACTTAAGCAGTTCCTGGGAGCTAAATTCGAGCATTTTCTGGCCTTTTGTTCTTGCCTTGGCTAGGGCGAGTGGGATGTTTCTTTACTCTGGGAAGCTCGAATAATCGTTGCGGGGGCGTTACGGGGGGCAGACCCCCCGTAGAGGGGGTAGACGCAAACCCACGCGTAGCGAGGGGTTGCGGCGCAGGGGGAAACTTCCCCCACAAAAGGAAAAAGCGAAAACATCGAATGAAGCAGAGCGTCCTTAGAGATAAATTTTGCGTTCTGTTACGATTTAGTCTTACACAGCCCCGATTCATTGGGATCAAAAATTTGGCCATCAGGGCAAAGCGCCTTATCGGAGAGCGTGAGCATTACAAAAACCTCGTTCGTTTTATTCTTCAGCCTTCCAGAGTCCTTGTAATGCACAACAATACTCACAGTAATGCTCTCACCCGCGGCTGCGGGAACCCAATCATTTGGTAGCGTAAAGCCAGGATTCGCGCATGCGCCAGCGGTCACATGCAGGATCGTTTTGTAATCCGCTGTTTGTCCTTCGCAGGCGCCCTCCGTACACTTAAGCGCTAACTTCTCGACGTAAATGGAGTTGTAGTCGGGTGGCGTAACGTCGATGGTAGAACCACTGCCGCTGCCAGAACCGCCAGAGCCTTTGTAGGGCAGCGTTTGCGACATCTTGTTCTCTAGCACGACGGAGCCTCTATAACCAGTGGTGAGCTCCTCAAGATAGATGGTGTCCGAGCTCATGTATTTGCCGTTCCTACACGATACTTCTTGGTCATAACGGTAGTCCACCGCGACAGCGACAACAGAGGGGTTATTTTCAACGCAAGCCTGCACTAGAGCGCTAGCGGCGAAAACGGCGAGTAATAATATGGGGATAACGCGTTTCATGGCTAAACTCCAAGGGTACAATGATGCTGCACCCTACAAAATATCATCATAATAGATTGCTATCGGCGAAACAAGCAGCTCTGTGTTGTGCCGCGTAACTTAATCGTTTATCAAATGAGAGAGCTTTGCGCGGGGGGAACCTTTTTTCTTTTTGCAAAAGAAAAAAGGTTCCCCCCGCACCCCCCTCCAAAAAAGAAAGCACTCTTTTAAGCACTTTTCGAATAAAATGTCATTTTATCTTCCACCTGCCTTATTTAATTAGCATTCTCAACTTGTGCTTCTCTACAAAATATCTCATTTTGTTTAAAAATGTATCGAATTTATAAAATTAAATTCGTTATTTCTAGCCGTGCTAAGCTCTCAAATTAGTGAATTTTTCACTATTTTTGTGTTCAGAGTCTCCTTGGCAAAATACCTTATTTTCCTTCGCTCATGGGGGGAATAAACGATCCTGGCCCGCCAGCGGCGATAGAGCTTTCGCGATTTACGATGCGCGGTGTAATAAAGATGAGCAGCTCCGTGCGGTTGTCCGTTTCGGAAGTACTGCGGAAGAAGTAGCCCAAGAAGGGGATGGAGCTTAGGAAAGGAATTCCCTTCATCGACTGCGAAGTGGCTCGAGTGTAAATACCGCCGATAACCGTGGTATCGCCGTCGGGGATGAGCAGCTCCGTTGCCGCTTCTTTCTTGAGTATGGAGGGGTTTCCATCGGCGCCAGTGTTACCAAAGTCTGGCTCGTTTTTGGTAAGTTTGATTTTAAGGAAAATGTTGCCATCACGCGTGACGTGTGGGGTGACATTTAAGCTCAGTATGGCGTCGAAGAAGACCGTGTTTGTGCCCGCTGCCGATACGACGGAAATCGGGATAGATGTTCCCTGTTGAATGGATGCGGCAACGTTATCCAGCGTCATAACGCGCGGGGATGACACGATTTTGAGAAAACCCTTCTCTTCCAGCGCGCTTAGGCGAATATTGAGATTAATCGCCCCGCCAATAGATCCAAAGGTCATGCCGATAGCGCCGCCAGAGCCTGTTCCCACGGAGGCGGGAAGGTTTACGGCAAAGTTAGGTGTAGCGCTCGTACCGTAGTTGAGGTCATTAGTCGATCCCCCAGCGATCCCAATGGTCGATGGAAAAACGATTCCCGTGGCGTTACCCGTAGCGGCGCTAGCAATGCCGTCTCCGCCCCACTGCACGCCGAGTTCCTTGGTAAAGTTGGCCTGCGTCTCAACGATGCGCGCCTCAATGAGTACTTGTGGCGTCTGCGTATCAAGGCTGTTAACCAAGATCTCCGCCGCATTGAGATTCGCCGCGACATCCTTAATGATCAGCGTGTTCGTTCGCGGATCGATGTTGACGCTGCCGCGCTCTGAGAGCAGCGGCGCAACGTTACTGCGAATGCCCTCGGCGGTCGCGTAGTTTACGGGAATCAAACGCACTTCGAGCGGTTCAAGCTTCTCGCGCACCGTTGCCGCCTCCATCGCGCGTCGCTCTTCTTCGGCGAAAGTCTCCGCTTTAGCAACCCAAATAATACTACCCTCATAGCGCATGCCTAAACCGTTGGTGCGCAAAATAATGTCTAGGGCTTGATCGAAGGGAACGCTCTTTAGCGATAAGCTCACATTGCCCTTTACCTCGGGGCTAGCGACTATACTGACGTTGATCTCGTCCGAGAGTAGGCGCAGCAAATCGTGTATGTCTGCATCGCGGATATCAAGGGTAATTCTACGTTTCGCGAGTTCTGTGCCCTTTAGCGTGTTTCGCTTACCGTAGTTTTGGGCAAGCTTCAAATCCTCGTTATTGCTAGGATCCGAGGCACTCACGCGGACTTTGGAGCGCCTGTCAAGGGGAGCAGATGCACTTTGAACGCTAATCAACGGCTTGAACTCCCAAACCAAGCCATCCTTCGTTTGTTCAACGCTCTGGCTTAGAGTTTGTGTTGTTTTAGCCACAAGAACCGTCCCGTCACTGGCTTGGTAGCTATCGATCATCGCGACGCCACCGCGAAGCGCCGAGGTATCGAATTTTTTACTCAAATTTGCAGGCAACTTCACATTGCGTAAACTCAGCGCCGTCTCATGCTCCGACAGTTTTCGCCGCTCATAGTTACCCTCACCGCTCAGTTGAATGACAACGCGTAAGCTCTCCTCGCGCTCTTCGAAACGAATATTTCGCAACTCTAGCCCCGCGTCCGCAGGCGACACTTCGCCACTCGCCGTGTTTCGCGCTAAGTCCGTGCTAAGCTCAACGCTTTCTCTTGCAGCTTTGGGGCTTGGCGACTTCACATGCGTTAGCGCCGCTAGCTGCTTTTGGAGTTTCGCGTGTTTTCGCTGCTGTATCTTGAGTTTACGCTTAGCCCAGCGCCCATCTTTTACAGCTTTTCGCAAATACTCCATCTCATCGCAACTAGGCGCGGCGTAGGTGTCCGTCGACGCTTTAAGCTGCGCTTGCGCGCGCTCCAAGCGCTTAAGTTTACGCCGAGAATCGCCTATAAGCGACGCCTGTTCGGAAAGACTGCGCATAAGCGCCTCAGTCTCACCTATCTCCTGCAATAAGCTATTTCGCTTTGATGCGTCAGCTCGCTCGGGCGTAGCCAAGCTCGCCTCAACGCCATGCTGCACCCGCGAACCATCATCCCAACCGATGCCGTTAAACGCACAGGCAACGAGACAGAAGGCAAAAAAACCGCGTTTGACATATTTACTGCTAAGCTTCATCGTAAGCTCCTCGCTCTTGCGCCATGCGCAATACGCATAATCTTATGTTTTTCATTCGAAGTATCATCAACTTTAAGCCTATCTCATTCATCTAATACTTAAGTTTATGCCTTTTTTTTCCTCTGGATAAAGAAGCATTTCTATATATTTCCCCTCCCCCGATATCATTTCAAAGACTTCTATTTTATCTCGCTGAATGTTGGACACCGTCCCGTTATTGTTGCCCACCAAATCGCCGCGTCGCAGCACGAAGCGGTTTCCGCTCGGATCAAGCACAAAGGCTTTGGGGTCAGCGGTTCCCGTAATCACAGCGATTAACTTATAATCCTTAACGCTATACATCTGCGCTGGTAGCGTAATCGACTCTCCCCCCCCCTCTTCATCCATAGCTTTGCGATTAATCTCGTTGATCCGCTCGGCCATGATGGCATCAATAAAGCCCCTAAACGGATTGCGCTGGTAGTTTTGGCGCTCCCAATTCTTGGCTGGCTGCCAATTCCCCTCAGCTAGCTCTAACGCCTGCTTATTGAGGCTACCCTGCCTAGCCTTCGTCTGTGACGCCGTCTGCACAGTGCTTACGGGAACACTGTACTCCTCCTCACACCCATACGAAGAGCCCATCGCCATGCATAAGAGCGACGCTAGCGCTGCCTTTCTAAAAACCCTCTTTCTCATCACTCAAACCTACTACTTGCCAGCCTGAAGCTGCGTACCCGTGTAAAGATAGGTCTCTGCTACACATGAAATTTTTAACAATCCCTGCAAATCCTTACTCGCCCCTGATTGCGAAGCGCGTTCCATTCGCACACCGCGAATATTCACAATCTGCTCCTTGGAACCCGTTTTCAAACCGTCCCCCATTGTCGACAACTCCCAAAAAAAGTTAATCGCCGCCTCATACGTCGCCTCAAACTCCATCCTAATCGGCACCACCGACACCTCATTTTGCGCGATCAGCCCCTCTTGTTTAAAATAATTCCACTTATCCACCTTTGCCGACGCCGCACGCTGAGAAATACTCGACAAAAAATAGTTCAACTCGTCCGAAGTTTCGGGAATCTTGGCACGTAAAATCGCCAAACGCGCCTCCATCCGCTCCGCCTCCTTGCGCGTCTCCATTAATTGACCCTCGCGCTGCTTCAACGACGCAATATCCCTATCCAAAGTGACCATTTTTTGCTTTAACGTCTCGTAATCGCTCTGTTTATTCTTGTAAAACAAGAAGTAAAACGACAGCGCGATGACAAACATAAAAATGAATATCACCAACAGCCATTGCTGTGGCGTTGTATCCTTAATTGAGCTATTCTTTGCCATAATTGTTGCCGCCAATCGCCTTTAACCGCAGGCCGTTTCCACTTGCGGAGAATGCGTAAAACTTTTCGTTTCCTCTTTTGGGGGAGTGTCCCCCCGCGCGCAAGCTTCCCTCAAAATTCGCCAAATGCCGCGCTAGACTGTGCGCTGTTTCGGGCAAAGCCCAAACCAGCGCACAGTCTGCGGCATTAGGCGACTTTTTCGGGTGATCTTGCGCTCCCCCCTCTACGGGGGGCCTGCCCCCGTAACACCCCCACCTCATGATGCTCTCACTCACTCTAATCATCACGGCATCGCCTCCTCGCCTTGCGCCTCGCCTCCTAGCTGTTCGAGCAAAGCTAGCCCGTCCTTGGTTTGGTAGTTAAAATTCGCTTCCGCCGTGAAATTAAAATGCTGTATATTCACATCTAGCGAAGAAATTTTGCCATCTTTTATTTCGCCAAGCCTGATATTTCTAAAAAACGGGCTACTCTTTAAACGAAGCCAAAATTCCGATATATCGTCCATGCTGCGGGCTTGACCTCGTATGCTTACGTTGCCTTTACCTAAGTCCTCAAAGCCTTGAATCATCACATTTTCCACGTCCCACGAAAGCAACCAAGCCGCTTCGCGAGCAGCATTCATCTGCACTGCATCGCGTGGATGGGTTAAAATACGCGCCAATTCATCAAGTACATGCTGTGGACCCGTCCTCATGCTCGTTAGTCGAGCAAGCGTCAACTCCCTAGCCTGAAGTTCTTTGATTTTCTCTTGTAGTTTTGGAACTTCCGAGAGTTTGGCCTCAATTTGCGCCTTCTCCGCGTTTTTACGATGCACGCTACTCTCTAGTTCTTCGAGTTTAGCGTTGATCTGCACCGCCAAAACGAAGCAAGCGATAATCTCTACCAATAACAAAAGCCCCAAAACTATAGACAACGATTGTAAAGGATCGCGCTTAACGACACGCTTTCTCTCTGGATTTAGGTTAATGCGGACTAACATTATTCTACCGTCCTCCTTAGCGCTAAACCAAGAGCAATACAGGATTGCGCGGAGAATCCATCGATTAAGCTACGGCTATAGGCTTTCTCATCGAAATTAATAGTATTAAAAGGATTAGCAAGCTCTACCTTAAGCCCTGTACTGCGTTCAATCTCGCTGACGCTGCTGCTACTCTTCGCAACGCCGCCGCAGAGCACCAAACGATGCACCTGAGAAGAACCCGACGTTTCATAAAAGAAGTTTAGGGAGCGCTTGAGTTCCTGGCCAATACTCTCGGAGACCTGACGCGTAATCGCGTCGACTTCACTGGGTATGACGGCGTTCAGATTCGCGTCGATTCGCCCGACTTTGAAGGCTTCAGCTTCTTGGCGAGTAATGCTGAGTTGCTTTTGTATTTCGGAGCTAATCAGCGCACCACCAATATTAATATCGCGCGTAAACGCAGTAACTCCCGAATCGAGTACAACGATTGACGTCATATTCTCGCCAATGTTGACCAAAGCCACCACTTCCCCATCCCCGCACCCCCCGCACATCGCCTCAAAGCAATTCTGCAACGCAAAACTCGCCACATCCACAACGCGTACCCTTAAACCAAGCTCTCGCGTTACCGCGATATGTTCGTTAATGGTTTCACGTTTTGAGGCTACTAACAGAACATCCATCGACCCTTGCGATTGATTCCTACCTAAAATTGCGCGATCAGCCACGACGTCCGAATAATCGAAGGGTATGTGTTGCTCGATCTCCCAGCGCAAGTTTTCATCCAGTTCATCGTCTGTCATCAGCGGAAGCCTGATGCGCTTTACTATCACCGAGAAGCCCGAGATCGCGATAGCGCAGTCTTTGTTACGTATCCGATTGCGTTTCAGACTCCCCGCGATCGCTTCTGTCACAGCGCTCAAATTGAGAATCGCGCCATCAACAATAGCATCATCGGGTAGCGAAACGATATCGAAGCTACGCAGATTGTACGTATTTCGCGTCTGGCTCAGTTCGGCGATCTTTACCGATGATGTCCCGATATCAAGCCCTAAGAGCAACTTACCTTTAGCCATCTTGGCCATCTCCTTAGCAGGTGAAACGTGTTGACACACAACACGATACCTTAATACTTACACGCTTGTCGCTCGTGTCGAATTTTTAAGGTACCATCAAACTTGCTAAGAAAAGTCTCATTGGAGTTTTGACTGGGTTCAAACTAGCTAGGAGAGCCTTCCGTTTACCTTACTCATCGCCTGAGCCAAAGTTCATCGTAAAATGCAGGTTCCTCCTCATCGATCCACTGCCTTCGTACGCGTTGGTAACCATACAACGCGGGATTTGGAAAGAAGCGATCACAGGCATAATCGCCGTCAAAACGCGATATATAGAGAGAAAAAGCTAGTGGCATAGCCCATTGATAGAGGCGCACACCGCCGAGAACAAAACAATACTCTAGCCCTAGCGCCTCTAACTGTTTAAATAACACATGAGGATTGTCACTATAGTAGTTTGCCTTGGACGAGCTTTGCGAACTCACTACTGCGTTGATACGACCAAACAAGGGTTTTTCGCCAATAGATTCCCATGTCACGCGCCCCATCATTACGGCAGCATCATCGCGCTTTGTACGTGCAACGAGTAGTTTAAGGTCGGGGCTAGATGTCCAAGGTATGGAGCCTTCTTTACCTATGCCCCAAGCGTCGTCCACTGCAACCAATATGATAAGTTTCATTCTGTAGTCTCCGTACTGCTGCGCTCCACAAGATACAGAATTGGCGCGTTTTGCGCAGCGTATTTTCTGGGCAAAGAATAACAACGAATCTTGAGCGACGCAAAGCTGCAAGGCTATATTTTTAAGGAGACTCTGATTTATGGGTGGGGCGCTGCCCCACGCTAAGGGCTATCGCCCTTAGAATCCTTACTCTGCGTAACACATTGATTTTATTGGTTTTTATTTTGAACACCTCACTGACTTTCCATGCTTTGCTCTAGCTACTTTTTTGGCAGTTTTCACATTGTTCAGAACTTTTGATGGCGAAAAGAACATTTGAAAATCAATTTGCTTTTGCTAGTATGCGGTAGGCGCTTGTGCCTCATCTAAGGAGATTATATGCAGTCAACGCAAAAATTGTTTATTGTTTTTTCGCTAGCAGCGCTTTTTAGCTTTGCTTGCGCTAGTGCCGATCAAAATTCTTGCAAGGAACAATGCCAAGCAGATGAGCATTGTGTAGATGGAGAATGTGTCAAAAAGGATACTACAGATTGCACGGAAGGTAGTTGTACTGACGGCTTGGTTTGTGTCGATGGTCAGTGCGTGTGTGCCGAAACTGGTAGGTACATTACGTGCCCAACAGGAAACGCTTGCTGTCCAACGGGTTGTAAAGACCTAAGCTCCGATGCTGAAAACTGCAGCAGCTGTGGTAACAAGTGTCCTACCGGGCAACGCTGCGTTAACAGCAACTGCGTACCCGATACTAAAGAGTGCGATGATCAAGAAAAACGATGCGACGGCATGGTCGTTCAACTCTGCGATGAGGGAATGTGGAAAATCATCGCCACTTGTCGTACAGATCAAACTTGTGATCCTACACAAGTCAAATGTGTGGATGTAGCCTGCCAAGCGGGAAGCTACTCTTGCCTCAACAATAATGTCATGATATGCGGCGACACTGGCTGGGCTACACATTCGGAATGCAGCGAAAATCAAAAATGTAACAGCCAAACGGGGAACTGCGACGATATTCATCAAGGCTGCGTAGATGGTTCAAAACGATGTACAAACGACAATAAGATTGAAGTATGTAATAATGGCGAATACGAATTTAATGAAGACTGCGGCGACGATAAAACTTGCACTCCTTCGGGTAGCACGGCGAGCTGTGTTGACGCTAACTTGTGCGGTAACGGCGAGATCGATGCTGGCGAAGACTGCGATAAAACGAATCTCAACAACAAAACATGCGCCGACGTTGTTCCCAATACGACGGGAACTCTAACTTGCACAAACAATTGTAAATTCGATACAAGCGCTTGTGAAGGTGGAACGCTCTGTACGCCAGACGCAGCTACTTGCAACGGTAATGTACACAGTTTGTGTAACAAAGCTGGTACAGCATACGAAACAACCGATTGTGGTGTAGATTATTCTGAGGGAGTATGCGATAAGGAAAATATTTGTATTTGCAATACTGATGAAGACTGTAAGTTAGAAAATGCAAGTATTTGTAGTCAAAATCAATGCTACGAGTGTGCTATTGGTGACAGAAAGTGTGTAGGCAATGTCCACCATTTATGCGAAAGTAACCAATGGGTAAAAACAACATGTACTGATTCCACTCCAACATGCGACAAAGAGAATATATGTGTTGCCGTTGCAGAACGAGAGCTGATCAAATTCGAAACGCTCGGCGATTCAATTTCAGAAACTACTAACCCAGGAATCATTAACACTGGAGAACCGAAGTTTAGTCAGCCCTCGGTTCTCCAAAACAACAGACTTAATATTGGACCTTGGGGTAAAACTCTAAATCTTGAGCAAAGTGCTATTTTTATTAACGTTGGTCCCGCCAATATTACAGAATATGTAAAGGTACAATTCAGCACAAATAATAATGGTAACGCCAGTGCCCCCAATAAACTCGTGATTGCACTCTATGACGGCGATGAACAAAAGCTAGTTTCTCATGAGCACGATGTGACCAGTGCAAAATCTCCCATAGATTATAAGGGAGATATTAAACACAATTTTAGCAATCTCCAAATACGTATTGGAGGATACAACTCTGAAGCAACTGGTAACGCTGGCACACTGCGAGTGATTGTACCCATCGAAGTACTTGGCAAGTAGAAAGTTCGAAGGTGGCGCTCGGGTGTTAGGGGGGTAGCGCGGGATCGCCTATCGGCGTTCGATTTCGACTTCCTTGTCGAAATCCCCCTCTTTCGCTCAACCACCACACAGCATTTTGCATTCGTTGTCGCATTTTGCGAGGAAGCCCGAGCGTAGGGGGGCTTAGCCCAGGGCAGCCGCAAAGTCCTGTTTCGCCAAAAACTGGACGGGGCGTCGCGGGGTGTCCCCGCGGAGGGGGTAGACGCAAACCCGCGCACAGCGAGGGGTTGCGGCGTAGGGGGATACTTCCCCCCCCATAAAAAAAACTTAAAAACTGCCAAATGTATGACTTTGCGGTTGCCCTAGGGCTTAGCCCCCCACCTAAAAAAAATTCTAAAGCAGGCGAGGCTTTTGTTATGAAATATATACGCTTTGAGAGCTTGAAAGAGGATGCTGAGATAACGGAGAAGCGTTGGATTGAAGCGGTTTTGTCGATACCAGAGCTGCGTTTGGTGACGAAAGAGCGTGCGCCGGCCTTGCGTTTGGAGCGAGCAGATTTGTCGCCGATGGCGGGGGATGCGGAGTTGCGGCTTGCGGATGGCTCGTGGCTATATTGCATACAGTGGATTGCAGCGGCGCGGACGGCGCTTTTGGAAGCGCCCGATGAGGTGATCGAGCCTGAGCACTATTATCGCCCAATCATTGCCGAGCTCGCCAAAAGGCTTGACGCGGCCGCCATAGATGATGATGAATTGCATTACGAGGGCGACGCGTAGGCGCCTTGATGTCACACCAGCCACTGCTCATATGACTAATCCTAATACACAACATTCGCCGCGAAATTCGCGCAATCGCAATGACGCTTCTAGACGCCCGCGCGCTAAGTCGGAGGCAAGGGCGCGACAACCCTTTGACGGGAAAGATAAGCTCTGTGAAATCATGAAAGTGCGGCTGCTGAGTACTAAGCGCTTGATTGAAGTGAATGTTTGCGAGAAACATTTAATGCCTAACGAATTTGTTCTTGTGCGTTTGCGGCGCAATGTTGCGCTTGCACAGACGGTGGGGCATCGTTATAGACGGGTGGTCGAGGCCAATAGCCTGCCCTTTGTAGTGCGCTATGCCAACGATGAGGATCATATTATTTATGAAGAGAATAAGGAGATAGAGAAGCGAGCGCAGTCGCTGGCGACGCAATTTTCCTTTGCTCATAAACTGAATATGAAGGTTTTGTCTGCCGATTTGAGTCACGATCGCAAGAACATCACGATTAACTTTGCGTCGGATGTGCGTGTTGATTTTCGCGAAATGGTGAGTTTTTTGGCATCGAAATTGTCTTTGCGCATAGAGATGTATCAGCTCGGGATTCGCAATGGAACGGGGCTACTGACGGGTCTTGGCTCTTGTGGGCAACATCTTTGTTGTGGGCGTTTTTTATCACAGTTTGACCCCATCGCCGTTAAACTTTTAAAAGCGCAAGGTTTGGTGTCTAATCCCAAACGTATATCGGGCTTGTGTGGTAGGCTATATTGTTGTTTGAGCTATGAGTACTGCGATTATGTTAAGAGCAGACGCATGCTACCTAAGCATGGACGTAGAATTTTGTCGCGTTGGGGTTATGGACGCGTTGCGTCGACCGATCCAGTGCGTGAAGAAGTCATTGTCAATTACGACAACGGCGAGCAGCAGCGCTTGAGTCTTCATGATTTCATCTTGGTTTCGGAAGAGGGTAGCGAGGGGAGTGCAAGAGATGAGCTGGTATTTCCGTTAGAACCTGCTCGTTTTTACCTCAACTCTGATCCAAGTACTGCTTGTGAACTAACGGGTTTACAAGGAACGCGTACTGCCTACTCCAAACCGAAATTGCAGGCTGTCTCGAAGTCTAGGCGCTCGGCTTCGTCTATGGTGAAAAGCAACGAGGCGAGCGTCAAAAGTGAAAAGCCAAGTAAACGCATAAGTTTGGGGCAAAAAAAGCGCGCTGCAAAGATTAAGAACAAAGAAGAAGAGCCGAAAGAAGCGAGGCAAGAAGGCGCAAGCAACACGACTAAAGAGACGGATAATTCGCCGCCTTCAGCTCAAGCGCAGCGAAAAGCGCCTCGCCGTCGAGTGCATCACAAGAAGGACGAAAAAAAGAAGAACAAGCCTTTGAGCGACACCCAAGCTAAGCCGCGCCAAGCGCGCCCTGAGAAGCAGGCTACAAAAGATGCTCAAACTTCCGCATCTGCTGCAACGGCGTCGAATCCTACGCGTCGTAGACCACGGCGAAACTCGCGAAAGCGTCCCTCCCAAGCATCCGAGACGCAGGGCTAGGCTATGTGGATGAGAGCTTCATTCATCGCGTTGAGCGCTTTGTTGAGCCTGTATGTTAGCGCGTGTAATTTGCTTATACCCGATGTTCCAGAGCCACTAAGTCATGAAATAGCGCGTGACAGCTTAGTTTTTACGCAATTGTCGGAGTTTTGCGAACAAAAAGATATTAACGAGCCATATACGTGTGCGGAGCTCAGTTCCCTTTTTACTGCGAGCGGCTACTGTGTTCCCAAGCCAAGCGCACGTGGGAGCATGTTACATTGTAAACTCGAAGCGCCGCTTGCAGAGTTTAATTTGGCATGTGGGCGCGACGCAGAGTCTCCAGAGCTCTACTACCGTTTTGTGTGGCGCCACGACGCGCGCGATATCGATTTTAGCGCTTCTTTGGGTGAGTGTGTGATTCAGTTATCAGGCCCCCTCGCGGGTTACGACGAGCGCTATGCAACAGATCGCGGCTACGGTGTTTGCCTTTTTTCGCAAAGTGGAGACGGCGTTGTTTCGCTACTACTCGCAGAGGAAGGACGGAATATTGTGCATCCAAGCGGTTTGTATATAGATTTTAGCGATGTTTACGCAGAGAACGCTGAGTATTATAAGCAAGGAGCCGTAGTTAGTCGCTTTGATGCCCAAATTGTACTAGAAGCCGATAGCCGACGTCTTGAATCTACGCAGCGGCAAGCCTTACTTCGAGTGCTGCCAAAACTTTTTGCCGCGTTCTATGCTCCTACTCAAAAAGGAGATGGAAGCAAGAGCCCATGATAATAGATAATGACACGATTGTAGCCATAGCCACAGGTAATGCCCCTGGCGCCATAGGTATACTGCGCATTAGCGGTGCAGACAGCCTCGACATTCTTAAGCGCTGCCATCAAGCGACAAAAGCGCTAGAACCTCGGCAAATGACACTGCGTAAACTTTACGATCCCGAAAACGGCGAGCTTCTCGACCAAGTGATGCTTTGCTACTTTCCCGCGCCGCACAGTTATACAGGCGAAGACGTCGTGGAGCTGTATGCACATGGGGGGCGGTTAAATTTGGCGCGCATTTTGGATGCGCTTTGCGGCGCCGGCGCTAGACTTGCGCAACCCGGCGAATACACGCAGCGAGCCTTCTTAAACCGCAAGCTGGATCTGTCTCAGGCTGAAGCCATCATGGACATCATCGGCGCGCAAACGCAAAGAGCACTTCGCGAAGCGCAGAAGCAGCTCTCGGGTTCAGTGTCTAAACCTGTTCAAGATCTTCGCCAACAGCTGCTAAAAATTATTATCACGCTGGAGTCTTGCATTGATTTTTCGGAGCAAGAAGAGCTGCTCAGCCTCCCCCGCGAGGAATTGCGCGCGGATTTTCATAAAATCATCGCCCAGATCCAAGCGATGCTTCGCGCTAGCGAGTCGTTGCGCCTCGATGGCTACCGCGTAGCTCTTCTTGGCAAACCCAATGCAGGGAAAAGCAGTCTATTCAACATGATGCTAGGCCAAGACCGTGCCATCGTCACCGATATATCGGGGACAACCACCGATACTATACAAGAACGTGTCAAGCTTGGTGGCATCGATATCTGCCTCATTGATACCGCGGGTATAGGGGATGCCGACAACTTGATCGAGCAACTTGGGGTAGAGCGCTCCCTAAAAGAAGCTGAGCGCGCCGACATAATTTTGTGGATCTGTGATATTAACGATAATTTTACGCTTCCTCCAGAGAGCGTTTGCCGAAACCTAGACGCATACATCGAAGAAAATGCGTTTTTTCTTATTCTTAACAAAATTGATCTTCAAAGTAGTCATACCACTACAGAGAGCGCATTCGGTCTGCTGCAAGAGCGTTTTCCAAAACTAGATCGCGGCCAAATCTTTGAACTTTCGACGGTTACGGGCGCTGGTATGGTATATTTTGAGGAGAAACTCGCTAGACACTTGCGTACGCGCGAAGAAGAAAACGAAGGCTTAGCGCTCGTTACCTCCCAGCGCCACATAACACTGTTAAGGAACTCGCTGATTGCACTTACACGCGCGCTTGAAGCGCTGCAGGACGGCTTGCCCGCAGAGTGCATCGCAGCCGATGTGCGCGACGCGCTCGACGCCCTTGGCCAGATCGTTGGCAGCATAGCCGCCGATGACGTGCTCAACGCGATCTTCTCACAATTCTGTATTGGGAAGTAGTTCTTTCTCCCAAAAAGGATAGTTAATGTCTAAAAAATGCTTATACCTCGTCGATGCGTCTAGTTATATATTTCGCGCCTTCTTTGCGTCGCCGCCGATGCGCACAAGCACTGGAAAACCGACGAACGCGCTTTACGTCTTTACGCGCATGCTCCTCGCCTTATTCTCGGAGTATAAGCCCGACGAAATTGGCATTGTTTTTGATGCGCCAGGGAGAAAGTTTCGGCACGATCTTTATGAGGACTACAAAGCAAACCGTCCGCCGCTTCCAGAGGATCTTGCGGCTCAGATGCCGTATTTTCGTACCATCGTCGAAGCACTGGGGCTAGCGCACTATGAGATGGAAGGTTTCGAAGCCGACGACGTTATTGCAACTTTAAGCCATAAAGCGCTTGAAGCTGGATATAAAGTTCGCATTATTTCATCGGACAAAGATCTTATGCAAATGATTCGCGATGATTGCGTAGAGATGCTGGATACCATGTCGAGGCCACCTCGGCTTTTTACAGAAGCCGAAGTTTTAGAGCGCTTCCAAGTAGAACCAGCGAGAGTAGTGGACGTATTGGCCCTTGCGGGAGATAGCGCCGATAACATTCCAGGGGCTAAGGGTATCGGCGAGAAAACCGCGGGAATGCTTATCGCAGAGTACGGCAGTCTAGAAAACCTGATGCTGCATGCCGAGGAGATTAAGGCAAATGCGCGACGCAACAATTTGCTCGCTTTTAGGGATATAGCTGCGCGAACAAAAAAACTCGTACAACTCGTCACAGACCTACCCATAGAACTCATCAATGCAGCGCCCGATCCCGATGTCGAACAGATCCACGCGTTATTTAAAGAATTTGAGTTCAAAGCCCTCAACTTAGCGGTGGAGACGTATATCGAGTATAGGCTTGGAATCAGCCCAGAAGTGGGGAATGAACCCAGTTTACCTCAGGAAAAAGCGCAACAACATCTATTCGACAAGACTAAGGTCAATAAAACAAGCAATACGAGAGAACTTCGAGCCGACGAAATTGAAATTGTCTGCGAAGCTTCACAGTGGTTATTACTTTGCGAAGAGCTTAGCGAAGAAAGTACGCTCTCAATGCATGTTCATGGCTTTGGTAAAGAGTACAATGCGCAAGTTTTAGGGATTTCTATAGTCAGTGAAGAGCGCCAGGCTTATGGTTCGCTAGCGCATAGGGATTTACGTTTTTCTCGCACTATCCCCAAAGAAGCCTTTTACCGCGGCTTGGAAAAAATCTTTCTGGCGCCTTGTACGAAGGTAGTGCACGGTTTTAAGAAGCTCTCGCAAATTTTGCGCCGCGAAGGCGTAGACTTTGCGCTCAACACGATTTTTGACATAGAGCTAGCCGCCTACCTTCAGTTCTCGGAAATGTCGGATTATGGTATATCAAAGTTGAGTGTATACTATACGAATCGCAGTCTGAACTTTGAGCCCAAAACGTGGTTAGGTACGGGCAAAAAAGCTGAACCTCTCGAATCGGTGGGTGTATATAAGGCTAGCGAAGCCGCCGCAGAATGGGCACTTTGCGGGCTAGAGATTTACCATACACTTGCTCAAAAACTCGTCGATGATGGTTTAGACGCTTTGTACAAAGACTTGGAACGCCCTTTAACACTTATCCTTGCGGCCATGGAGTCCGAGGGTATCGGCTTAGATCTGGCGAGCTTAAACGAGCTTTCACGAGTATTTGGTGAAGAGATGCAGAAGCTCGAGATTGTGGCCTATCAACTCGCAGGGCGCAAATTCAATATTTTAAGCCCAAAGCAAGTAGGCGAGCTATTGTACGATGAGCTCGGTTTGAAGCCAAAGCGCAAAAAATCGAGACAACACGGTTTATCCACCGACCAAGAAAGCCTTGAAAGTCTAGTGCAAGACCACCCACTGCCGAAGGTAATTCTTGATTATCGAAGTTTGGCTAAACTTCACACAACATATTCGACATCTATTGCAGGAACCGTAGATCCCGATACACAACGCGTACATGGGCTATTTCACCAAAGTGTAGCGGCCACAGGACGCTTAAGTTCATCGGAACCCAATCTGCAAAACATCCCAGGTCGCAGCGAAATTGGGCGCAAGATCCGCGCTTGCTTCGTGTCACGTCCTCAGTATTCCTTCATCGCGGCGGACTACAGCCAAATCGAGCTTAGAATTATGGCACATCTGTCGCAGGAACCTGTGTTGCTCAACGCTTTTAAGCTCAAAGAGGATATCCATCTTCGTACCGCTGCGCTGATTTTTGGCAAAGACTTAGCAGAGGTCAGCGACGATGAGCGTCGCGTCGGTAAAACCATCAACTTTGGTGTTCTCTACGGCATGGGTTTTGCGAAGATGGCGCGCGAAACAGGTTACAGCAACGCTGATGCCAAAAAATTCATCGAACTTTACCACCAACAGTTTCCAAAACTCGAGGCGTTCTTTAAGCAACTCATCGAAGATGCGCGAAAACAAGGCTTTGTCACGACTATTTTGGGGCGCCGACGCTACACTCCCGAAATACAAAGTTCGCGCTTGCATCTACGCGCATTAGCCGAGCGCACCGCGGTAAACTCTCCGATTCAAGGGTCGGCTGCCGATCTCATTAAACTTGCCATGTTAAGCGTAAACGAAGCTTTTAAGCGAGAATCGATCGACGCCAAAATTCTCATCCAAGTACATGATGAGCTTATTATCGAGTGCGCGGACGAAGAGCTAGATCGCTGCAAAGAGCTCATTCGCGACTGCATGATGGGTGTCTACGAACTGAGTGTTCCGCTCGTCGTCAACATGCAAGTTAGCAAACACTGGGAGTAGCACTGTACTGACAACAGCAAGCGCCGAAATAGGCTAACAGTGACTAAAAACCCCGCAGACGCGGGGATTAGTTCTTAGTGTATAGGCCAATAAAAACGTTTTTCTTACGTTATTAAGGTTTTTTCGCAGGCGGCGGCGGCGGGCTACCCGCTTTAGAAATAAGGTCTTGGTGGTCTTTAAGGGGCATCGCTTCGAGGGAACCCTTTGGTGTGATACCAGCCATCACGTAGAGCTCGGCGACGCCTTGTTCCACAAGTTGCATAAGGGCTTCAAGATGCTCTTTGGTCACGCCGCGGATTGCATAATCAGGATGATTGATAGCTTTAAGCGTTGTCTCTGCAACGGCGAGTTTGTCGAAAAGCATGAGTTTGTCGCCGACGCCCCAGAGTTGACCGTTGGTGCTACCATTTTCATCTAGAGCCATAATCGCGTAATACGGCTGTGCGGGCGCAGATTCATCAGGGCAAAGTACGGATTCGTCAAAGTCGTTTTCTAGTTCATCCTCAACGCCTTGCTGCTCAGCGCTCTCAGTTTCGTTGCTTACTACGTTTTCTTGGTCTTTAATCTCTTCACTCATATGCACCTCATTGGTGTAAAGTTAACGTTAATCTGGGAGAGAGACTCCAGTATCAATAACTTTTGTTTTAGTAGGTTTGGGTCTTTGTCTTTCAGTTCTTGGCGTTCGCGTACTCGGGCTAGGCGCTCCACCACTTGGCTCAGCTTCGCTGGGCGCTTGCATTGCAGTTTTTTGCACTAGTGTAAACACCTTGGAGTAATCATTGTCGAGCACCAAACTGAAGCGCTCCGTTTCGTAGCCATCGAGTACGATGAGCCACTCCTCTTGCTCCACAGTGCGTTGTAGCCGCATCTGCTCAATCGGCGTATCGCCCACCCACTCGTTGTTGCGGTACACACTCGCCTCGCTAGGGGAGCTAAACACACTAAAGTCTACAAAATTGGAATCATCGACCGCGATAGGCGCAAGCGGTATTAGGCCGTCTACGTAGGCTACCGCGTTAATCCGCCTTGGACGCAGCGCGTCCTGTGCCATCTCGTCGGCTTGTCTACGTGCTTCTTTGCCTGCCGTGATAATTTGAAAAACCAACACCGCAACAACGACAATAAGCAAAACACCGATGGCGATCGCAATAAGAACAGGTCGTAACGCAGCTCTACGCGGTTTTACAGTCGATATAGAGGATGTGGATGTTCTAAGCGCTGGAATTGACGATGTCATAGGCTACCCTTTCACAAAGCTAAACCCAAAACAGTCTAACACGCAGTAAAAATCAATGCACGCATTTACGACTCATCATTGGTTTTGAGTATAGCCCCTAGGTAATTGACCAAGTCCGAGCATCCTTTTTTCGTCGCGCAACTGATGGCAAAAAACGTAAATCCGCGTGATTCAAAGTACATCCGTAGCTCCGCTTCCCGCTCTGCCACAAAGTCCAAATCTATTTTGTTCAAAACGACAATCTGCGTTTTCTCTGCCAAGCCCTCACCAAAGGATTTCAACTCCTCGTTGAGGCGCAAAAAATCTTCGATGGGGTCGCGCTCGGTTTCTGCACCTTGGACTTGCGGCGTCACTTCGATGATGTGCAACAAAATCCGTGTGCGCTCAAGGTGGCGTAAAAACTCTATTCCCAAACCCTTCCCGCTGCTTGCGCCCACGATGAGGCCTGGGACGTCTGCCATGACGAAGCTATCATATTCGTTAAATTCGACGACGCCCAAATGAGGCGTTAACGTTGTAAAGGGATAGTCCGCAACCTTAGGCCGCGCCTTGGAAACGCTGCTGATGAAGGTCGATTTCCCGACACTTGGGAAGCCGAGCAAACCGACGTCCGCCAATAACTTTAGCTCTAAGCGCAGGCGTTTGGATTCTCCTACGCGTCCGCGCTCAGCATAGTGTGGTGCGCGGTTAGTTGGTGTTGCAAAATGCATGTTTCCGCGTCCGCCCTTCCCGCCCTTTGCAACGCACAAGCGCTGTCCTTCCTCGACTATATCGCCCAAAAACTCGTCTTTTTCTTCATCGAAAACGAGCACTCCCACTGGCACCCGAACTTCTAAGCTCTCGCCGCGCTTGCCGTATCGTTTATTAGGGCCACCGGGTACGCCGTTTTTTGCCTTCAAAATCCGTCGGTACCTGAACTGTGAGAGGGTGTTTTGTCCGTGGTCGCCGATTAAAACGACATCGCCGCCGTTGCCACCATTTCCCCCCGCGGGGCCGCCAAGTGGCACGTGGCTCTCGCGCCTAAAACAAGCCGCACCATCACCGCCTTTGCCCGCGTGTACTTCCACTACTATTTCATCGACAAAACGCATTCTTAAACCCAATTATTTTTCATTTTTTGTGGGGGCAGAGCCCCCTACGCGCGGGCTTCCTCGGCTCTAGTCCAATTTGCGCCTAATTTTTTGCCTTGTATTGGCTATTGGCCAATCCAAGGCAAAAAATGCGCGCATTGTCCTATTGCCTCGGCGATCCCGCGCTACCCCCTACCCTCGCCGGTTACGCCAAATTTTTTCGCAAATCTACACGTAACGCTTAAATAAAATACAAAAAAACACAAAAGCGCTCCTATTTAAAGCGAATTTGTGTTTTTTATGAATTCTGTGCAAGAACCTATGGTTCTAGGCTTCTTGTGCAAGCACATTGACGCGTTTTCTGCCCTTACCAAATTCTTGGTAGGAAATAACGCCATCAATAAGCGCAAAGAGCGTCCAGTCTTTGCCAACGCCAACATTTTTTCCTGGATGGATTTGCGTGCCGCGCTGTCTAACGATAATGTTTCCAGCTCGACATGCTTGGCCACCATACAACTTTATACCACGATATTGCGCATTACTATCGCGCCCGTTACGGCTAGAGCCTTGGCCTTTCTTATGTGCCATGCTATCCTCCTGCGTTTGTCGAAAACTTCGACAAATTAATTAAATCTTCTCACTACTGCTTAATATCAGAGATACGAATCTCTGTATATGCTTGTCGGTGGCCTTTTTTACGATGATAATTCTGTCGTCGTTGGAACTTGTAAATGATAACCTTGCGAGCTCTAGCGTGTCGAAGGACAGTGCCAACAACGCTAGCCGAATCGACTAAGGGCTTACCAATCTTGAGGTCGGCGCCTTCACCAATGGCCAAAACGTCAAATTTAACCTCGGCACCTGGCTCAACATTCAAGGACTCAACTCTTAAAATATCATTCTGGCGGACTCGATACTGCTTACCGCCTGTGCGAATCACTGCGTACATTCTAACCTCTAAACTTTGCGCCAAAGCTCGCTTCACACGATGTTTGCGCACCATAACGCCAAACTGGCAAACCTGCGACAGTAACCCGCCGCGAAACGACGCCGTAACCTAACCGCTCTTAAAGTTTTGGTCAAGTCTTTTTTTATATCACGCTACTTTGGAAGCGCTTTTTTCGCCTTTGGTTTTTTAAAAAACGACTTTACTCCAAAAAACAAGACCGCCGCCGATATGAGCGCAACCAAGCCGCCCCAGAACCAGTATGGCAAAAACAAATTCTGAGCAATATTTTGGGTATCAGAGGGCATAAGTTTACCGTCGCCTGTATAACCAAAGTCCATAAATAGGTAATTGCCCTCGGCGAAGGTCGATGTAGTCAAACCAATAGCAAGTATAATGATAAGAATTTGGCTTAGATTGTGATTGAGCTTGACGGCCGCCAATATACAAACTGCCGCCAATAACGTTACATAAAGTGCGCCAAAGACATTTCGCACTAAGAAAACAACGCTCAATGCCGCCAAAATCCCAAAAACCATTAAACTCGCCTTTCCAGCGCGTTCATAGCGCCCACAAACGAAGAATACCGCAGCGACAATCGCTGGATTCACTAGCCCACCCGCTGCTACGAGTGCGCGAGCAAAAGATGAATCGGGTACGTAGCTGTAGGCAACACCCGAGGTATCTGCCCACATTTTAAAGTGATCAAAGCTACCCCCTACGAGTATCGCCGTTAAACCGTGACCCATTTCGTGCACATAGGTAAAGAGCAGACTAATGGGATAGAGCACGTAGCGACCATAGGGTATTTGGTACAAAACGATAAAAGCCACCGAAATAATCGCAAAAGCCCAAATTTTTTTCTTATCTTCTTTCGTTAATGCCTGCTCTTGTTTTGAGACGGCAAGTTCTTGGCCAGTCATGGTTTTGCTCCTGTTGAGTTTGGGGGTAGGCTACTGTGCCTCGGCAGCTTCGAGTGCTGCAAGGGTCTGTGGAAAAATGCGTAATGCGCGCTTAAATATTCCGTGGATATAGGCAATCGCTAAACCATAGTTCGTAATGGGTACCCCTTGCGATGTGGCGGCGCTCAAGCGTGCGAGCATCATTCTGCGATTAAACATGCAGCCGCCGCAGTGAATAATGAGCGCATATTGGCTTAAATCTTCAGGCATCGTTGGCCCTTGCACAGCGTCGAATTCTAGCTCAGCTTGCGTCAAAGTCGAGAGCCAGCGCGGAATTTTTACTCGCCCTATATCGTCATGCCCGGGGTGGTGTGTACAGGACTCGGCGATCAAGATCTTATCGCCCTGCTTGAGTTTGGCAATCGCTTGCGCGCCTAAAACTAGTGTCGCCAAATCCGCTTTAAAGCGTGCAAAGAGTATAGAAAAACTAGTAAGGGGTATTTCATCTGGAACCATGGCACTGACGCTTTCAAAGGCTTGCGAATCTGTCACAACGAGTTGGGGGGGGGATTTTAAGCGATCTAGAGCTGCAGCCAGCTCAGATTCCTTGCACACCATACAAAGGGCGCGATTGTCTAAAATATCGCGTATCGTTTGGACTTGAGGCAGTATTAATCGCCCCTTTGGCGCCTCGGAATCGACGGGAACAACGAGTAAAACAAGACCACCGCTGGGTATAAGGTCGCCAATAATTTGCTCCGACTCCATAAAGCTCGCGGGTGCCTGCTTAATAATAGCCTGCAAAAGTTGATCCATCGTATTTTGGCGCCCCACCGCCGTTTCGATGGCGGTAATTTTGCGCGCTTTAAGGGCATCTAGCCACGGTTTTTTGGCATAATCAACGAGATCTGCCTTATGGCAAACCACGACATAGGGAATCTTACGCTCTTCAAGCGCAGTTACAACATCCTCTTCACCTCTACCCCACTCACCATCTGTCACTAAAAGCGCAAAATCGACTTTATCCATAGTCGCCATGCTTCGCGAAATGCGCAGTTCTCCCAATTCACCCTCGTCATCGACACCCGCCGTATCGATAAACACTACTGGCCCTAACGGTAGCAGTTCCATCGCCTTTTGGACGGGATCGGTCGTCGTTCCCTTATGCGGGGAGACAATCGCGATATCTTGCCGCGTTAGCGCGTTTAATAAGCTGGACTTGCCTACATTTCGTCGTCCGTAGATACCAATGTGTAGCCTTAAACCTTTGGGAGTACGTTGCATTTTGCCAAAACCTTGAGCTTGCTAAAAGCAGAAAAAGAGGGGGTAGGCAAAGACCCCCGAAGAAAATTCGCCGCGGATGCATAAAATGCGGTGGTTTAGCGAACAGCTAAAACAACGCATTTTATCATGCAGGCGCTGCGAATTTTGTGAGGAGGCTTTGCCTAGGGGGAGACTTCCCCCACCAAAGATAATAGCTTATTGTGAACTATCTAGGTTAAATCTTTTTTTTAGAAACTCGGCGAGCGAGGGTGGGAAATCGTCGAGGGATTTTGCTTTGAGCGCGCGGGAGCCTGCGGCGCTTAGGCCGAGGATGGCGCAGTGTGAGATGAGGAGTTTGGCGTCGCAGAGCAGGGCGGTGATGACCTTGATTTCTTCGGGCGGAAGGTAGGAGAGCAGGGAGTAGGTCGAGAGGGTGGCAATGGCGTCGGGAGAGGCTTGCCCACTAAGGGTGGCGGCGACTTGGGCGGAGTTGATGCGACCATTTCGGCGAGCAACGGTGGAGAGAATTTTGAGTAGGAGGATGTGTAGGGGCTCGGGCGGGAAGGGGCCATCTTCGCCTCGACTGCGGGTGGGGAAGGCGACGTTGCAGAGGTCACAGTGGTAGCATTTTTTGAAGTTCTTGGCTTCGCGGCTGCCAAAGTATCGGAGTATGAATTTTGTTCGGCATTCCTCATTATATATATACGATAATAAGTCTTTGAGGCGTTTTTCGGCGGCATTTCGCTGCAATTTGCTCTCTCGGCTGAGCTCTAAGATGACTTTTCGCTCGGGAAGTCGTCGCATAACTATGCTTCCGTCGCTGGGGAGCTCAATGGCACCTATGGCGCGAAGTTTTCGCAAGGCGGTGTCGATGCCGTTTTTGTTTTTTTGTTTAATTTTGGCGCGAAGAGCGTCGTAGCTAAGTTCTTGGGCGGGTTGGGGGTCATCGTCGCTAGCTAAAAATGCCTTGCAAATGTCGTTATAGAGCTTCTCGGGAGGGTAGGAATTGTCGATGAAGAACTCTTGGATCTTCATATCTTGCGGGGTGTAGAGCAGAATGCACTGCGAGGCTTGGCGATCGCGTCCAGCTCGCCCCGATTCTTGGGTATAGGCTTCGATGCTCGATGACATTGATAGGTGCAGTACATATCGGATATCGGGTTTGTCGACCCCCATGCCAAAGGCGGTGGTGGCAACGAGAACATGATAGTCGTCGTTCATGAAGCGCTCTTGCACTTCGCTGCGCTCATCGTCACTGAGCCCAGCATGATAGAGCCCTGCAAAAATTCCGTTTTCGCGCAAAAAACGCACTGCTTCTTCGGCTTGCTTACGCGTTGATGCATATAATAAACCACAGCCTTTTATCGGAGCTTCGGAGCCAAGGCGCATGGGCAGCGTTGAGCGTATGAACTCCAAGGCGTAGTCGAGTTTTTGACGTTGTGTTCGGAACATTCGAACTTTAAAGAGTAGGTTTGGCCTATCGAAGCCCAAAATGTGAATATCTGGCGTTTTAAGGTCTAACTGCGTGATGATATCTCGCTGCACCTCGGGGGATGCCGTCGCGGTGAGGGCGATGGTCGGAGGGTAGCTTAGCGACTCACGTAGACTGCCGATGCGTCGATAATCTGGGCGAAAATCGTGTCCCCACTGACTAATGCAATGCGCTTCATCGACGGCGAGCAGCGTAATGGGTATGCGCTTTAACAGCGACTGGAAGTTTTGGTTTCGAAAGCGCTCAGGCGCTACGAATAAGATTTTAGTAAGCCCCGTTTCGATTTCATGAATGGTTGCTTGCTGCTGAGCGTAGTCCACGCCAGAGTGTAGGTATGCAGCGCGTATGCCGCGCGCTTGTAGGCTATCTACTTGGTCTTTCATCAGCGCGATGAGCGGGCACACCACTAACGTTAGCCCGGAGCTCAATACGGCTGGCAGCTGATAGCACAAGCTCTTGCCAGATCCAGTCGGCATAACGGCCAAAGTGTTTTGCTCACGCAGAATCGAGTCGATGATTTCCGCTTGCCCTGTTCTAAACGCAGGGATGGCAAACACGCGTTGTAGCGTGTCAAGCGCTTCTGCTTGTTTTGAATTTTCGCTATTCGTCATTCTCGTAAACCCCCGTAAACCCACATCTAAGCTTATGGCATGTTCCCTGTGAAGTGTTGCAAATATTTTTTCTTTACCATTTTGCGCGTCTTCGTCGTCAGCGGCGTCGTTCAGCTCAGTCACGACCTCTAGGTCGCTCCTTGCTTCCTAGAATCCGCATCAAAATGGCAACGAAAAGGTGTTTTTGTTTTCTTATTTTATTTTTATTTTCTTCTTATTTTCTTCTTATTTTCCTCTGATTTTCCTCTTACTTTCTTCTTATTTCCTAGAACTAGGCTAAAATGGCGAAGAAAAGCATTATTCGATTTTTTGACTAGGTTCAAGCTAGCTAGAATAACCTTACTAACTTTCGCTAGCTCTATTGTGAAATTTTTCGCATTGACTAGGGGCAGGTTTGAATGCTGCCCCTACTGTTTTTGGCACTCTGATTCATTGGGGCTACCGCCCCATAGCCCGTCTAAGGGCTATCGCGCTTGGTAGGCGTTTTTGGGTGTAACGCATTGATTTTATTGGCTTTTATTTTGAAGACTTGCCTAGCTTTCGTTGTTTTAATCAAGGGCAGGTTTGAATGCTGCCCCTACTGTTTTTGGCAATTTTCCTATTAATCGGGGGCTTCCTAGGAAAAAGGGTTGCGGGATCAAGGGGCTGAACTTACGCAGCGAAAGCCGATGGTGTTATGGCCACGGTAATAAGGATAGTCGTTGCGATACACAGCACGCAAGTGATTACCGTTGCTGCCCAAGCTACCACCGCGTATAACACGATCCTCACCCGTCTCAGGCCCCATGGGGTTTATCACGCCAGCCGATGTATATTCTCGCCTCGTCCAATCGCTGCACCATTCCCATACATTCCCCACCATATCGTATAGCCCATCAGGCGACTTCCCCGAAGGGAATTGATCCACTGGCGAAATCACTGAAAAACCATCATTGCAATACGATTCAGCACAATTGACCTTTGCAGTAGTCGCCATCCACTCTGCCCCCGTACAAACTGCATCCCACGACTCTGGGCATTCATCGCCCCACGGATAGCGACGATGCGTCGTTCCCTTAGCCGCTCGCTCCCACTCAGCCTCGGTCGGTAAGCGCCCACCGGCCCACTCGCAATATGTTTTTGCACGATCCCAGTCCACACAATTAATCGGGTGATTCTCCTTTCCTGCAACATCGTATGTGCAAGCATCACCTTGATAAATATCTAAGCACGACCTTGCATTTACACATAGCTTATACGAAGCAGCCGTTACCAAATAACGATCTATCATATAGGCGTTCAAAGTCACTTTGTGGCTCGGTTGCTCATTACTATAGCCCCAACGGGGCGCCCCATCACAAAATTGGTCATTACACCCATTGCGGGTATCCTTACCCGATCATGCTTCGAACAATCCTGCCCAAGCCATGATATGGGGCAAGAACATGTATTGGGGCTCTCACAGATTCCGCCGTTTTTACAACTAGGGTTACAAATTGGAGTTTCACATCTTTCACCGCTCCAACCCGAAGTGCAAGTGCACGTATTAGGAGCGCTACAAGTACCGTCGTTTTCGCAGCTAGGGCTGCAAACGGGCGTTGCACAAGTATTGCCGCTCCAACCCGAAGTGCAAGTGCACGTATTAGGAGCGCTGCAAGTACCGTCGTTTTCGCAGCTAGGGCTGCAAACGGGCGTTGCACAAGTATTGCCGCTCCAACCCGTGGCGCAGCTGCACTTATTAGGAGCGCTGCAAATACCGCCGTTTTCACAAGCTTCGGCACAAAATGGCTTACACTCTCCCTCTATACATTGGTAGCCATCCCCGCACTCTTCGCCATGGCCTGTAAAAAACAACCACCGCAGTTCTTTGGATCATTTTTGGGGTTAATACAAGCTTCACCACAATGCACAAAACCACTTGCACAATCAGAACCGCACACACCGTTACTACAACGTAAACCCGCCGTACACTTTTCGCCCCTACCCTCGACTACGCAACCACCACAATTGTTGATATCGTTCTTTGGATTTACACACGCTCCCTCACAGCTAACTGTCGGCGATGGGCAAATTAGCTGGCAATAGCCATTTTTACACGATTCGCCCTCAGCACAACGACTACCAGTATCATCGTAAAAACATCCACCGCAGTTATCGTTATCCCTCACTACATCAATGCAAGTCGCTACATTGTTGGCATCCAAACAAGCTGTTTGACGCTCCCCACACGAATCTTTGCAGGCAAACTCTATCACCCCTTCGCCCAAACCCACAGGGCGGCACACTTTTTCATTAGTGCAGCGCCCCTTCTTTAGCCCATAATCAAGCTCGCTACCCATCTTGCATTTGCCAGCTTCTCGCATTTCATCAAGGCTGCACTCATCCATCTCATCGTGGCAACAGCGCGCATCACGCGGAGGGCACACACTTTCTTGCCAGGCGTAAAATCTAAAACTTCACCCGTCTCACAAGATAAAATCAGAAACAAGCTCATGAACAATGTATAAAATACAATCCCCTTACGCTTTCTTTGCACAAAAAAATTCGACCAAGCATCTTAGCACTCCAGCAAAACTATAGCTGAAATCATAATAGCATTACAGTGCAAGCTACGCAAATACTTCTTTGTCGCATACCACACTGTAGGGCATGCGCA
>JBBAEA010000024.1:0-30736 GCA_041656175.1 Bradymonadales bacterium | reverse complement strand
AACGAGCAAAACTGAGTGTTTTGCGAGTTGATAGCCCAATGAGACTAGATTTGCGCAATCGAACGCAAGCCTGCGTGAGTGCAGCGCAAATCGTAGTCGGAATTGTGGGATGTGGCAAACCCGCGCACAGCGCGGGGTTGACACGTAGGGGGAGACTTCCCCCTCTATAAAAAAAACTTAAAAACTGCCAAATACACGACTTTGCAGTTGCCCTGGGCGTCTCTCCCAAGAGAGAAAAATGGAGACTTAGCCTAGTCATGGTGTACTTGTGAGTGATTTTTTTTCAGATGCTTTATTGGGAAGTAAAAATGAGCTAGAGTAGGCTGGGTGAAAGTGGGAGGCTCGCTTATGAAACTCAGCATTGGTCTTAAGTGGACTGCAACAGCAGTGATTTTGGTGGTATTGGTCGTTGGTGTGTACGCTTTTATGACGATTCGCGACGCAAGCAGCGATGTTGAGCGCCAGACGGAGCGTTTGACGCGTGTGCAGGAGGAGGCGCTGGATGAGGTCGGCGCGTCGACGACGCGTTATTTGGCGTTGCCAGCGTCGAGTTTGATGTACAACAACGATTTGAGTGCACTGACTGCGCTTTTGCGCCCTGTAGTGGAGCGTGGCAAGGAGGGGAGTGCTGCGATTTATGCGACGATTTTTGCGCCGCAGGGGCGTGTTTGGGTGGTTGAGGCGAGCCCAGATATTGAGCGTTTCAAGCTAGGGGATGCGACGTTTTTTGATAAGACAAGGGATGAGCGCTTTTTGGAGCAATTAGCGCAGGGGGTTTTGTCGGATTTGGTATCGATTTCTGGTCATCAGGATGTGGAGCGCGAAATAACGCGTGGGGGGGAAGTAAGAACGGTAAAGGTGCGCGAGTATTTGGCGCAAATTAAGGGTGGGGAGGATCTGCAGGGTTACATTTTAATTGCGTATTCGCTTGAGGGTTTGGCGCGTGAGTTAGATTCCTTGCGTGCGGAGGGGGAGGTGAAGAAGGCTTCGACCTTGCAGCGCAGTATTTGGTTGGCGTTGTTGGCGATTGTGCTCGGAATTTTAGTCGCAGTGATTCAGTCATTGGCTGTTTCGCGCAACATTAAGAGTTTATCGCGCGTAGCTAGCCAGATTGCGCAAGGCGACTTATCGGTTCGCAGCAACATTCGCAGCCGCGATGAAATAGGGCAGTTGGGCACGCAGTTTAACATCATGGCCGACCGTGTGCAGGCCTTAATGGCGGAGACCGAAGAGAAGGCAAGTTTGGAGAAAGAGCTGGACATTGCTCGCTCGATTCAGTCTACGCTTTTGCCCGAACAGGGGCTTGCGACTTGTGGACGATTTAGCCTCAATGGATATTTTCAGCCAGCGTCGGTTTGCGGAGGCGACTTTTGGAGTTACAAGACTTTGCCCGATGGGAGTGCGCTTTTGACCATGGGCGATGTGACTGGGCATGGTGTTCCTAGTGCGATGATCACGGCGAGTGCGAAGAGCGGGCTGGATACGCTGATAAATATGTGGGACCAAAGCATGAGTTTAGCTCTAATAATGAAGGAGCTTAACAAAACGATTTGCGAAACTGCGCGTAGTAATTTGTTTATGACCTTTATTGCCATGCGTTTGAGCGCGGATGGGCGCGTGCTAGAAGTAACGAATGCGGGGCACAACTTTCCGCTGATGATGCGTGGCGGCGAGGTTCGTGCGATAGTTGCGCGTGGACAGCGTTTGGGGGACGATCCTGCGTCTAGTTATGAAACGACGCGAGTGGATGTGGCGCCAGGCGATAGTTTTCTGCTCTTTACGGATGGGATTACGGAGTATGTGGACGCGTCTGGGCAAGAGTATGGAGAGCGGCGGCTGCGCAAGATGTTCCAAGAGTATGCAACGCGCGATGTCAGCACGGCGATGGCTGGGATTATGGCAGATTTTCAGCGTTTTAGCGCTAGCGCGCTACCCACAGATGATATCACGATGATGGTCGCAAAGATTGGCTAAAGTTATATGATGATGCTTTATTATTTAGGCGCCAGTAGAGGGGCGAAGTGATGAAAAGGACGATAAAGAGCGTGCTCATGAGAGCCTCGGTTTTTTGGGTTTTGCTTGCTTTGCCAGTGTATGTGCAGGCTCAAAGTCATTATGCAACGAACCAAGCTCAAGAACATTACGATGAGGGGATCAATTATGAACGGCGCGCAGAGCAGCAGGATGATTTAGAGTTTTTGCACAGTGCGAAGAAATCGTATGAAGCCGCGATTAAGGCGGATCCCAATATGCAGAGTGCTTATGCGCGTTTGGGTTACGTTTTGTATGCTCTCCAGCAGAGTGGCGAGGGTATTACGCGGATGCGCGAGGGACTAGCGCGTCACGTGGAGAACGTGGAGCTTCAACATTATTTGGGCTTAAACCTCTTTCAGCACGGTGATGTCGACGAAGCAGAGGCCGTGTTGACACAGGTGGTGGAGAAGCGCAAAGATTTTGCTGAGGCTTACTTTGTTTTGGGTAAGATCGCGCTGGATAAAGGTGATTACGAGAGTGCGCAAGAGCATTTTGCGAGCTACGCGGCACAAACCCCTAACGACATTCGGGCTTATCGCGCCTTGTCCAAAGTTTACATCGAAGCGCGAAACGTTGAGGGTGCGGAATCATCGCTTGAGCAGATCTTAAAGCTCGACTCCAAAGACTTCGTAGCGACCGTAAACATGGGACACGTCAAGTTTGAGAAGGGCGAGATAGACGAGGCGGTGAAGTACTACGAGAGAGCCTATGAGATGAACAAAAAGCAGGTGGAGCTCATCTATATTATAGGCAGTGCGTATTATTTATCTGGTCAATACGACAACGCGATCAAGCGCTTTGATGAGCTCATATCTTTACAGTCCAAGCACTTAGGGGCAGCCTATTTTCGTGCTGATTGCTACTTAAAACTCGGCAAACTAGACGAGGCGCACAAGGCGTTTACGGAGATACTCAACGAGAAGCCTGACTATCTTTATGTGAAGCTAAAACTTGCTGAAATCGAGCATTTGCGTGGAAATAATTCGGAAGCCGAGACAAGGACGCGTTTGCTGCTCAATGAGAGCAGCAACGTAGACGACAAGCACTTTGCGGCCGTGCTTTTACGGCGCATGGGCAATATTGATGAGTCACTCAATATTCACAAGGATCTTGTTAAAGCTGATCCCAAAAATGAGCGTTTGAGTCTGTACTTGGCGCGTGACTACATTGAGGGGCGTAGTTATGATGAAGCGCTTTTGATTATTAGTGAAGTTATAGATCAGCACTTCTCCAACGAGTTAGCGTGGGAGATGATGTCTTTGGCACTGCTCTACAAGGGCTATGATGCGATGTTAAGCGGTGACTTAGTCTCGGCGCGAGAAACCTTTGAACAAGCGCGCTCGACGGAGCAGCACAATGTGGAGTCGCTCTGTAGCTTGTCACAGATAGCGATGCTAGAAGCGAATTTTGAGGGTGCCTTGGATTTGTACCACGAAGCAGTGAGCATCGCCGAGGAGCATCCGAGTGTGCTCAAACTGGGAAGTATCTTTGATCTTTTGATGGAAGATTATGGGGCTGCACAGCGTAAACTCCATGTTTTGCAAAACTTAGGGGATGATAAGATTATAGGAGCTGGCGGTTGGTATTTGATGGCGATTGTCAACTCTCATTTGGGCAATTGGCCCTTGGCCTCAGAACAGCTAAAAAAGGCCGAAGGAATGGGTTTTGTGGACATGGCGGCTAGCGCAGCTATTGCGCTACAAAACGCGATGGATGCTGCGAAAGCGGGCAAGCACGATGAACTCGATAAAGAATTGACTAAAGCGGACATGTTTAAAGACATGCTTGAGCCTATCGATCGTGTGCGCTTTAACTATTTGAGTGTAAGTTCGATGGTGCGGCAAAGAAAGTATTCCCAAGCCAAGAGCTTGCTTGAAGATGTTAAACGTTCGTTTAACAACCTTAGCGCTGAACAACGGGGAGAGGTCGTTGAAGGCGGACAGTTAGACGTCGACTACGAACTCGCCTATATCAACTTGGAGTCTGGAAGCTATGATGCGGCGCTCAAAATTATTGCATCAAAGCGCGGTGGGGGAGAGTACAAGAATCTTGAGCTGGCCTTGCGCCGCAGATTGGGAGCAGACACGTTTAA
Organism: Bradymonadales bacterium; assembly: GCA_041656175.1. Classification (GTDB taxonomy): domain Bacteria; phylum Myxococcota_A; class Bradymonadia; order UBA4248; family UBA4248; genus JBBAEA01. The sequence goes on along the minus strand of JBBAEA010000024.1, from coordinate 26,610 downwards.
AAACAAACGTTATAGCCAAGCGTCGATACACTTTAACACGGCGATATCGCTAGGTGGCACTGAAACAGCCGATGCGTTTAACGCGGCAATTGCCGATCTGATGGCGGGAAAGCTACGTGATCCTGAGAATACTTTAGAGCGCTACGCGAGACAAAATATCCCCGAGGCGCTTTTAGCCTACGCGATATTCCTTGATAATTCGGGTCAAACAGCCAAGGCTAGTGGCTACTTTGCGAGGTATCTCAACTCAACGGGTGGGCGCAAAGCTGAGGATGTGAAGAAGATTTTACAAAATAAAGAGCGCGTTTGGGGTCCAAGCGCTAATTAATGAGGGGGTGAGCATATGAAGAGAATCGTTTTATTATTGTTGTCGTTGGCATTTTGTGTAACTCCCTCATTGGCTAGTGCCCAGAGTTACGTGGTTGCGATCTTTGCTCCCTCCATTGACTTTAAAGATGGAGCTGAACGCAATGAATACGTTAGCAAGGTTGCTGCGGCTTTCTCGCGCGCAACGGGTTTGAGTTGGAACGGACAAGCTTTTGCGCGCGCCTCCGACTTTGAGTCTGCGCGCGCTAATGTTGATGTGGTTATCGTGGATTCCGATTACTACATCTCGAAGCTATCGGGTTTAACGCCGCTTGCCATGTTAAGTGGAAGCAGCGGTGTTTCTCGCCGGATGCATCTTATCGCGAAGAAAGGAGCTAGCGATAAGCTCTACAATTATCGCGGTAAAAGACTAGTCTTGGTTTCGGGTTCCGGTCAAAACAAAAAGTTTCTTGAAGCCACGGCTCTTGCCAATGAGGCGAGTTTGGGCTCATATTTTGGGAGTGTAGATGAAGCACGCGATGTGCGTTCGGCGCTCAATGCGGTAGAGCTTGGTAAGGCAGATTTAACACTCGCCTATGACGGTTATGCGTCGGGCTTTACGAACGTGTATACTTCGCCGTCAGTGGGTTTACCCGTGATTGCGCTATCCTCTAGCCGAATCAGTGGCGCAACGCTTGAGAAACTCAAATCCGCAGCCAAAGGCTTAGGTATTTCGGCAAGCTCAATTATTTCGAGTTCTTCTGCATACAGCGCGGGGGAAGCGGCCAATATGCGCAATGCTTCAAGCTCGCAGAAGACAACGATGAGCTACGCGCTTATGGATACGCAAACGACTAGAGTTCAGGTATATAGTACGCCTTTACTACCAAAGCGAAATCCTCTCACTCTCAATCCCGCGATGGTCTACACTGGTCCTACACTAAATAGTCTTGATAAGAAGCTTGATCGCAAACTCTAACTTAAAGCAGGTCTGAAGATGAAAATGGTACCTACCATGCTTGGCGATGCAGCAACGATTTTGTTGCTTATCTCCGATGTCAAAGAGCAAACACTTCTATCTAAAGCTCTCTCGGCCACTGGCTGTAACATACAGATAGCCTCCTCTCTGCAAGAAGCAGAGCTAACCATCATGAATGGTAGTATAGATCTTTTGGTCGCAGACTACGATCAACACCCAACTGTCCTTGAGGCGAATGGCTACACCGCGTTTGATAATTTTTTATCTAGGTTTAGTCAAAAGCCCGCAAGCCACTGGGTTAACGGAAAAACTAAAGTTCTTCTGCTCGCCGAGAGACGCGCTAAAGCGGAGTTATCTAATCTTTTTCAACTCAGTTTTATCAGCAACCTTTTGGCTAAGAGCCACGATTTTGATTTAGATGAACTCATCGTTACGGTAGGCAAAATCGTACGAAACGATATATTTGGTCCCGAAAAATATTTATGTTACGGCGTAGCCCCTATTTGCTACGAAGTAAGTTCGAGCTTTCAAAAGCCGTTTTTACTTCAAGCTTTATCGGACTACGCGCTTGCTATAGGCATCAACAAGCGCATTGTGAATGCTGTGGCGGGGGTTGCCGATGAGCTTATAACGAACGCAATATATAACGCTCCGATCTACCCCAACGGGGTTCGGCCCTATGCACGTCGTTCTAGGTCTATTCCCGTGGAATTGACTCCAGAGGAGAGTTGCTTCTTTTCTTTTGCTTGTGATGGGCGCCAGCTTATCATTTCAGTTCGCGATAGGTTTGGTTCTCTAACCGCGGACAAGGTTAGATCTTATCTTTCGCGTTGTTTTAGCATGGGTGAAGACCAAATCGAAAATAAACAAGGTGGCGCAGGGATGGGGTTTTACTTCATCATTGAGTCGTTAAATAAGCTCATCATTAATATAAGCCCTGGTCGAGGTACTGAGTTTATCGGTATCATTAACATAGCAGGGTCTTATCGCGATTATGCGCAAAGCTCTAAGTCTTTCCACATCTTTGTGGCATAGCAAATTTGCTGTTTTGGCAAGCGTTTTTCTAGTTCTTCAGACGCGAGTATTGCTAGGGTAAGCGCTGTTTGGCCCTGCTACAGCGAGACTCGCTGCACTTAGCAATATTCTGATGAATTTGATCTTTATGCTTTTGCTTTTGGAGGGAGAAGTTCCACCATCCGCGCAACGGCTTTATTTATGGGCAGATTATTGCTCAAATGATGTACGCGGTGATACTTCTCTCTACGCGTCAAACCGCGCCGCGCTTAGCGCTACCCTTAACGCTGGGAACATGCTTTAGAGTAAAGGCTCGCAGCGATTGTTCAGAGTTTTTTCTTTGAACTTGGCTTCTATAGGCGCGAATTTAGTATATATATATCCTTTTTATTATAGTTTTATCGTTATTACACTGGTGCAAGGATGATTACGCGAAATATTATTTTAAAAACATCGCCATCGCTCGCATTTTTGCTTATTTTATTTTTTAGTTCTTTTTGGGCAGCAGCAGAGGAACTGGCGGATGTAGTAGCCACAGAGCAGACTTTTGTGGATGCCGAGTTTGAGTCTGATGCTTCTGTAGATGTGCAAAATGCTGAATTCATTTCGCCAGAATTTGCGGATGAAATTTTTGGAACAGAGCTAGGTTTGGCGGGGGAAATCGTCGCGGCTCCTCAGCAAAAAAACTTGCCCGATCCTACTTATATTATTGAAGAAATTAGTATCAGCGGTAACTCAGTCACGCTAAAATCCTATATTCGTAGAAATTTTAGCCTAAGAAAAGGGCAGCACATTAATTTAGTGCTACTGGAGAACGCGCGCTTGGAGCTTTTGAGCACAGGTTTGTTTGATAGCGTAGAGATAAAATTACGCGCGGGTAGCCAGAAGAGCTATATAAAACTCGAGCTGCAACTTAGGGAGCGAAATTACGTTTGGGTAGAGGATATATTTATTGGCAGTAGTAAAAAATCTAAATATTGGCATGGTTTCGATCTTGCTTACAACAACATGTTAGGGGTGGGGCATCGTTTACGTATGGGCTTTGTCGCCAACGTTATCAACGACTACGCGCTAGAAATATCTTATGCAGCGCCAAATATTGTAAACTCTGGCTTTTCCTTAAGCGGCGATTTTTTTACTAAGCGATCGCATGAAGATATTTACGAAAAACCGCCTAGTAGTCGAGATTTAGAGCATCTATCGCTTGTTTATGAGCGCTTAGGAGGCCGGTTGACGCTAGGTTACGGCTACAAGTTTTTTAAACTCAGATTTTCACTGTTTGCGGAACGTCTTCGTTTTGATAGTTCGCGCTTCATCCATAAAACAAACTTTCGCGCAGGGACTAGCTTACACTCTGGGCTTGCGCTTATCCTAGGTTACGATTCGACTGATCACGTCTTTATTCCACGCAGCGGCTTCCTATTTCAGCTAGAGCTCAGTGGAGCACTCAAAAGAGTTTTATCTGACTATTCCTACTTTAAGGTGCAAGTAAGTCACCAGTCCAACTTTAGCTTTTCTCAAGATCACACGCTACGCCTCCATATCTTTGGTGGCATTATTGCGCCTGATGCACCATTTTTTGAGTACTTCTTTATTGGCGATTATTACGACTTTTTGCCTTCGCGAGTACTGGGCATCAATATGACCAATAGCCCTGCACTTGATATTTTCGGAACTGGCGCTGCGAATGAAAATTACGAAAACCTGCTTATCAAACTTTCTTTTGAATATGCATATCGTTTTAAGCTAAAGACGGCAGAACTTAAGGCGATGGAGGTGTTTTTCCAAGTTACAGCACTCAGCTCTATTTCGCTAGAAGACGATTCCTTTTGGGTAGGGCTTAAGCCTAGGGATACCGAAACATGGGGCTTCCCCATAAACGCATCGCTTAACTTTGGGCTTCGCTTTGCCACTAGTTTTGGCAATTTCTCCCTCTCACTTGCTAAAGTTTTCCCCCTAGCCTATCGATAGCGCCATGAAACGCCTCTTTATTGCATTTCTTTTGTTGCTCAGTATGCAGGCTCCAGCCCTCGCCGGCGAGAACGCACTGATATGCCTTGAGCATGAGCAAAAAATATATTGTCGCTTTTCCATGCGCGCCTTTGTCGCCAAAATCGAGTCCATACTCAATAATGGTTGGCAAAACAGCATACACTTCCATTTTCAGCTTCTGGACTCGGAGCAAAAAATCGTCGCGACTTCCAATATTTCCGCGACTCAGCGTTGCTACATCGATCCCTTCGAATCGCCCTGCTTATTGCTTTGGAGCGGTGCAGAGTTATGGCAGAGGTATGAGACAGACGCCGAACTTTACAGCGCGCTTGCAAACTTGCGCGTGCAGGCGCTGAAGCTTAAGAGTCTCCCAGCCGATAACTATTCCGTTCGAGCGTATGTTTCCCTAAATCCAGTGACTGACAAGCAAATCTCGGACTTGCAAGCGTGGTTTAAGCACTCAGGTCACCACCGAGCCTTGCCTTTTGGTAATAATTCGTCATTATTGGGCTCTTTTCTCACCACTTTTGCAGAATTTTCGCCGGGTTCTGCTGAAGCTAGCATCAAGTTGCAAACGTCGCCCTTCTTTATTGCCATCGAAAACTAGGCTCAAGCCTTTTTAGAGCGAGTGAGGGTGCAGGCAATAACAAAGTCGCATATTCGGCAGTTTTTAAGTGTATTTTGGGGGTTTGCGCTAGCCCCAAAGAATCAAAGTTTCCTCTTTTCTTTTACCATTTTGCGCGTCTTCGTCGTCAACAGCGTTATTCGGCGCAGTCACGACCCTTAGGTCGCTCCTTTGCCTCATTCCTTGTTTCCTAGAATCCGCATCTAAATGGTAAAGAAAAGCAATTTTTCTTTTTTTCTGGAACTCGGCTCAAACTTGGCAAAAAAATCTTTGTTTGGTTGATTATTAAACTGGGTGAATTTCGCTTAGGGATGCTCTGATTAATGTAAAAATAGTGAAAAAGTCGCTAGAGAAAAACAACGAAAGTCAGGCGAGTTTTCAAAATAAAGTCAATAAAATCAACAATCTACATACAAAAAAGGGTTCTAAGGGCTCAGTTCCTCAATTCCGACTACGATTTGCGCTGCACTCACGCAGGCTTGCGTTCGATTGCGCAAATCTAGTCTCATTGCGCCATCAACTCGTAAAACACTTAGTTTTACTCGTTTCGGCGCCTTAGACGGGGATTGGGGCGCTAACCCCAAAGAATCAAAGTTTCCCTACCGCGTTGTCACTTTATACATCGATGTATGATGAAATATCGCCATCGATGCGCTCATTAATATAGTCTTTAAAGCGATCTTTTAGACGCGCTTCAACTTGGCGGATGCGTTCTTTGCTTACACCGTACTCATTGCCAAGCTCCGAAAGCGTAACGGGTTCAGTGGCTATAAGCCTGCGATTCCAAAGTGCAATATCGCGCGGGTCGTTCAGCGAGGAGGCGAAGTCCAGCATGGTGTTGCGCACCTTTTCGTAAAATTCATTCCGCGCCACAATCTCTTCGGGATTGTCATTCTCATCAGGCAGAAGCTCGCCGATTGACGTATTTTCGTAGCCTGGCGCGTTTTGGTCGATGCTAAGCGCGGGCTGGTCCAGGTGCTGCGATACATCAATAACGTCACGCTCTGAGACACCGAGTTTTTCGGCAACAAGCGCGGGCGTAGGATTGGCAACACCCTCGGCTTGCAGCTGAGCGCGCGCTTTTTTGAGATTGTAGAAGAGTTTTCGCCCTGCGCGTGTCGAACCAATACGAATCGGCTGAAAATGGTTCATCAGGTAGTTCAAAATCATCGCACGAATCCAGTATTGTGCGTATGACGTAAATTTTACATGCCGATACGGGTTATAGCGCTGGATCGCCTCAGATAAACCGACGTTTCCCTCCTGTATAAGCTCCAAGAGGTTGCTCCAACGCCGCCGATATTCGCGCGCAATCTTAACAACCAAGCGCAGATTGGTCAGCACAAGCAATTGCGCCGCTTCTTTATCACCTTGCTCTCTGTAGCGCAGTGCTAACTGTTGCTGCATGTCTGCATCGAGTAGCGGGTGGTTGCGAATGTGGGCGAGGTAGAGCGAGAGCGGGTCGGCGCTTGGGTCGGCGCTCACTCCCTGTGGCTTAAAGGCCGAGCGCAAAGCCAGCATCGTTTCATCGGAAGTCGCTGTGAGCGTTGCTGGACGCGCTTCTGGCAACAAATCCTCATCCATCCCGTCGATTAGCACTACGTCGTTATCGCCGCTCAAAAAAATGTCATCATCCCCGACTTCTTGCATAGTCGTTTGGGGGGCGCGACTTTTGGCCGCTTTTGCGCTAACAATACTGTTTTTTACTCTCTTTGCCATCTTCGTAAAAACTTTAGCTAATGCTCTTTTGAGCTATTTTTTCAGGGAAGGGGGGAAGTCTCCCCCCTCGCCTGTGCCTCGCTCAAAATTCGCTGTTTTTTTCATAATATTGTGCGATGTATTTGCTATTCGCGCATCCATCGCACAATATGAAAAAAATAGCGAATTTATCGCGGGGTCACAGTCTCCCCCCTCTGCAGGGAGCTATACCAATAATTTTTTCCTAGGCCAAAACTCGGCGACTGCTGTTTACGCGCTTTAGACTTCACCTAAACTATCACTATGACTTCTGACCCCTTATTTTGGAATAGTTCTGCAAAAGGTGATGATGCGAGAGATTACAAGAGAGATAAATGTGCTTGTTTTCACGATCAAAACCAGCCTTTCGGAAGAATCGCAGCGCCAGTTCGTTGTGTGCATCGGTATCGGCTAGGAGCATGCGTGCGCCTAAGTCAATAAAAGTTTCTCGCAAAGTTTTGAATAACTTCGTTCCGACTCCGCGGCGAGCTTTTGTAGGGTCGACGCCTAGCCAAACTATGTAGCCATACATCCATGCGCTGTTTCGCTTTTCGATGATTTTTCCCAAGACAAAACCGATGAGCTCGTTGTCCTGATAGGCTACAAAACACGTGTCTCGATCGGTAGCAAAAAAAGTGACCACTTCATACTCATCCCATGTTCTGTATAGCGCAGGCCACCTATCTGCAGTAAATAAACGTTCACCGAGCGCGAAGACTTTGGGTAAGTCTTCTAGTTCGATAACCCTTATTTCTAAAGTGCCTTCCTCTGTTTTAATCTCCGTTTCCAATTTTACTTTTTGCATAAATTCCTAAAACTCTTTGCTACTGGCTGCACCTCGCAAGCCAATACGCGTATGCTTATAGAACCGAACATGGCAAAATATCAAGCTTAGCCGCTTGAGCTGATTTCGGAGGCTAAAATACGGCTAGTTTTGCAAGTTCACGATCTTGCGGCTATGGATTTTTGGGGGGTAGCGCAAGATCACCCGAAAAATTCGTTTAAAGCCGCACGACGTGCGATGAATGAGCGTTTAGCGAATACATCGCACGTCGTATTGCGGCTTTTAGCGAATTTTGAGGGAAGCTTGCGCGTAGGGGGGCGTTAGCCCCCCCCAGCAAAACAAAGAAAAATAGAGAGTTGCTGGGGCGAGATTGTTGCTTGCAAGTGCTTGCAGGAAGTGAGCTTGCGGGGTAGGATTGTGGGGTTGGAATTCGGCTTGCTTGTGGGCGGTGTAACGCTGCGGGCGGCTTAGTCAGGAAAACAAGGAAAGTGGGAATATGCAAGAAGTAAATTTTGCGTCGTTACCGGGTGCGAAGGCGTTTGAGCAGCTGCCAAAACTGGGGCTGATTACGAGCTTTTTGAAAGAGGGTAAAGCGAATATTCGCAGTTTGAAGCGTTTTATGCGCGAGCAAGATATTTATGATGGGGAGAGTTTTGAGACGCTGCTGGCTTTTTTGCAGGTCGATGCGAGTAATGAAAAGAATATTAAGCCAGGACCGTTTTTGACTAAACTTGGCGAAACTATTGACCCAGAGCAACGCAAACGACTTCTCTTTAAGCACTTGACCTCCAAAAATGAGATATTGATGAAATATGTCATGGACGGCTTGATGGAGCACCTGCATTCAACGAACGAACTTTATCGTTATTTAACGAGTTATGTGTATCCTGGAACCTATATTACGCTTGTCAATTTTAGGCACTGGATGGTTTGGCTTGAGGCGAGCGAGCATATTCGGATGGTTGGGATTCGGTGGGGTTTGTCGGAATTGGGGCTTGAAGGGATTGATAGTATCATTAAACTTATTGATATTGATGATATTTTGGAGGGCGAGTGGGACGATGACGATGATGATGATGAGGGGGACGATGATGAAGCGGCGGGCGATGATTTTGCAGCAGATGATGATGAGGCCGATGTAGAACTTGCTTCTGGGGCGGGTGTTTCGGAGCTTGAGGCTGCGGAGGAAGTGTTAGCGGATGCGTTGGATGATACAGGCGTCGAGGCGGAAGTGTCGGATACGGCAGTGAGAGCGCCTGTAGAACGCGTTGCGGAGAAAAAAGCGACTGCTCGTGTGGCTGAGGGTGAGGTGATTGTGGGGCGTAGCGTTGAGTACGTTGTGCAACCGTTGCGTCCGAAGGTTGAAGAGACGCCACTGCAGCTTGTGCGTGAGGCTTTTGCGCAAGCGGATGAGGAGGAGGTGGAGGATGAGTATGGTGATTTTGACACTGCGCCTAAGGTTCGCATTGAGCAATTCCGTATAGATGAGTCTTTGTTAGCTGAAAATTTGCGAGCTTTGCAGTTTTGGTGGCGCCAACGCCCGGGTGGCAAGGTTTTGACGGCCGCAGATTACGGGATAGAGAAGTCCGATTTTGAGGAGGAGCCGGCTTTTGCGCTGTTTCGTTTGTCTGCGCTTGCGTTGCAATTACTGCGTTATCAGGGGCGGCTTAATGTTTCTAGGGGTGGGCAATCGTATGCGATTTTGGAGCAGATGGGTTTTTACACGAATTTGTTCAAGTCTAAGAAATCCGTCGATAACATTGTGGACGCCTTGCTTAAGGGTGGGCTAGGGCAGCACTCGGATTACTTCTCGAATTTGCATCTTTTGTTAGCCTTGCGTCGCAATCTTAAGGAACTAAAGGACGATGGAGTGCGTGCGCTTTTTGCAAAAGAGTACATGGCGGATCTGGTGGCGTCGCTGTGGGAAGCGCTGGGCTCGTTTACTCTGAGTTATGAGATTATATGGGTTGCTCGCGAACTCGCGACGATGGGTTTACTTGGGGCGGAGGATGCGCTGAGCGTGGGCGTTTTGCCCTTACCAAAGGTGCGTGAAACGGCATTTCGTCTTGGTTTTATCGAAACGCCGTATGCTGCGGACTTCTCGCACCTTGTTTCGATAAGCCGGCGATTGACGACGTTTTTTGGCCATGAAGACGCTTGGGAAGCGCCCTTGGTGTATTTTGAACCAAAACGCGATCTTCGCTATGATTCCTCAGAGCCAGCTTACTTCACTCGCGATCAACTAGGAATAGATGGATAATGGCGGTTTGAGCGTGTTGGGGAGTATTATTGATGCAGGGAAAAGAAGAGCATGATTATGGCGATTTGTCGCTGATTCACTCTGAAATCATGCGCCAGCGCCAGCATAACGGCGCAGCTGCAGCTTTAGAGTGCTGTATGTACTGGCGGCAGCACTATCCGCGCAGTTTTCAGATATTGCTCTTCGTAGTGCAGTATACCTACGAGCTTGGCGAGTACGAGAAGGTTTGGCCTTTGTTGGCGGAGCTTGAGATGCTTCGGCCTGGGTCGGTGGAGGCCAACGAGTATAGAATGCTTTGCGCCAAGGCTATGGCTGATACGCAAAACATGCCAGAGCAAGACATGCTTCCCACGGAGAACATGGGGATTGTTGGCGTTACTCAAGAGAATCCCTCTCTTTCCTTGGGGCAAGGCGCCCAAGAGAGAGTAAGGGCTGGGGTAACTAACGATATTGACGTCACCAGAGACGATTCGTTACATAATCCTTTTTTACAGGCGCGCTCCCAAACTGTGCCAACAGTCACGTCCGAGAGCACTATTCCAAAGACGGTAGATACGCAGGCATTGGACGGAGTCGATGAGGCGGATGGCGGAGCAACCATGCCTATTTCCGCTCCATCCTTTGTTGCGCGACTCGGGCAAATTATACAAAATGGGGAGAAGCAAGCCTATTCATCGGACAATACAGTTCCTGTTACGAGGGCAAGTTCGCAACAACTCCGCGAGGAGGAACTGCGGTGGATGCAAGAGCGAGGGCAGCTCTCTTCTAGCCCAGCGCAGTTAGAAGAGAGTTTCGATTCTCTATCGACCAATGATTACAGGGCGCTAGACTATAATAGCAGCGCGATATCCTTACCCTATGCAAGGCCGCCAAAAGGCGTTTTGGCCACTATTGTCGAGAACGAAGGGGAAGATGCTCGCAAATTTCCTTCAAGGCGTTTGTTCTCGCCCAAGGCGGTGCTAACCCTGCTGTTGTTTACCTGCTTATCGTATTTGCTTATGTTTTTTGCGATTCTTCCCTCTAGTTGGGAGAAGCGCGCGATGCTCCCCGCCGTGGAGAGTTTAGTACAGGCGAGCGCCTTTGCCAATCGCGGTGACGCCAATAGCATTAAGCAGTCTTTGCTTTTGCTTAACCGTGTTGAGCACACCATCAAGTATCGCAAATTCTATAATCTCATAAAACCTCTAGTGGTGCGCGATAGGATTGCAGAGATATACAAGGAAGCCGAAGAACGAAGAATCTGGTTACAGGCGGTTCTTTCATATCAACATGAAGTATCCCAGGTCACAAGCCCGGCTGCAAATCTACCGCGCCCTAGGATACAATTAGCCACTATGCTTAATACGATTGAGCGCTGTGAGCGTCTTACGCCGCACAAGAATCTGGCTCAAGAGGGTGAATATAGAGAACAGTGTTTTAAGAAGCTTGAATCCGAAATGGAGCGGTTTCGGCCGAGTTTAACGTTTTATGCAGACTATTGGATTTTGCGAGCCGTAGTGGACATTGAGCTGAGGCAAACTGAAGCGGCAAAGATAGCTCTAAGGAAGTCGCGTAGCTGTTTAGAACCAAAGTTAGCTACTGATTTTTTTGAGCTTAGGGTGTTGCTCGACATTGGTTCAAACTACGAAGACAGTAAAGACAAAGACGATGCATCAACGCTCTCTTCGCTTATCGTGGACTTTGAAACGCTGCGCTACCGTGCCTATACAAACGAGGTGCTAGTGCAGGGTGATTTTGTAAAAATACAAGAATCGGCATCTCCCAAAATGAAGTCACAAATTCTGTTTTGGCGTGCTGCTAATGGACTTTTAGATTTAAGCGATTCTGAAATACTCGCCTTGTTAGAGAGTTCTATGCTTTCAGATTCCAGTAACTGCGATGCCGCGGCTCTCCAAGCGATGATGCAGTTTTTTAACCGTGCAGTAGAGCTAGAAAGAACGAGTTTTCAATACCATTCACTATGTCGTGGTAGCACAGCTGCTGTATTCATCGATAGTCTCAATATTTTAGCCCAAGGTAGAGATCCCAATGAGTTGCAGTTACATGAATTGGCGAGTGTGGATCCCATGGCAGCGTTGTTTTTGTCAGTTTATCTTAGCATCAACGCCGATTTTGAGTCTCCTGCGCGCATACTTCAAAACATCAAAAAAACAAGCGCCAACTCTCCGTTGCAACGCGTAGTACATAGGGTCTATGTAATCTTGACGTATCCGAATATGCCTAGTGACAGTGACCGAGAGAGGCAGGCTTGGTTAAGCGCAGTTGCGATGTGGTCAACTCTGATGCAACGTCCGCTTGCTCAAATTTTGCGCACAAACAAAGATTTTATCAACCAGCTTATTCAGTTAACACCTGATTGCGAAAGAGCTTTACGCTGCTTTGCGAGTCTCCAAAATAACCCTGCAAGTACCTACAGCTCAGTCACTAGCATGTGCCGAGACGCCAACCCCGATGTCAGCGCGCGTGCAAGGCTCTGTCACACCCTAGCGCTTACTCAGGCGCGCGAGCGCGTACATGATTTAAATACCATCATTCGTATCGGGGAAGACTCTATGATGAGTTCGCCTCGCCTGTTACGAAGTTTGTTGACGGCGTATTTTAGTTTTGAGCAAAACGATGAAGCCATCAATGCGAAGATCGATACAAAGATTAAGCGTTGGGAAGATTTGGGTTTTGACGATAATGAACTGAATTACTGGAAGGGGCGAAGCCAGATAAATAAGGGCGAGTCGCCTATAGCGCTGAATAAGCTTGTGCTTGAGGAACTACCGGCGATGCTTGAGCTTCAAGCCCGTGAGCTGTTAATCAACAACAGCGAAGCAGGGCAGCAGACGTCGCATTGCGACAAGTTTATAAGATCAAGTATTAACGAGGATCAGGATATTAATGACCCAGAAGTGCTAGCGCAACGAGGGATTTTGCGCATGAACTGCTACCATATTCTTGGAGAGCGAGCTGGCGCGGCGAGAGCAGCTTTACAAGCTGCACAGAGTTTGCGTGCCATACCCAAGAATTCTACTCTGCAAAGAAAGTATTCGCGAAGCCAACGCTAGTGATGGGCAGTTAAAAGTGATTTTGGCACTGTGCCAAAATTTCACGCTTAAGTTGAATAAAAGCTCCAGCCGCTTCGTTTAATACACAGCTTGCGTCGTGTAGCATGGCTTAGGAACAGCGAGAAGGGCAGAGTTACACGTAATGCTTAGCCGATGTAGCGAAAGCTTTTGATTTGGCTCAGTAAATACAAGAATTGGCTTGCATTTTGCATTATTAAGGTCATAGTTAGGGCTTGTGATCGTACAAGCGCTAAACTACTTTTTTCACTTTAAGGGAGATCGTCATGAAGAAGTTTTTGCGTTTGTTTACATCGATCGCCGTCGTATCGTTATTGTGTTTTGTAGTGACTTCAACGGCAGACGCGCGTTTGCCAACGAGCTTTGAAGATTATAAGCTACAGGCCAAAGAAGGGGCAAAGACTCCAGAGGGCACGGTACTCTTATGGTTAGAGGGTTGTATACTATATTCTCAGCCTCAGACTCGCACCTTGGGACGCGATATATTAGTGGATATCACCGATAAGTTGCCAAAAGATTTTGAGAAGAATGCAGCGCATTCAACCTTTGTCAATCGCCTTAAAACGGAACCACAAACTTTCCGTTCTTATTGTAAGGGGGCTACGCCCGAAAATGGCTATAAAACCGATCTCGACAAGTGCGAACTCACGGTAACCAAATCTGAGGAAGATCCAGGTGGGGGTTGGCAAGTTCACATCAAGAGCAACGGTGCCGATACACCGCGTAAGCTCACACTCACGAAAGGCAAAGAAGGAAATTGGAAAATCGTGAGCTACCCAGGGCTTTATATGGGAGTGCGTCCCATAGTCAAAGAATAATTGGCAAGCAGCGTAGAGTACAAAATTAAAAAAAGCCCAAGTTCAGCTTGGGCTTTTTCATTATTTGTCAAAAATACTCTGATTAATGAGAAAATTGCCAAAAAAGTGGCAGGGAAAAACAAGAGAAATTAGGCTGCATTTAAAATAAAGCCAATAAAATCAATGTTTTGCACACAAATTGGCTTCCAAGGGCGCAAGCCCTTGGGTGAGCTTTGGGACGCTAGTCCCCAATGAATCAGAGCGTCCTTAAGCGCTAGGAATTAATAACGCTTAGTAGTCATCATCGTCATCATCATCATCGTCATCATCATCATCTTCACCGTAAATCTCATCGTACAAATCGCTGGTCTCCTCGATAAACGAATCGATATCTTCCTCAATCGCGTCATCCTCTAGCCACGTTTCAAGATACTCAATAACGAGCTCTTGCAGATCTTCGTCACTAACGCTTTTGCGTAGATTTTTCTTGATAACGCGAAGTTGTGTGCGAAGGCCGCTGGCGTGTTCTGTGGGATCATCGCCATCTAGAATAGCTAGAATTTTTTCTAAACTCGAAATAATATTCACGCTCATACTCCTAAAAAACTCGCGCTGCTGCGGTTCATAAATCAAGCCCAGCGGCCCTGCGCGAGTATGGTAAATCCGACGAAAGCTTCTCGTCACCTTGTGCCATTTGCTGATACCACATCTTAAAATGGCGCGAATCCACGAGTTGGAGAATCTGGAGCTCCCCATCTTCTCGCTCGCAAGCAAATTCATAAACTTTGCCAGGTAAAGTGGCAAGTCTACAAGACTTAACGCGTGCGTTATCCGATAAGATTTTTTCGATCAGTTCCCTCTCACCTTCGTGTAAGGCTAAAAGCCCACCGCAGCGCTGGAGTATTCCCAAGGCGAGTTCTATGACTATACGCATGTGTAGGCTGCTGCGGGTCTTGCTCTTGCATTTAAGTACTCTTTGGGGAGAGGCGCCTGTTGCAATCATAAAGGCTTCCTTTTCCGCCTGCGTTAAAATTGCCCTGCCCATCTCGATGTCAAAAGCTTCGGGTTCAAGGAAAGGTCGTCTCTCCGTACTCGGCATCCGCGATATCCACAGCCTAATCCCCGAATGACTCGCCTGCTGCTGGGTAGATATTCCTGCAAACCAACGATCTAAAGATTGTAGTGCGCTGGCGTCGGGGGCTGAGAAAAAATATATCCACAATTCCATAGTAAACTCGTACTCGCCACTGCGCTCCGCAACGGCGTAAAGCTGATAAGAACACTCAAATCAAGCTGGTTCTATAAGACTAAAAAAGAATTTTTCGTGTGTTTTCGTGTTTTTCGTGGTTCAAAATTTAAAAGCACGAAAGGCACTCAAGACCATAAAAAATCAAGCTGGTTCTATAAGACTAAAAAAGAATTTTTCGTGTATTTTCGTGTTTTTCGTGGTTCAAAATTCTAAGACACGAAAGGCACGCAAGACTATAAGCAATCAAGTCGGTTCAGAAAACTAAAAAAGAATTTTTCGTGTATTTTCGTGTTTTTCGTGGTAGAAAATTCAAAGACACGAAAGGCACGCAAGACCATAAGCAATCAAGTCGGTTCAGAAAACTAAAAAAGAATTTTTCGTGTATTTTCGTGTTTTTCGTGGTAGAAAATTCAAAGGCACGAAAGGCACGCAAGACCATAAGCAATCAAGTCGGTTCAGAAAACTAAAAAAGAATTTTTCGTGTATTTTCGTGTTTTTCGTGGTAGAAAATTCAAAGGCACGAAAGGCACGCAAGACCATAAGCAATCAAGTCGGTTCGGAAAACTAAAAAAGAATATTTCGTGTATTTTCGTGTTTTTCGTGGTAGAAAATTCAAAGACACGAAAGGCACGAAAATAAAGCTAAACGTCATTTACAGCTGCCAATCGTCTAATAAGCTACACACATCCATAGGAGGCGCAAGAAAGCTTTTTGGCAGCAAACAACGACTAGCTGCACAGAAGCTAATCATCCGCTTTCTCAGCGTCCTCTGATGCATACCTCTTCCTCGCCTCTCGAATTAAAGGTCGTATGCATTCTTGGCAATCGCGAGCCATTCCCAGTTTATTGGTGCATCCCCGCTTCCCTACCCGAGAGAATGGCTCGATCGCAGCCCAAGCGCGTGGTTCATCGAGTTCGAGGAGCTTGTTAATGATGTCTTCGCGTTTTTTGCAAGCAGTAGTGTCATTGAGGCGAAGTTCTACGGCAAGCTGTAGCCACTGTGGAAGCGCAGGGTAAGCGTCGATCTCCTCAAGAAGATCAACGATGTTTTGACGATATTTATTGTTTTTAGTGATATCGTCGTCAATGATATTCAGTAAAATTCCCTCGCCTATCCAGGGAGTAGGATTGTTTTTAATAAAATCTACCACCGCGTCCGCATACTTGTCGTCCGCAATAGCATCGACAAGAACCTCACCTATAAGCTTATCCTGTGCCGCTTCTGGCACGCGATCGAGCAGCTGCTGCATTTGCTCAAGACTATCGCTAAAATTCTCTGATTTGTGCAGTGCGTAAATCAAAAGTTTTAAATAATTGGGGTTTTTATAAAAAATCTCGTACTCCGCCGCCAAAGCGTCTCTAGCCTCTTTCCAGCTTTCGATGAAAAGGTATTCCATGGCAACAATGATATTTCGGCTTTGTATCATCGATTCATCTTGCGAAATGCGGTAGCCAGTGTTTAGCTGCAGAGCTTGACGTGATGCCAAAGACGCTAGCCTTGCGTCGTTTGATGCTGGGTAAAGCTGGACTTTTGTTTGCTCGGTGATCTTGAGGGCGTTTGGTCTTTTGATAAAATAATAAGCAACTAGAGCTAAAATACAAAGTAAAATAAGGATAATAGCAAAGTTATATAAACGTTGCGTTCTCTTCTTTCGTAGCCGTGTGACGACGGTAGAGACTTGAGAGCTTTGGATCGATTTCAGCGAGTTGGACTTGGCGTTGACCGAAGTGAGCGTATCAACGCTTTGTTTGTCGACCAAAATTTTGGCTAAGAGCATTGCGGGTGGGATGGGCTCTGCTAACTCGTCTGCGAGATCTAAAAGGTCGCTAACGACCTCCGCTGCACTCTCGTAACGTTCACTCGGATCCTTCTTCAAGAGCTTTTGGATAACGGCGTCAAAAAGCGTAGAGGTAGCGAATTTGGGACAGGCACTTTTGAGAAGCGGCGGTTTCTCCGAAATATGTTTGTGTAAAAGTAGAACAAGGTTTTCGGCCACAAACGGCGGTTGTCCCGCAAGCATCTCAAACAAAATAATACCGACAGAGTACAAATCGGATTTAACGCCGACTTCAGAGCCAGAAGCTTGCTCTGGGGACAAGTACTGCGGAGTGCCGTAGATCATGCCTGTTTGCGTTAAACGTTGGTCACCGTCAAAGGCGGAGTTGCGCGCTATTCCAAAGTCTAAAATCTTTACGAAGCTTTTGTCGTCGTTATGTTCGATTAAGTAAATATTATCTGGCTTAATATCGCGGTGAACAATGCCCAGTTCGTGTGCTTTGTGTAGGGCGGAGAGGATTTGAATCGCTATGGAAATTGCCTGCATGGGGGTGAGGGCGCCCAAGGCTTCTAAGCGCTCACGCAGCGTTTCTCCTTCTAGGTACTCCATGACGAGGAAAAAATCGCCTTCGGCTGTGTAGTCGAACTCTGTTACCGAACAAATGTTGGGATGGTTTATGGAGGAGGCTGCTTGTGCTTCGCGTTGAAAACGCGCGACAATTTCACTTTGTTGACTGACTTGCGCGTGTAAGATCTTGATGGCGACGATCTTTTTCATCAAGATGTGCTCCGCTTTGTAGACCACACCCATGGCGCCCTCTCCGAGGCAGCTTAGGATCTTGTAGCGGTTAGCTATGATTTCATTTTCTTTCGAAGTCATACTTTGCATAGGAGCTTAGCCCGTTAGCATTATAATACTATATTGTCATATATACAATTGAATATTAATAAATAATTATAAAGCCCATCCTTCCAGCAACTGGGGCTATAGCCAATTTCATAGGCCTGCGCCAAGAAAAAGTTGCAAAGTGCCGAGATGCAGATACATCACTGAGGAAATTCTCAATATTTCGATGTTGATGTTTTTTCCTTTTGGGGGAAGTTTCCCCCTACGTGTCAACCCCGCGCCTTGCGCGTGTTTGCCACTACCCCCTCAACGGGGGCTCAAGCCCCCGTAACGCCCCCGAAACGTTTGTTTAGAGCTTCCTTGGGGAAGTTCTGAATACACAAAAACAGTAAAAAATGATCTAGTCTAAACTAAAAATGCTTAGGCGAGTGTTCAAAATAAAGTTAATAAAATCAAGATACTACGCATTAGTACGGGTTCCAAGCTGCGTCCCCTTGGCTGGGATTTTGGGCGCTGATCCCAATAAAACAAAGACTTCTTAAGTCTCTTTGCGTTGTAGCAGCACAACGAGCTCTGGTTTGAGCTCTTCGATGGCAAGCGCTTGGGCTCTCCTAATCACAGCAAAATCATCTTGTAAGATTTGTACAATGGCATATTTGCCTCGCTCTAACAAAGCAGCACAAATATCAGAAATTTGAAGATAATGTATGCTATCATCTGGAGTTTGAAAATAAAAGCGCTTACGCCCCGAGTAATCCTGAACCATCCCCTCGGATAAAAGCTGACCGATCCTGAGCTGCGTTTGCTTTTCTAGGTCGAGCGTGGCAGTTTCAACGATGACAGGAGGCGCAGCTTTCGCAGCTTGCTTACGCTCAATATGGGCTTGTTTGCGTTTCTCTCGCTCTATTTGCTTTTGCTTCTTTGCATCGGCTAAACCAGCTTTTTTGAGTTCTTCTAAAAAACTACCCATTATTTCGCCTTATCCTTGAGGGAGAAAATTCATGAAAACCACGAAGTTCCCACAACCCTACAAATAAAAGCAATAGCACGAATTGCTCGCTATGTATAGTCGATTGAGCAGCACTTTATAGTTAAATTCCTAAAGAAAGCACTGTGCTATTTGCGGAGCTAGATCGTGTCCCGTTTAAGGGCTTGCGCCCTTAGAACTTTTTTGCGTGTAGGGTATTGAATTTTTCGCAGAGCTCTCACTATATCGCTTTAATGATTCCAGCGAAATCCTCGGCTTTAAGGCTAGCGCCGCCGACCAATGCGCCGTCAATATCTTTTTTACTGAGAAGTTCAGCGGCGTTGGACGCTTTAACGCTTCCGCCGTATTGTATGCGAATTTTTTTGGCGCAATCCACACAGAATATGGAGGCGAGTTTATTGCGTATGGCTTCGTGTACTTCTTGTGCTTGCTCCGGGCTTGCGGTTTTACCGGTGCCGATGGCCCAAACGGGTTCGTAGGCCAAAACAACGCGTTCTGATTCCTCGGCGCTGACTTGGGCTAATCCTTTTTGGACTTGGTTTAGGACGACGTCGAATGTTTTTCCGCTTTCTCGCTCTTGTAGAGTTTCGCCGATACACATAATGGGAGTTAAGCCGTTATCGAGGGCAGTGCGGACGCGTTTTGCGACATCTTCGTCGCTTTCGCCAAAAAGTGTGCGTCGCTCCGAGTGCCCGATGATGGCGTGAGTAACGCCTATTTCCTTGAGCATATCCGCCGAGATTTCGCCAGTGTAGGCGCCACTTTTGGCGTAGGAGATGTTTTGGGCGCAAAGCGCGATATTGCTGCCTTTTAGGGCTTCGGCTGCGGCTTCAAGGCTAGTAAAAGTAGGCGCGACACCGACTTCGACCTTGTCGTTTCCTGCGATCAGGGGTTTTAGCGCTTCGATCAACGCTTTGGTCTCTGATTTTGTGTTGTTCATCTTCCAGTTGCCAACGATGATAGCTTTTCTCATAGGGTTCCCTCATTATAACTATATGGATATATGTATGATAAATTGTGTATTAAGCGCAAATAATACGATACCGAGAGTATTGCGCGTCTTTGTCATCATCAAGACGCTATAGCAAAAACGGGTATTACGAACGTGAGCCCTTAGCGGGGTGCGGGGCAGCGCCCCGCAAAAAGCAGCGGGGCGTGGGGCGCTTGCCCTACTTAATCAGGGCATCCGTCAACAAGTGCTATGCGATACGAAGAATTTCGATTCCAGGTAGCTTTTTGCCTTCGACGAGTTCGAGGCTAGCGCCGCCGCCTGTGGAGACGTGTGTAACCTTGTCGTCTAGCCCGAATTCACGAATAGCCGCAGCGGAGTCGCCGCCGCCCACGACGGTGGTTCCCTTGGATTCGGTCATCGCTTTTGCGACGTCTTTGGTGCCTTGCGCGTAGCGTTCGTTCTCGAATACGCCCATGGGGCCGTTCCAGAATACGCTTTTGGCTTTTCGGACGATATCGCCGTAGAGCTTGCTCGTTTTTTCTCCAATATCAAGCCCCATGTCATCGCCAGTGATGGTGTCGACGCTTTTACAGGGGCTAGTGGTATCAAGCGCGGTGGAGACGACGTGATCGACGGGCAGTAGCAGTTCGCATTTACTATTTGCGGCTTTGGCAAGTATAGTTTTTGCGACGTCGATGGCATCGCCTTCGACACGGCTTTTGCCGACGCTATCGCCTTTGGCGGCCATGAGCGTGTATGCCATAGCTCCACCGATGCAAATCTGGTCGCACTTTTCGATGAGGCTTTCGATGACGGCGATTTTGTCGCTAACCTTGGCTCCGCCGAGTACGGCGACGAAGGGTTTTGCGGGGTTGTAGACAACGCCGCCCAAGAATTCGATTTCTTTCATCAACAGGTAGCCTGCGCCTTTGTTCTCGCCAAAATGCGAAACCATGGTAGCCATAGAAGCGTGTGCTCGGTGCGAGGTTCCGAAGGCGTCGTTGACGTAAACATCGGCTAGTTCAGCCAAGGCTTTTGCGAAGGATTCATCGCCCTTTTTCTCGCCAGCGTAGAAGCGCAGATTTTCGAGTAGGAGAATTTGTCCTGGTTGTAGGCGCTTGGTTTGCGCCACGATTCCTTCACCGATGCAATCATCGGCTAGGACAATTTCGCGCTCTGGTAAGAGTTCGCTGAGGCGCTCGGCAACGGGTTTCATGGAGAATTCGGGAGTGGGTTTGTCTTTGGGTCTTCCGAGGTGGCTGGCCACGACGGGTAGGCCGCCGTTTCGGATGATGTATTGAATCGTTGGGAGTGCCTGTTTTATGCGAAAATCGTCGGTGATAACGCCGTTATCAAGCGGAACGTTAAAATCGACGCGTACGAAAACGCGTTTTCCATCGAGATCGAGTGCTTCGACACTCTTAATTCCGTCTAGGTATGCCATAATATTCCTTGTACACTGGTTATGGGTTTTGTGGATGCGTCGCGTGCCTTCTACGGCGCTGTCAGAGTATAGATATAAAAAAAGCCAGAGCCCGATGTTTCGAGAGCCTGGCTCTTTTTTAGACGAACATGCGTTCTACTAGAGTGAGTTGACGTAAACGGCGAGGTCGATCATGCGGCAGGAGTAGCCAGTTTCGTTGTCGTACCAAGCGAGTACTTTTGCCATATCGCCTTGAACGCGAGTTTGGTCTGCGGCAAAGCAGCTGCTGTGACGGTCGCCGTTAAAATCGATAGAAACGGTGGGCTCGTCGTTGTATTCGAGAATTCCCTTGAGCTCGCCTTCGGCAGCGGCTTTCATGGCTGCATTGATTTCTTCCTTCGTGGCTGCGCGTGTGAGCGTAGCGGTGAGGTCAACGAGGGAAACGTTGGGGGTGGGAACGCGAACTGCGAAACCATCGAGTTTACCCTTGAGGGCGGGTAGTACGAGAGCGACTGCTTTTGCAGCGCCGGTCGAGGTCGGAATCATAGACACGGCAGCAGCGCGGCCTCGGCGTGGGTCTTTTTTATGGGGTTGATCAAGAGTAACTTGATCGTTGGTGTAAGCGTGAATGGTCGTCATGAGACCTTTCTCGATACCAAACTTGTCGTTTAAAACCTTTGCCACTGGCGCAAGGCAGTTCGTGGTGCAAGAGGCGTTCGAGATTATTTTGTGTTTCGCGGGGTCGAGTTCTTTGTGGTTGACGCCGTAAACGACGGTCAAATCTTCATCGCCTTTACCAGGGGCGCTTAACATTACCCATTTTGCACCAGCGTTGATGTGTGCGCTTGCTTTGTCTTTGCTTAGGAAGAGCCCCGTGCACTCCATAACGCAGTCTGCTCCCCACGCTTTCCATGTAATGGCGTTGGGATCGCGCTCTGCGGAGATGGGAATCTTTTTGCCGTTGACAACGATGGCGTCACCTTCTGTGCGAACGTCTGCGTCAAAGCGGCCGTGAACCGAGTCGTACTTTACAAGATAAGCGAGCGATTCTGCCGTCGCCAAGTCATTGATACCGACGAATTCGATGGCGGGATTGTTAATAGCGGCGCGTAAAACTGTACGACCAATTCGACCAAAACCATTGATTCCAACTTTTATGGTCATGATTCCTCCTTCCTGACCTGTGATCCGTCGCCGATGAAATACCGACGAGCCGATTCTCGCTATAAGTCCATTGTCCTACACTGTCAAGCGATGGAAAAGTCAAATCTCTCTTTTTTTCACTAATAAAATTATATTCTTATTTCACCTTAAATTAGCAAATAAAATTCTATGTTTTTGCTACTGTTTCTTTGTTAATGAAGGAGCTTACGCTTTGGGGCGGGGGTAAGTTTCCCCCCGCGCGCAAGCTTCCCTCAAAAGGGGCTAAATACCGTAATTTTTTGTGCGGCGTACTCGCTATTCGCTCGTTCACCGCACAAAAAACGGTATTAAGCCCCTTTTTCAGGTGATCTTGCGCTCCCCCCTCAATGCAGAGCCGCTGTGTATATAATGGATAGCTTTACACGAAATAAACAAGTAAATTTTATCTCACAAATGACGTACCATGTCTTAAAACCACGGATACACCATGTTTTAAAAGCAGCGATACACCATGTTTTAGTAGCCCCAATAAATCAGAGTTTCCTTAGGGATGCTCTGATTAATGCAATATTAGTCATAAAAAGGGCTAATGGAAGTAAAGAGATTCAGGCGAGCGTTCAAAATAAAAGTCAATAAAATCAATACGCTACACACAAAACGGGTTCTAAGGGCGCAAGCCCTTAGACGGGGATTGGGGCGGTAGCCCCAAAAATAAATAAACCAGAGTTTCCTTAGCGAATTTCTACGAGCTTCCAGCGAAAGAATGAAGAGTCAATCTGGAGTACGATGGGGTTTTGCGGCTGATCTAAGATGATGAGCTTATCGCCGCGCGATGAATTTGCGACGATAGCGGGTAGTGTCGTTGATTTTCCCGAAACTATGCAGGGGTATGCCACGCGTCCTTGATATTGTAGGCTTACGTAATTATCGCGTCGCATGGAAACGTCGATGAGGAATTCGGCATCACTGCGAGTTTCAAGCGCTTGGAGGGCAGTTCGTGAGATCCAGAGTTCGCAGCGTTTCTCTTGAATGGGGCTACTATCCCACCATGGGTCAAGGGCTTTACAGTGAAGTTTGTTTGCGATGACTGTTTTAGTGGCTTCTTGCCAAACGCCGTCGGGATCGCGGCTTTCGTAGCGTAGACTTGCGCTAGCCGCTGTTTGTGCGTCAATGTGGACGCGAAAATCCTCGCGCTGT
Organism: Bradymonadales bacterium; assembly: GCA_041656175.1. Lineage (GTDB taxonomy): Bacteria > Myxococcota_A > Bradymonadia > UBA4248 > UBA4248 > JBBAEA01. Next base: position 3,469 of record JBBAEA010000024.1, on the reverse strand, counting down.
TCGCTAAAAAGCCCAGTGCTAACGTAGGCTTCAAACTCGAGGGTTAAAGGCGTATGTGCTGGTAGCAGCGCTTTTTCGATCTTGATTTCTTCAGCCATCGCGTTTTGCGCAAGCAAAGCAAGGTATAGGCTAAGGCTGAGTAAGCAGCATAGGTTTCGTACAGTATTTTGCATTTTCTTTGGTTTGGCTAATAAAATTCGTTGTTTTCGCCAAATATGACTAGGGACTTCGTCGCCCTAGCCGCTGTAGCGATAAGCGTTTGTAGGGAATTTTGAGCTGTTTTTGTATTGGCTAAAATCATAAGGGCATGTTCGTAGTGCGAACTATGGATTTCGTAACTATCACTGACAAAACCCAATCTTATTGCTGGGCTCAATTCCTCATAGGCATAGCTTTGCACCCACTCGCCGTTGTTTAGAAATGCAATGCGTCTTTGTCGATTTTTGTCGTAGTATACCAGGCCTTCATCGTGTTTGTATCGCTGTAACTGCGGGAAGCTTTCCGTTAAACGGATGGGGTAGGGAGCAAAACGCTTTGCTTTAACTCCGTTATCGTCTTCGTGGTAGAGCTCTTTATATAGGTGCATGGCGATGTCGTTGATAGTGCTGAGCTCGTAGGGGTTAGCGCAAACGATCGCATATTTTTGGAAGTTTTGTATGGCTAACTTTAGCGCTGCGTGGCTAGTAACGCCGTGTTGGCGAAGCGATTTAGCGTTAGAGCGCAGCATTTGCTTGAGCAGCGAGTGAAGAGCTTCATCGCTTGATTCTGTGCAATGTTTAAGGCCGGTGAGTTCTTCCCAAGGGCTGCTGGCGAGTGATTCAACGCTGCATTGGCGAATATTGAAGTCGTCGAGTAACTTGGCGGTAGCGCTATGTTCTGTAGAACTGCGCATTGTGCGTAAACGTATAGTAAAGTCGCGTAATTCCTCGTTTTGTCCAGCAAAGTTTTGCTCATCGACTAGTTCTATGGTGGTGGAATCGTTGTTTCGATGATTGAATACGGCGCCTTTGCATTGACTTAGACCATAAATAAGATTTCGTAAGTAAGCCGTTGCCTCCCATTGGCTAAGTGCGTTGGGGTCGACTAGCAAAATGAAGCGGCATTCTTTGTCGCTGGCGTGGAGCAGCTTTGAGCAAAGATCTTGGTACAGTAGCTGGGCGTCATCAATGATAATACACTTGTATGCAAGGGCGAGCTCCGCGCTCCGTCTCGCGCGTATTTGGTATTGGCTTAAGATTTGGCTTATGCTTTGTGGGGTAATTTTGTTTAAAACGCTATTGGCTGGCTTTTTTCGATGCTCAGAGAAAATAATGTTTATCTTCTCTAGACTTTGCTGGCTAGTGCTTGTAACAGCGATCTCTTCAGCTGCAAGCCCTTGTTCTTTTAGGGCCAAAACGAGCGGGGCAATAAGCGCAGTTTTCCCGCTGTGTGCGTAGCCCGTAATGATGGTAAAGGGCTGCTGTAGCGCGATCTTGAGAGCGGTATTTTGGCTTTCATTCAGTTTGTAGCCAAGGCTAGTTTCAAAATCGATGTTTATTGCCGACGCGTTGTCGCTTGCATTCTTTCCTAGGCGCCAGTGTAAAGCGGCGGTGAAGTTCAGCTCACTTTGCAAAACTTTTGGCAAATAATAGGCGTAGTGCTGGCATTCGTCCTTGTCGAGATAGCTTCCTTCACCGCGGCTAAAGACTTCACAAAGTATGGGGAAGACTTTGGAATGGATCGTTTTTTTGCGCGAACTGTACATTCTGTCTTTTAAAACGCGCTCAAGCCCTTCGACGTCGTGTTCATCAATAGTGTTGATATCGGGGACCTCATAAGACATTACGAAATGCAGTTGGCGCAAGCTCTCTAAAGCTTCCTCGATTTTGTAGCCATCAAATGGTGACTCTGCGATTTCGTTCTCCTCGCTAGTTTGACGTTGGCGGGCGTCGCGCGTGTCGATATCTAGCCATGGCGACAAGCTTGAGTTATCGCTTGTTTTGTGCAGACAGATAAAACTTTGGCTCCTGAGTTTATCGAGTATGGCGCAGAGTACGCGAAAGCTAAAAATAAGCGTATCGACGTTTTTTAGCTCCCAATTCGTAAGCGTTCCGTGGTTTTTTTCGGCTAGCTGAAAAGCCTCAAAACTTAGCCGCACCGTGTCGCAGAGTGTTTCGTCGTATTGGCACAATGCCTCAGCTTCGCTCGCCAATCTGTGCAGAACTGGTGAAGGGCTAATATCGTTTTTCCACGCAAGCGCGCCAAAAATGGGTAACATGAGGGCTCCTAATTTCCTAAGCTGATCGGGGATTGCCGTGTGATTTTATAGCGTTGGCAGTTTCGTTTGCGCTAGCTTGTTTTTGCATGCATTAGAGTTTTCCTAGTGAGCTAAAGAATAAACTTTCTTCAAGAATTTTTAGTTTTGCACAATTTAAGTCAACTCTGTTTGTGCAAAGTTCATATTCTATGCTGATTTACGGAAAAAGTACAGATTTTAAGAGCTTTATTTGCCAGGCATGAAACTCTATGCTATTTATGGGTGCGTAGCTGGCGTTGATTGAGTTCAAGCGCGCAGACATTTGAGAATTCGTAAAACTGACACGAGCATAATGATGAAAGGATATTGTACTCAAGGATATTGTACTCGCGCACTTTGTTTTGTCGTACTGATTAGCTTGTTCTGGATACCCAGTGCTTGGGCAAAAACACCTAATAGAAGTAGCGCAAAACAGACCATCGTTTACGAGGTACGAAATGGCGATAGTCTCTCGAAGATTGCCAAGCAATACGATACGAAAGTATCTGATATTGTGCGCTGGAATAATTTAGCCAACGAACACCAAATCCGCAAAGGCCAAAGACTTAAAATTAGGGTGCCCAAAAGTAAAGCCACTGCTTACAAGAACTCGGCGCCAGCCAAGTCCGATGTCATTGTACAAAACATTGAATACACCGTAGTAAGGGGCGATAGCCTCTCTAAAATTGCGAGGAAAACTGGAGTTTCTATTGATGAGCTCAAAAAGAACAACCGCAATCTACGAAAGAATCCCGACAAACTACGAGTAGGACAAAAAATCGTTTTACGCGTTAAGCGTTTTGAGCAAACTGGCGTTTCGCGTGGGCTTGCCAATCGCGGCTCACTCTCTGGTGGTGTTAAACTCGCGAGTGGTCCAGGCTACATCGTTAGGCACCCAGAGCGTGCTTACGGCACTGCGCTAAGCGTTGGAAACATCATGGATGCGATGAAGCATTATCATAAGAAGTACCCTAAAGGACCGCGTTTTGCTGTGGGTGACTTGTCCAAGAAAAACGGTGGCTACTTAAAACCGCATCTTTCTCACCAGTCGGGGCGCGATGTCGATATTAGCTACGTTAATAAAAACAACAAAGAATTTGTTGGTTTTGCGCGGATGAATCGCAATAACTTTGATGTTCCCAAAAACTGGACCCTTATTGAGGCTTTCCTCAATAGCAAGCAAGTCCAATACAT
>JBBAEA010000023.1:0-30986 GCA_041656175.1 Bradymonadales bacterium | reverse complement strand
TTGGCAAAGAGGAAGTAATGAAAACCTAAATGGTCTCATACGCTGGGACTTTCCCAAAGGCTTTGATTTTAGAAATCTCAGCAGCAAAGAATTAGATGAAATAGTAAAAAGAATCAACAACAGGCCCAGAAAATGCTTGGGGTGGAAGACACCTGAGGAGGTTTTCAAAGTATGTGGCACTTGACTTGGAAATTTTCCCCACTACCCTGCGGCTGGGGATTTGGATGGTGATGGTTTGTAGGAATTTATTGCCGTAGATAACACTCTTAGAGCTGTTGCCTACAAATGGAATGCGACGTCGCAGAAACACGAAAAGATGTGGACTTCGGAATTGAAAACATTCGGAGTTCCTATGGTTTTTGATCTCGATGGAGATGGTAAGCCTGAGGTTATCGGCGGCGGGAGTGTGATCAACGGTCAAACGGGTGCGACGATTGTCGCAGGGGAGTATCATTCTTATCACACCTATTCTATCGGCAATTTGACGGGAGAGTTTGATGCCGAGACCCAAAAAGGGGCGGTACATCTGCTCAACCATCATCAGGTACGGAGCTGGAATGCCAAGGAGAAGAAGTGGGATAATTTAGTTCAATTTCCGAGCGTTGCTGCCCAAACGGCTTACGCCGATTTCGGTACGCCTGGGGCTTCGGCAAAGGATTTTGATTATACGAAGCTCGATGGTAAGCCTGAGCTTGTTCTTGCTGGAGGGGGGAAGATGGTGCTCTATGCGCTGGTCGAAACTGCAGGGGTATATAGCGTGCAGCATCTTATGGATGTGCGCGGATTTACCTTAGGAGGACCTGTGACTATCGGTGATTTCAACAATGACGGTCTGCCCGAGATTGGTATAGCATCCAGCGGACTGTTTGGTGTGTACGACCCGAAGTGTAAGGGGTATGTGGCGGGTAAATGTGCTGATAAGTATGTTTTATGGGAGCGCTGGTCGCAGGATGTTTCGTCGGGTGCGACGGGCTCGTCGCTTTTTGATTTTGATGGTGACGGCCAAGCGGAAGCAGTTTACGCAGATGAGTGTTTTACCCGCGTTTATGAGGGTAATACGGGCAAGGTTCTCTTTAGCACCAAACGCTCATCCACGACTTCTATCGAAGGACCCGTTGTTGCCGATATCGATGGAGACGGGAGCGCCGAGATTTTGATGGGTTCGGACATACCGATGACTTGTTTTCATGACACCAATGATGAAGAGAGGGTTCCCGACGGCGTGGATCCTATTCATGAGGGAATTCGCTGTATAGACGATGAAGACTGCCCTAAGGGGGTTAATTGTAAGAAAGATGTGGGTTTGTGTACATGTAGTACAGATGCGGATTGTAATACGCAGTACAAACCTGGGACAAAGGAATTTATTCAACAATATGTGTGTACGGCACCTATTCATCCACAAGTCGGTATGATGCATAATCCCACGAATGCGGAGACGCGTACTATGATGAAGCCGCGTGGTACGCGTCCAGATGGCTGGAAGACTGGGGATTATAAGGTTTGCAGGGCATCGCGTAAGACGACGGATATTGGTGTCGGTGATCTCATGATTTATAAGGATCGCCTTGATCGTTGGGTTTCATCTCGTCCGCTCTGGAATCAGCATGCCTACAACATCATTAATATAGAAGATGACGGAAAAGTGCCCAGCCACCAGCAGTGGCTCAATAACTGGCTCAGGAAGGTCGATGATAAGTTTATCGAGGGAACCACGTTTAAGCGCCCCGTGTACAACAACTATCGACTTAATAAACAAGGAAAGTATGGCGCAGGAACCGCCCCCGACATCACGGGGCGCTTCATACCCGATTCGATTTGCGGAAAAACAGATACCGGACGCACTGTGATTAGCGCTAAACTATGCAACCGCGGCACCAAGCCTGTAGCCAAAAACCTGCCCGCTACCTTCTATTACTACGACGATACAAAGCCCGAAAATAAGGGCAAAAAAATCTGTACATCCTACACGAAAACACACGTCAATATCGGCGATTGCCCTATAGTTGGTTGCGAAGTTAGTGAGGAAGAACTCGCTGCACTCAAAAATAAAGAGGTATTAGTCGTTGTGAACGAAGATGAACACGGGCTTGCCAGCACCGTCGAGTGCAACAAAAACAACAATACCGATCGCATCTTAGTCGAAAATTGCGAGTCTGATATTGTTATTGTGAACTAGGCTGTTCTGATTTAAAGAACCACTGCGGCGTTGCCCATAACGGCTTCGCCGCTTTTTTTTTGCTGCGATAAAAGCTAAAATAGAGACCTTTGCGCGGCTAGAAATTGTGAATTAAATTTTACAAATCCGATACAGTTTTACACAAAATGAGACATTTAGTAGAGAAATATAAGCTAAAAATGCTAACAAAATAAGGCAAAGCGAAGATAGAATGACATTTTATTCGAAAAGCGCTTAAAGAGTGCTTTCTTTGGGGAAGGGGGGTACGGGGGGAAACCCTTTTCTTTGGCACAAAGAAAAGGGTTTCCCCCCGTGCAAAGCTCTCAAAAAATAAATTTATTTGAATCTTTTTGGGCTTCTTGCGTTTACACTGCTCGGGGGATTTTTGACGTTAATGTATGGAAGGGAGAAAAATGAAAAAATGGTTTTCGTATTGTGCACTCATTAGTGCCTTGTTTATGTTTTCGGCCTGTGACAATGATGACGCTAAGGATGATGACAAGATTCAGGGCTGTGAACAAGATAATGCAGATGGGAGCATTAACTACTCGCTTACAACGCGTGACGAGATCGTTGATTACTTGATTTGCAAAAAGACGGTTGACCCGTTCTTTAAAACGGAAAAAGCAAAAAACTCACCGCAAACAATAGGCTCTCCCTGTTTCTGCTACGGTGAAGATTGCTCTACGGCTGGTTATCAGCGCCCAGAGCAAGCTAAAATCTTTGGTTGCGATAATGTGCCCGAAGAGCATCAAGGGGCAAAACGCGTTTGCTTACGCTCAACCAATGCTTTTGGCATTGAACCAGTCATATACTTTACCAATGGCATGTGCAGCAATATGCTCGCAAAATGTGTTCCGGTTACAGAACATGCCCAAAACTCCATTTGTCACTTGGGTGCTATCGGTGATGCCGAAAGATATGACGAGTTCGTATCTTGTCCAAAAGATAGCGAACTGCTTGTCGAGATGGATCTCAACGTCAAGGTGCTGGAAGAAGAGGCGACGTTAGTCACAAAAGTATGCTTCCCAAGCTGCGAAACGGACAGCGATTGCCGAAACACCGAAACAGACCACGTCTTTAAGCATGGACAAACACAGCGCGTTTGCCATCAAGAGCCCACTAGCAAGAAGAAATTCTGTGTTGACCCGCGAAATGCTGGTGGAAAGTTCAAAGTTATCACCGATTAATCGCGCTAGATCTTAATCGTTTGCAGCGCTTAATAAGACACTGCAAAATGAGCCTTCTTGCCCCAAAGGTGAGGAGGCTTTTTGCGTTTTTATCCCCGTTGAGTGCGAATAACGCGGTCAACTCAAGAAGCTATTTTTGCCCCCCTTACATATAAGTCGTTCTTGTGCTTTAAATCATTTGCTAGTAGGGGCGAGGGGTGAGAGAGCGCTTGATTTAAACGTTTGTTTGTGTTTTGTACGTCAAAAAGACTTAAACGTAGCATAAAGGAGGAACGATGGGCGCCAAATATGCAGTATCTTCATTAAACCTAAGTCTTGGCGACTGGGATAGCATTCGTTCTTTGGTCATCCAAAGTGTTGAGGAGGCCATTGCGGCAGAGGCAGAAATACTTGTCCTACCAGAATTTGCGCTTTGTGGGGTGAACCTCAAAGACAGGTTCTTGCGCCCGCGTACCTTTGCCCATGCCCGAGAAATACTCAACGACATCGTTGCATACTCAGAGAAGCTCACCATCATTGCGGGGTTGCCCATACTATTTAAAGATAAAGCGTACAACGTCGCCGCCGTATTGCACGGCGGAAAAATCTGCGCCTATATCCCTAAACGCTACCCTCTCCAGTATCTCGAAGAAGAGCGATACTTCGCTCGTTGGCCGCACTCGCTGATATGTAATGTCGATGAGGTGCCATGCGGCATGATTCAATACCCCGTCGCCGAAAAGCCCAATTTAATGGTGCTTGTTGGAAATCTTGAGCAGTACAAACATGTAAAAAAGGGCGATATTTTGGTGCAAATCTGTGCTAAGCCCTATTATATGTCGAATTATCAACGCTCCTTAAGGCAGATGCTCGAATTTTCGAAAAATCATCAAATAAGCCTTTTACGCGCTGCTATGCACGGCTCCGACGATGGAGTCACTGTTTATGATGGCGCAGCGGTCATGATAGAAAACGGCAAAATTCTCTCGCAGGGTGCACGCTTTTGCTTTAAAAAAGACGCCATTGTGAGTTTCAGTGATGACGGAATCCACAACTGCCTTGACCCCTCGCTTGCCGCCCTCGCCGCCACTCATTCCTTTCCGCACCGAGAAGCCGACCACGAGTTTGCAGAGCTAGAACTGGCAATATGTCTCGCTTTGCGCGATTATTTGCGCCGCGCGCGCATCAAAAAAATCTGCATCCCGCTGAGCGGAGGACGCGACTCCTCGATGGCCGCTGTACTCGTTGCACGTATGATGGCATTAGAAAACCCTGAATTATCTGCGGCAGAGCTCAAAGACGCTATGCATAAATTCTTAATTTGCCTGTATATGCCTAGCGAAAATTCATCGCCCGAAAGCTACCGCGCGGCCTCTACCCTAGCTGCCGAACTAGGCGCCCAATTCATCGAAATACCTATCGACGCATTGTGCACACAGAGCAAAATGGCAGTCGCCCAAGGCACAGGCATCCATCTTGACTGGAGCGAGCCTAGCCACGACTTAGCGCTCCAAAACCTGCAAGCGCGCATGCGCTCTACCATTGCATGGAGCGTTGCAAACGCCCACGACGCCCTTCTCCTCACCAATAGCAACCTCAGCGAAGCCGCCGTTGGCTACACCACCATGGACGGCGACTCCAGCGGCGGGCTCAGCCTCATTGGCAACCTTCCCAAAACACTCATCACCCGTTGGCTGCACTGGGCCATGGTTTTCCACCACCTCCCTAGCCTCCAAATCGTACTTTCACGCCCCCCAAGCGCCGAACTCCGCCCACTCGCCGCCCAACAAAACGATGAAAGCGACCTCATGCCATACCCCCTACTCGACGCCTTTATCGAAGCACTCATCGTACAAAAACTCGCGCCATACGAAGTGTGCACCCTTTGCTGGCCCAGACTCGCCGAGTACTGCACCGACAAACGCCAATACGTCGCATACCTGCAAAAATTTATCCGCATGCTCTGCAGCTCGCAATGGAAACGCAACCGACTCGCCAGCAGCTTCAAGCTGCTCTCATACGACCTTGACCCCAAATCCGGCCTTCGCTGGCCCATACTCCAGGAATCCTTCACCAGCGATTTCCCAAGTCTCGACGCTTGGGCCGCCGAGGATGGATAGTTTTTTTGTGGGGGGCTCAAAGCCCCCCTACGCGCGGGCTTCCTCGGCTCTAGGCCAATTCGCGCAATATTTTATGCGGTGTATGCGCTCAAGCCGCGCTTCCACCGCATAAAATGCGCTCATTGCCCTATTTCCTCGGCGATCCCGCGCTACCCCCCAAGTAAGGCATCGCTACAAACAAACGCGTCTCCTTAAAAAGGAGCGCCTGCACCTAGCCGCAACTGCGGTGAATTCCTTATTATAATGAAGTCATTGCTTCATTAAGATGATATATGAGGTCAAACCTATGGATAAATTCTTCGCCTCCCCCGTTGTTCGCTTTTTGTCGATATTGAGTTTTTTAGCCCTCATTGTCATGGCAACGATGTATTTTAGTGCCAAAAATAGCACAAACGCCGTTTCGCAAACGCCTAAGCCAGCGGCGACGCTGCCCAAAGTAGCGCCAGCTAACGAGGCTGTGAACTCAAAAAAAGCAGTGATCCCCCATGAGCAACTTATGAAGGACATGGCGCTCACCATTTTAAACGATCCCAAAACACCCTATGAACGACGCGCTCAAATAGTAGAAGAAGAGAACCTCTTTGTGAATTCTGGTTTTGAGCAAGGGCTTGAGCCTTGGACTTGGCTAAGCTGGTCCAAGGGCTGGAGCGCTTTTGTACACAGTCAAGCGCATGCATACGAGGGAGAAGCCTCGTTATTATTACCTGTGCTCTCTGTGGATGCGCGCCAAACCGTTGTATGGGGCGGTGTGCAGGAAGTCGAGTTAAAAGACGATATCCCCGAATGTTTAGAGGGCTATTACTACGTTCAAGATTGGATAAAGGGCGACTGGAAGCAGTACCTTCAAGTGGTGCTCATTGATCTTAGTCACAATCTTGGCCCAAACCGCGGACAAGCACAGCTACGCTATATTGTTTCGGGTGAGCAAAGCCCGCCGTTAACCATTAGTAACGCGCAATATTTGTTTGTCGAGCGCACGCGGCGAGAACACCCTGTGGTTGGAAAATGGACGAAGTTTTCTATGAATCCGCGCAAGGATTTCATGAACAATTGGAGCTACGTACCCAGCGAAAAGAATAATATTCGAGTCTTATTTGAAGCGCGCTACGATGGGCATAAGCAAGAGCATAGCCAAGCTAAGGCAAATGTTTATTATGACAATCTTTACCTTGGCCCCAAGACAGCGACAAGATGTAATGATGAGTAGAGCGTTTTTCGCGCCTCCAGAGCTCGCCGCTTTGTCGCAGACGTTGCTTCACAGAATGCGTATCGAACTTGGCAAGAAGAAGATTCTTGCTGCACTTGGGGGGGGTAGCGCGGGATCGCCGAGGCAATAGGCCAATGAGCGCATTTTATGCGGTGGATGCGCGACTTGAGCGCATACACCGCATAAAATATTGCGCGAATAGGACTAGGGCCGAGGAAGCCCGCGCGTAGGGGGGCAGTTAATGCCCCCCACCACCAAAGCAGAAGTACACATTCAATGATTGACAAAGCGTAGGCTGCTCGCTAGTAGTATTAGGATTTTGCAAGCTACGCAAAATCGTTGGAGTATTTGCATTGAGAGAGGGATGCTGAATGAACAAAAGGAACTATTTGTTTACCAGTGAATCGGTAACAGAGGGACACCCCGATAAGATAGCGGACCAAATAAGCGACGCGATTTTAGATGAAATAATATCGAAGGACGTGGACTGCCACGTTGCGTGTGAGACCTTGCTCAAGACGGGCGTGGTGATTGTGGCCGGCGAGGTAACGACGAGCTCGTGGGTAAACATACCGGAAATAGCGCGGCGAACGATTAAGGAAATCGGTTACAATAGTTCGCTCAAGGGCTTTGATTATGAGACCTGCGGCGTGCTTGTTGCGGTGGAATCGCAGAGCCCCGACATTGCGCAGGGCGTGGATCCGTCGCGCGGTGTGGTAACGGAGCAGGGTGCGGGCGACCAAGGCATGATGTTTGGTTACGCATGCGATGAGACGCCAGAGCTAATGCCTGCGCCGATTATGCATGCACACGCTTTGTCGCGGCGATTGGCCGAAGTGCGCAAGAGCGAAAAAGTCGATTTTTTGCGTCCCGATGGAAAGAGCCAGATTACGATGGCATACGTCGATGGTGCGCCCAAACATATTGATGCCGTGGTTATTTCGACGCAGCACAGCTCCGAGGTGAGCGAGAAAACGCTGCGCGAGGCCGTGATGGAGCTTGTCATTAAGCCGACGCTGCCGACGTCGTTGCTCAGCAAGGAGACCAAGTACCACATCAACCCCACGGGGCGCTTTGTGATTGGCGGACCGCAAGGCGATAGCGGTCTTACTGGACGCAAGCTGATTGTCGACACTTACGGCGGGATGGGGCGACATGGCGGTGGCGCTTTTAGTGGCAAGGATCCCTCGAAGGTTGATCGCTCAGCGACGTACATGGCGCGCTATATTGCCAAAAACATCGTTGCTGCTGGTTTGGCCAAACGCTGTGAAGTGCAACTTGCCTACGCTATTGGTATCGCGCAGCCCGTTAGTGTGCTTGTCGATACTTTCGGCACCGCTACTATCGATGAGGCCGAAATTGAGCGCCGCGTGATTGCGAATTTCGGGCTAAAACCAGCCGAAATTATCAAGAGCTTGGAGCTACTTCGCCCGATCTACTTGCCGACGGCGGCGTACGGGCACTTTGGACGCAAGCCCGAGAACGGCCTATTTACTTGGGAGCGCACCGATAAGGTGGATGCGCTGAAGGGCTAGTTTACTTTTTTGGGGGCGTGCGGCTCCCAACGCGTGTGCTGTCTCATAAAATTCGGCAACAAAACAGTCTCTGGAGCGTGTGCCAATGGATGGCACACAGCTCTACGGGGCACTTTGCCAGATAGGCCTTAAGACAGCTTTTGGAACTCTTGAATTCTAAACACGCCTATATATAATGATGCGCCTGTTGTCTTTGGCTTAAACGAGGGAAATTCGACATGGACATGAAAGCGCTGTTTAAAATTGGTTACGGGCTCTATATTTTGGCATCTCGTTCGAAAGATCGAGATAATGGCTGCATCATAAACACGGTGATGCAGGTAACCGAGGAACCGTTGCGCCTCGTCGTAGCCGTGAGCAAATCGAATTTAACCCACGACATGATCGTGGAATCGGGGCGTTTCACCCTTAGCGTTCTAACGGAAGACACGCCCTTCGAGCTTATAAAACACTTCGGTTACCAATCGGGGCGCGATGTCGATAAGTTCGAGGAACCGCCAGTGCGCTGCGAGCGATGGGGCGAGTGTATTAGGTTGCTGAAGCATGTAAACGCGAGCCTTTGTTGTAAGATTTCGAGTACTACCGATTTGGGCACGCACACGCTCTTTTTGGCCGATGTGCTAAGCGCCGAGGTTTTGGGCGAGAAGGAGACTTTGACTTACAGCTACTATCAAAGCCACGTAAAGCCAAAACCGCGCGCGCAAGTTCGCCGAAAAACGGTGTTCCACTGCCGCATTTGTGGTTTTGAGTTGGAAGCCGACGAGTTGCCCGAGGGCTATATTTGTCCGATTTGTAAACACGGGGTTGAGGCATTCGACAAGATCGAGCCAGAGCCAGCCAGCGTCAAAACGAAGACGATTTTCCACTGCCGCGTTTGTGGTTTTGAGTTGGAAGCTGATGAGCTGCCCGATGGCTATATTTGTCCGATTTGTAAAAAGGACGCTAGCTTCTTCGACAAGCTAGTGGTGGCTGCCTAAGCACGAGCTGCGCCAAAGTAGAAATATGAGAGCTTTGTACGGGGTGTGGTATTTTTCTTGTTGCAAAAGAAAAACTCTCCCTCCCCCTCGTACCCTCTTCCACACAAATGCGTCACGAAAGGTGACGATTAGCGAGCGTTGCACATAGGACGCAGCCTTACGAGGCGTCTATGGGCGTTCGATTTTCGTTCCCGACGGAAATTGTGGATGTGCTCAAGGCCGTGCTCGAGGGTTTCATAGCCTTGGATAGCTGTGGAACCAAAGAAAGTATTCTTTTATGCTTTCTAGAACAAACTGCCTTTTTGTTTCACCATTAAGAGATAATATGCCTAAAGAAAAATTATGGCTGTGATCGTAACTTGTCTTAGATTTGAGTTGACTGTAGAGAGGCGCAGCGCCACAATGAGTTTGGTTGTTTGTGGCTCTAGGTGTAAGGAGGGCGTGTTATGAGAAAAATAGCAGACATTCAATTATTGATGTTTGCGTCGGTGGCATTTATACTTTTTTCAGGTTGTGGAGATGATAACTATCCTAAGGAGGAGGATAATATTATTCAGAATAATCAGTCTCTTAGTAAAAGGGTTCAGTTTTCAGAAGAGATTATTCGTTACTTTGATGATGAGAGTCTATGGGAGAATACAATTCCTGTTGCCTTAGTATTTGATGAGACTATTGATGTCTACAGAAAAACAGTCCATTTGTAAGTAATTAATAATGGCAAAGATGAAGAAATTGCATTTTTAAATAGAAAGTTAATGGGTGAGCAAGACAAGCTCTGGCTTAATGATAATATCTTAAACGAAAGAGAAGCATCAATCAAAGCTAATCGTGATTTGCGTGAAAAGATTATTGATGAGATAGAAACCCTTGAGGTAAAAATTGATGATAGAACTCAGCAAGAATTCATAAATGGTTATGATTCGTTAATTGTCAATGTTAATAAATCTGAAATAGATAAATTAAGTGAGCACAGTAAATTAATTGGGATAGAATTATTTCATCCATCTGAACCTGAATCAATTGCAAGCGCAATGAATGCTACTTATGTGACACAAAGTGCTGGTTATGTATATAATAGGAATGGTCAAGGTGTTGGTGTATATATCGGCGATGAAGGGTGCCCAGCAAGCTCGTATTTAAATAACTATCAACGACTAGTACCTTCAGATTCTGACTCAAACCATGAGCGTGTTGCTAACTATGACCAGAGTGCTACATTAAATATGGCTGTAAGTGTATTCAAATAAGGAGAAATGGACATGAGGAAAACATTTGCTTTTATCTTCTGCGTAGCTACTTTGAGCGCATGTGTCAACTCTGGAGGCTCGTCAAATCAAACAAATGATAGGGAAAGTTCAAAACTTGTTGGGTATTCAGAGATTGCATGGACTTTGCGGGAAATAGTCATACCAGCGGGCGAAGGTTCACTAAGTGTAAGATGCTATCTCAATGATTATGCTAAAAAAGTGTGCAAAGGGAAATTTACGAATGGAGAAGCCGCAAGCTCTGAACAGGTTCAGGCTGCTTTAGGTGTATTGCAGATCGATCCAAGAATTGATAACGCATTAAAGCTTGGGTGCGATAACAAGACGTTATTGCTTGCTGTCGAGCCGAAAATTGTGATTCCAGATAGGGACGAATCCGAGTTCTGTTTTTTTAGTCATGAAAGCAACACTATTACTTCATGTAATGGCAAAGTTGTTTCTTTGGCAGAAGCGGAAGCTATTAACAACAAGCGTCTGGAACAACTAAAATTAGACATTTTAGAAGCTCGTAAAATCGGGCTTGATAAGTTCATAGAGCTAAACCCTAATCTCGTCAGTGCGGAAAGGGCACAAGATTATTATGGCGCACTATATGGTTCTTTAAATATAAAAATAGATGCTTGCGATTGGCAGTCATTCATCAATAAAAATCGTGACATTCTTGATATCGTTGCGTTGCGTGCTTTAGTTAATGACTCTGCTCAGATTTCCTGCAAGGAATCTGTCGAATATAAAGTTCTCCTAAAAGCAGACAATTACAGTGTAAACTCTAAACCAAGCCCTTATTATAAACTCTTATCATCCAAAGACGATCTTGCACCATTGACCGCGCTAGGATTGGACGATACCGTCATTAACTCGGTTGATTTCGCGAAGGATTTTGTTCTTTATCTTTCGGGTGGCGAGCAACCGACAATAGCCTATTCACTTCAAATTGATGATATTTGCATTGATTCTAAAGTTGAGGTTCATATCACTCATTGTGCTGGTCAAGATGAAGGAGAGGCACTATCTGAGCCAATAATGCTAATTCAGCTTCCTAAAAACGATTATGATATTGAGTTTAACGAGCGAGAACTTGTTTGTGAATAAAATGCAAAAAGTAGCAGGATATTAATCGTCATAACACAGCGCGAAAGAGCCACAGCCTTGGATGGCTGTGGCACTGATAAAGCAGTTCCTTTATACTTTTTTATCTTTCGAAATGCCTTTTTTCTATTCTTTCTTTTGACCTTATTTATGCTTTAGCTTTTGCTGCGTTATAGATACCTCACTTTAGTTGGTAAGTACGACGTTTTGCGAGGTTTATTTTACTTTCTTGATTTGCGCAAAGACCTTAAGTTTCATAGAATAAAATACATGCCTTGCTCTAAGCGGTGAGCATTATAATGCAAACCATCCTTTACAGTTAACGAAATTAGCTCTTTTTGCCATAACTGTGTCTTTAATGAGGGCGGAACATGCATTTTGGTTTCTTAAAAAGCCTTGCCACTGCGCTCTGAAATAGGCAAGATGCAGCCAGCGGAGGCGATAACGGCATTCGCACAATTGTCGGCAATTCGCTTGTTTAACCGAACAATAGTTGGCGAATCTTCATTTTATGAGTGTTTGCGTAGGGTTTATTCTATGAAGTGTGAACGTGTTTTTACCAAAGGCTTGGCTAACGCATGGGAAGGCGTAAGTTTTGAGAGCAGAAGCAGCATGCTTCGCAACCTCGATGGAAGCGCTAGCTCCCAGCTCATTACTTTGATGGTACCTAGTGATTGGTCGCAGATCGCTAGTGACATTTTGGCACAGAAGTACTTACGTAAAACCATGGTTCCTGCGCGTTTGCGAAAAATAGCCGAAGACGGCGTTCCCGAGTGGCTATGGCGCAGCTGCGCCGATGAAGAGGCGCTCGCCGATTTACCCGAAGGCGATCGCTACGGGCGCGAAAAAGACGCGCGCGATGTTTTTCACCGCATTGCGGGCTGCTGGGCGTATTGGGGTGTAAGGAGCGGCTACTTTGACAGCGAAGAAGACGCGCGCGTCTTCTACGATGAGTGCTGCTATCTACTCTGCCACCAACTTGCCGCGCCAAATTCGCCGCAGTGGTTCAACACGGGTCTGCACTGGGCCTACGGCATCAGCGCAATGCATGCGGGGCACTATCGCGTCAACCCCGAGAACGGCGAATGCGAGCTTAGTGAGGATTCTTACAAGCACCCACAAGCGCATGCTTGCTTTATTCAGTCTGTAGAAGACGATCTCATCGGCCCCAACGGCATTATGGATTTGTGGGCGCGTGAAGCGCGGCTCTTTAAGTTTGGCTCAGGCACGGGGAGCAACTTCTCGCAATTACGCGCTAAGGGCGAGAGCTTGTCGGGTGGGGGCAAATCTTCGGGGCTTATGAGCTTTTTGCAAATTGGCGATGCAGCGGCGGGCGCAATTAAATCTGGGGGAACCACTCGTCGCGCTGCAAAGATGGTGGCGCTTGATGCTGATCACCCCGATATCGGCGAGTTCGTGAATTGGAAGCGCCGCGAAGAGGAAAAGGTTGCATCTTTAGTATCTGGTTCGATTTTAACGCGAAAGCATCTAGAAAATATTCGTAGCGCTATTTCGCAGGCTACCGTGGAGCCTGATCTACAAAAACGCTGCGACGTAAAGCACAACGCGGATCTTGGGCGCGCGATTAAAGCAGCGCTAAGTGATGGCGTGCCACAGGCACTGGTTTTTAGGCAAGTTCAAGCGGCGCGCTACCAGATCGAGCAGCGCGATTTCGAGCTTATGGACGCAGGCTTTGAGGGCAACGCATATCAATCGGTAAGCGGACAAAATGCGAACAATTCGGTCAGGCTTAGTGCAAAATTCATGAAAGCCGTAGAAAACGATGAAGAATGGGAGCTGCTTCGTCGCACTGACGGAACAGTGTGCAAACGCGTTTCGGCTCGCGAACTCTGGAACGATATAGCCTATAACGCGTGGGCCTGCGCGGATCCGGGCTTACAATTCCACGATACGATCAACGACTGGCACTGTTGTCCAAAGTCTGGCGAAATTCGGGCGAGTAATCCGTGTTCGGAGTTTATGTTTTTGGACGATTCCGCGTGCAATTTGGCGTCGATCAACTTGGTAAAATTCCTCAACGCCGATGGTAGTTTTAAAGTCGATGAATACGTTGCAGCGGTGAAACTTTTAACACTTGCGCTCGAAATCACGGTTTACATGGCACAGTACCCGAGCGCGCGCATCGCAGAGCAAAGCTACTTATTCCGCCCGCTCGGTCTAGGTTTTGCGAACTTGGGCTCGCTCATTATGCGAAAAGGCCTAGCCTACGATTCCGATGAAGCGCGGGCGTTGGCGGCGGCGATTTCCTCGTTAAGCTCGGGCGTTGCCTACGAAGCCAGCGCGCGTATTGCCCAAGAACTGGGAGCGTTTGCGGGCTACGCCGAGAACGCGAACGACATGCTTCGCGTTATCCGCAATCACCGCAGGGCGGCGCATTTTGCCCCCCGCGAAAGCTATGAAGAGCTAAGCGTTGCGCCGTATTTGCCGCCCGAATCGAGCTTTGATCGCAGTATACTCGTAGCCGCCCAAAACGCATGGGATAGCGCGCTAAAACTCGGGAGCAATCACGGCTTCCGCAATGCTCAGGTCAGCGCGATTGCGCCCACGGGAACCATCGGTTTGTTGATGGACTGCGATACGACGGGCGTGGAGCCAGATTTCGCGCTTGTGAAGTTCAAAAAACTCACTGAAGGCGGATACTTTAGAATGATCAACACCGCGATCCCCTCGGCACTCAAAGCGCTTGGTTACAGCGAAAACGAGGTTAAGGAAATCTGCGAATACGTCGTTGGTCGCGCCAGCATTGCCGAGGCACCCTTTGTCAATCGCGCGACGCTGATGAAGCAGGGGCTGCGAGCCATGGAAATCGAAAAAATCGAGCAGCAACTCAAGTCTGCTTTTGACCTACAATTTGCCGTAACTCCCGACGTTATCGGTCGCGAGTTTTGCGAATCGGTACTCAAGATTAGCGTTGAACGCATGCAAGCCCCAGGCTTTAGCCTCCTTGCAGAACTTGGCTTTAGCCCCCAGCAAATCCAAGCTGCCAACCTCTACGCCCTTGGCACCATGACGGTGGAGGGCGCGCCGCATCTCAAAAAAGAGCATCTTTCGGTTTTTGATTGCGCAAATCGCTGTGGCGCTCTTGGAACTCGCTATATTTCTGCCAATGCGCATGTTTACATGATGGCCGCGGTGCAACCCTTCGTTTCGGGCGCCATCTCCAAAACCATCAATCTTCCAGCCGAATCTAGCTTGCAGGACGTTCTCGATGTACACCTGCTTGCCTACAAGGTCATGCTTAAGTCGATTGCGCTCTACCGCGATGGTTCAAAGTTGTCACAGCCGCTCAATACGGCAGTTTTCGAGGACTTACCTAGCGAAACGACTCCCGTCCCCGAACGAAGCGTCGCCACCAATCCGCGTCGACAGGCGCATCTTTTCGAGGCGCGCCGAACGACTAAAAGGTACAAACTGCCCAGTCGACGTAGCGGTTACACACAAAAAGCGGCGCTTGGTGGCAATAACGTGTATTTGCGCACAGGCGAGTACGCCGACGGTTCCTTAGGCGAAATCTTTATCGACATGCACAAGGAGGGCGCAGCCTTCCGCAGCCTTATGAACTGCTTTGCCATCGCCGTTTCGCTGGGCTTGCAACACGGCGTCCCGCTTGAGGAGTACGTCGACGCCTTCGTGTTCACGCGATTTGAGCCATCAGGCCCCGTTAACGGGCACTCGACGATTAAATTCGCCACCTCCATCATCGACTACATCTTCCGCGAACTTGGCATCACCTACCTTGGCAACACCGCACTCGCCCACGTCAATCCCGAAAACCTCCCACAAAGCACGGAGGAGGACTCGCAGTTTAGCGTTCCCTACCTCCCCGGCTTTGACGGCAAGCGTGCAGCCCCCAGCGCCAGTAACGGCAACAAAATCCCGCTCTCCCCTGCCCAATTCGATGCGCGCCAAATCGCCCGACTTAAGGGCTACGAAGGCGACCCTTGCACCGAGTGCGGCAATTTCACCATGCTGCGAAACGGAACCTGCCTCAAATGTGAAAGCTGTGGTTCCACAAGTGGTTGTAGTTAGTTTGCATTTTTGGGGCGGGGGGAAGTCTCCCCCCGCGCGCAAGCTTCCCTTAAAATGCGCCAAATCTTGCGAAACGTTGCGCAAAATTCTCGCTATACGCTCGACTTTCGCGCAACGTGCAAGACTAGGCGCCTTTTTCGGGTGATCTTGCGCTCCCCCCTCGAGGCTCTGCAAAAATCAAAATTCTTCTAGACTACACAACACTAGCATTTGCGTGTAGACTACGCAGTCGATTAGCGCTGCACTAAGTATGCAGCGGTTTTGACTAAGGGAAACGATGAAGAATCGCACAGTTTTGATATTGATTTTAAGCTTCGTGATGTTTGGCATTATTGCGTTGGGTTCTGCGCTAGCGTTAAAACTATCAAAGAGCAAAAAACGCGTACAAAATGCGGTAACAGCCGCCGATCTCAAGTCTTTTATTCAGGTTGGGGATCGTTTTGCCAACATGGAGAGTGAGGCCATCGCTCTGGTACAAAAGCACAAAGTGCTCGATCCCGAATATGTCGTAGAGTACTTGGAAACACTCAAGGCCTACGAAGAAGCGGGGAGGCGTGAGCGCGCTGGCACAAAGGATCCAGCTTCTGTCGAGATCCGTTGGGCGAGCATTTTGGAACTGGTTGAGCGCGCATACTTAGAGAAGCGCTTTAACATGTCTTTCTTGTCGCGTGGCGATTGGCGAGCGCTGCATCTCGATCCTGATCTGGACGCGGGAACAGAGCAGGTTCCAGACCCGTATTACGAGGTTTATCTCGATTATTTTGATGAATCGGTAGCGGTTGGACCCGTTTGGATCGTAAACGTCGAAACAGGCTTCGTCGTTCCGCGTAATGATATGGCGCGCGTCTTTGACAACACCGTCAGAAACTATGAACGCAGCAAGGAACTCATCGATAGACCGGCAAGCGTCGTGCGAGCCATCATATCCCACAAGTTTGGTTCGGGTATCGAGCTGGGCGGCGTGTTCTTGCTCTATTTCCTAAAACTTGCCAACACCCCGGGTCACGAGGACGATCGCATCGTTGGCTGGACTGTGGCACAGGACTTTAAGGGTAACGACGGGAACGACTTTTATAATGCCTATTTCCAGTGGGTTGAAGGCAAAGAAAGTAGAGTGGCAAAGTTTAGGTTTAACTGGACCAACCAGAGTCTTGAACCTAGGGGACTTATCGCTATCGACCTGATGCGCGCCGGCGAAAATCTCAGTTTTCTCAAAAACATCAACATTTTACCCGAAGATTACATAAACAACCCGAATATTCCGCGACGTGCGCGTTGGAGCGCGGGAGCTTGTAAGGGCAGCGACTTTGTGCAGCTATGTACTGCTTTTACCATGGTTTTGGAGCAACACGAGTTTATCAACGCACTGCAATGGCTGATCACTAACGGCGAAAGCGACGTTTCTAGCGCTTTCCAAAAGTGTAAAGATGATCGCGTTTGTAAGTGGAACCTCATTCCAGCACCCGATGAGCTCAATCCCGATAAGAGCGAAAATCTCTTTAAGATTGGCTACCAGTACGACATTGGTAAGGGGGCAAAATCGATTAACTTCCTAGTTAACTCTGAAACTGGCAGTGTGGTGCCGCTCGACAAAATAAGTCAGTGGGCATATTGGTCTGTCACTCCCCGCACCTGATTTTCTTTGCCATTTTGCGCGTCTTCTTCGTCAGCTACGTCGCTCAGCTCAGTCACGACCCTGAGGTCGCTCCTTCGCTTCGCTCCTTGCTTCCTAGAATCCGCATCAAAATGGCAAAGAAAAGCTGTTTTTGTCTTCTTCTTTAGTTCTTTAGTTCTTTTTTCTAGAACTTAGCGCATTATTATCGCTTTATTTTTTACCACGAAAGCTTTTTTTACCACGAAAGGCACGAAAGTCTATAACAAATCAAGTCGGTTCTGTAAGAGTAAAAAAACTTTTCGTGAATTTTCGTGTTTTTCGTGGTTCAAAATTCAAAATTCAAAGCACGAAAGGCAAGTGAGATTTTATCGAATCAAGTCGGTTCTGTAAGAGTAAAAAGAACTTTTCGTGTATTTTCGTGTTTTTCGTGGTTCAAAATGTAAAATTCAAAGCACGAAAGGCACGAAAGTCTATAACAAATCAAGTCGGTTCTGTAAGAGTAAAAAAACTTTTCGTGAATTTTCGTGTTTTTCGTGGTTCAAAATTTAAAGAACGAAAGGCAAGTAAGATTTTATCGAATCAAGCTGGTTCTATAAGACTAAAAAACTTTCGTGTGTTTTCGTGTGTTTTGTGGTTCATAAAAGCTTTGGCTTGCCAGAACAAAAAAAGGCGAGGTTTTTAAGCCTCGCCTTTTTACAACAGGGTGAAATTAGTAGTTTTCAACGCGGATAAAGAAGTGCGCTTGGGGGTGTGCACACACGGCGCACATTTGTGGCGCTTTTTTTCCAACGTGGATGTGGCCACAATTTGCGCACTCCCACATAACTTCTTCGTCGCGTGAAAAAACGATGTCGCCTTCGATATTGGCCAAAAGTTTGCGGAAGCGCTCTTCGTGTACTTTTTCGATTTTTGCGACAGCGTCAAACAAGAATGCTAGCTGATCAAAACCTTCTTCTTTCGCCGTGATAGCAAAATTTTTGTACATATCCGTCCACTCGTAGTGCTCGCCTTCAGCCGCATCGAGTAGGTTAGCCGTTGTGGCAGGGATATCGTTGTCGTGTAAGGCTTTAAACCAGAGTTTTGCGTGCTCTCTTTCGTTGTCGGCGGTGGCGAGGAAGAGTTTTGAGATTTGCTCGTAACCTTCCTTCTTCGCTTTGCTTGCGTAGTAGGTGTATTTGTTTCGTGCCATGCTCTCGCCAGCAAATGCGGTTTGGAGGTTAGCCTCTGTTTTAGTGCCTTTTAGTGACTTCATATGCTTTTATCCTTTCCCCATGGTGTTGGGGGTGCTTAGGGGCGAACGCGCCGTTAACAAAGTGGAACAAAAAGTTCCATTTTTAAATCGCTAAAACTTTAGCATATATTTTTTGTTAGGTAAAGTTATCTTTGGCTTCTCGCGTTATGGCTGCTTGCCGTCTTTTTGCCAAAGCTCTTGTTTTGCGAAAAATGGCGGCGAAGCAAAAGAGCGATTAACGCGACGCGGCTAGACTCAAACAGCGTGTAAGGCGTTGGCTGTTAATTGTGCGCAAGGGGCAAGTCGACGCTATCATTGAGAACGAAACGATTTTGTTGGAATATTCGCGTAAGGGTATTTGAAAAACGATGGTGGTGGGGGGTAGCACAAGATCGCCCGATAAATTCGCTTAAAATCGCATTTTATGCGGCGGTTGAGCGTTTAGCGAAAACGTCGCATAAAATTATGCGATTTTTGGCGAATTTTGAGGGTAGCTTGTGCGTAGGGGGGCGTTGTCGCCCCCCGCAAGGAAAGCTAAACATTAAGCATAGTGTAGCGTTTCTAAAACCAATTGCATTTGTTATGCAAGTTGCGAAAATACGGATAATGGGTATGATAAGCGGGGCTGAATTTTTAGGAGGCGTTATGAGCGAAGCTGATTTTGATGAACTTTCGATGTGGCAGGATGTTTTAGACGATGTGATGAGCGGTAATGTCGATGGGCTTATTTGTCCATTTTGCGACAAAAAGTCGGTAGAGGTCGACATGGAGAGCGATATGATATCGGTGAAGTGCTCGGAGTGCGGGCGCTGGATTGAGGGGCAGAATGCATTTTAGGGAGTAAGGGATGGCTAAAACACTGAGTATATTAGGCGAGGGCTTGTCGTTTCCTTTGAAGGTGGACACGACGGGGGCGCTGGAGACGAGTGTTGATGAGGCGAACATTCGCCAAAGCATGATGATAATTCTAGGAACGGCGAAGGGGGAGCGGTTGTACCGTCCGGACTTTGGCTGCGGTATCCATGATTTGCTCTTTGAGCCGAACACGGTGATGACTGGGGCAAAGATTGAGTATGAGGTTAAGAAGTCGCTGATTGCCTTTGAGCCTCGCATCAGTGAGTTGGAAGTGCGTGCTGAGCCGGATTCAGATGAGCCTAATCGGATGAATGTGCTGATTTCGTATACGATTCGTTCAACAAATTCGCAGAACAATATGGTGTATCCGTTTTATCTTCGTAAAGAGGGAGAGGTATGATACCGTTACCGAAACTAGATGATCGCAAGTGGGAAGATTTGGTCAATGAAGCGGTTAGTTTGATTCCCAAGTACTGCCCAGACTGGACGAATCACAATGCCTCAGACCCTGGTATTACGCTTATAGAGCTTTTTGCATGGTTGGTTGAGTTGATGTTATTCCGTCTCAACCGCGTGACTGATAAGAACTACTTGGCGTTTTTAGATTTGATGGGGATTGAGCTGCAGCCGCCGCAGCCTTCGCATGTGAACTTAACGTTTTCGTTGGTTCCTGGCGCGAAGAACTTTCAGGTTATTCCCGCGGGTACGAGTGTTGCTACCGACTATAAGAGTGAAGAGTCGCCGATAGTTTTTGAAACATTAAAGGATTTAGTGGTTCTTCCTACGTCGATAGTTCGATGTTATTCGCAGTTTCACGATGCTTATGCGAACAACACCGAGTCGATCCATGGGCGTCCGGGGCAATCCTTTGAGGCTTTCATGGGGTGTCAGCGTATAGAGCGGTATTTTTACCTTCTTGATTCTCACTTAGAGGCGCTCAGCGAGGAAGCTATATTATTGATGGGTTTTGAGACTCCTGAGAGTCCAGATACTGACTTTCCGTCGCTTTGCGAGTGGGAGTATTGGAACGGTCATCGTTGGCGCGAGCTTGAGATAGCGCCGCAGGATCAGGCTTTGGGTTGGGTGGCATTTTTGGGTGTCGATGGCATGGAGCCGGTAGAGATCAATGAGATCGAGGGTTACTGGATTCGTGGTCGTTTGGTCAATGTGCCTGCGAACTCGTCGATGACGGTAGTTGAGCGAGTGTATTCGCGCATTGAGATTTTAGGCGAGGGCGTGAGCCCAGAGCATGCGATAGTGCTAGCGGCTGGGGAGGACTATTTGGGGATAGACCTTAGTAAAAACTTCTACCCGTTTTATAAAGAACCGACGGTTGAGTCGTGTTTTTACATAGCCAGTGATGAGCTTTTGCGCCACCCCAGTTCTCGTGTTCGTATCGATTTTGAGCTCTCGGACGCGGTATCTGTCAACGGGATGAACCCTAGTAATGACCTACAAATTTCGTGGGAGTACTATGACGGTAAACAGTGGCAGCGTATGGGTTTGGTCAACCCCAAAGCGGTAGAGGAATCTCTTAAGGGGCTAGATTTCGATGATTCGACTTACTGCTTAACGCGTAACGGAACGGTTAGTTTTACGGTTCCCGAGGGTTTGAGCAAAAGTACGGTTACAGATATTGAGAGCTACTGGGTGCGGGCGCGCATTGTTCGCGGTGACTACGGTGTGCCGGGTACGTATATGTTGGACGGCGATAAGTGGGCTTGGTTTGACGAGCGTCCGCTGCGCCCACCGCATATGAAGAGTGTGCGTATCAAGTACGAGGAGCCCAACCGTTCTCCCGAGAAGGCGTTGAC
The DNA here is from genome assembly GCA_041656175.1 of Bradymonadales bacterium. Lineage (GTDB taxonomy): Bacteria > Myxococcota_A > Bradymonadia > UBA4248 > UBA4248 > JBBAEA01. The sequence goes on along the minus strand of JBBAEA010000023.1, from coordinate 9,880 downwards.
CTATAATGATTTCCGCTACACCGATGTTACGCAGGTCTTATCGGAAGATCTTGGTGGGGTACAGATATTTGAGCCCATCCCCGATGAGAGTCCTTCGATTTACTTTGGTATGAACGGACCGTTCCCCAACGAACGCATTCAAATGTTTGTGAACGTTGTAGCGAAAACGAGTGCGGATATTGTGCGCGAGAAGGACACAGAGGCGTTCTTGGCGGGCTACTACCGCAAGATGGAGGAGCAGTATTACGGCAACAAAAAAGTTGTATGGGAGTACTGGGATGGTAGGGCTTGGTTGGATCTGGGTGTAAACGACGAAACTCGGGCTTTCACCGAAACGGGTTACATCGACTTTTTGGGTCCCCGCGAGATGGCGCCAACGCGCAAGTTTGGGGAGAACTTGTTCTGGATTCGTGTCCGCTTGGAGATGGGTGGATACGAGGAGCTTCCGCGGATTAACCACGTCATGTTCAACACCGTCGAAGCGGTGAACCGTCGCACCTTAACGTTCGAGATTTTAGGCAGCGGTCGGGGTACTCCCAATGAGTACTTCCAGTTCATGAACCGACCTGTTCTGGAAGGGGAGGAGCTGTGGATTCGAGAGAAGGAGATGCCTTCAGCCGAGGAGCTTGCGATTTTGGAAGATTACTACGGGAAGGCGAAGTTCATCGATCCCGATCCGCGAGGTGACGGTGTATGGGTGCGTTGGCACGCGGTGGACAGCTTCTACGCTTCGGGTTCAAGGAGTCGGCACTACCGTATTGATCGCCTTAATGGAACAGTGCAGTTTGGCGATGGTACGCGTGGGATGCTTCTACCCGCGATGGATCAGAATATTCGCACAACGCGTTATGCCGTTGGTGGCGGTGTTCGCGGCAATATTGGTCCAAACCAAGCCAAGACGATCAGGCAAGCTATTGCATACATCGATGGTGTGAACAATCTCTACCCTGCCGCGGGTGGTAGTGATGTCGAGACGGTGGAGGCGTTAAAGCTACGCGCCCCCTACATCATTAAAAGCCGCTACCGCGCTGTGACGAAGGAAGACTTCGAGGTTTTGGCGCTGCAGAGCTCCAACGCGATAGCGCGCAGCTATTGCTTGCCCGCGACAGAGCGTGAAGGCGAGGTTTGCGTCTTGATAATTCCGAAGTTCGATGTGCGTAATTCCGATTACACGGAGAAGCTTGTGCCATCTACCGAGTTGATGCGTCGCGTTAAAACCTCTTTAGATGAGCGGCGTTTATTGACGGTGAAGGTCAACGTGGAGCGCCCGCAATACACTGAACTTTCTATTAGCCTTGAGTTTATTCGCGTTTCAACGGGTTCCAGTGAGCGTCTAAAACGGGATATTGAGCTTGCGCTTCGTCGCTTTTTGCACTCGATTCATGGTGGTCGCGATGGCAAGGGTTGGCAGTTTGGGCGCTCAGTGCTCAAGGTCGATCTTTACCACATTATCGAAGAGGTTAACGGCGTTGATTTCGTGGATAAGATCAAGATCTTTGATGAGGATCGGGCTAGCTTCGTAGATCAGATCAAATTGGGGCCCAAGGGCTTACCGTACTTGGTCAATGTCGATATCACCGAGAGAGCGCGAGAGCGCATAGTTTAATCTCTAGTTTTGGATGAGGAAGCGCGATGCGAAACCAGATCAGGCGTAAATTAAGTGTTCCAGACCTAGAGGGTTTAAAGGTAAAGAATGCTGCTATATACCTAGAACTCTTGGGCTTCCCCAAGCCGGAGATCGTTTATGAGGAGAGCTACGAGGAGCCGTTCACGGTCATTGCTCAAGAACCTAGTAAGGGTATGGTTGTTGACGCCAGCACCATAGTGCAGGTCAAAGTGTCGCAGCGTTCGTTGTGTGAGTATTTGCCGGGGCTGTACAGAACTGCTGTTTACCAAGGAAACACCTATATACGCGACTTTTTGTGGATCTTTAGGGAGATCTATGACGATCTACAGGAGAAGATCACAAATATTCCCATGTTATTTAGACCCTACGACACGCCTGCGGACTTTTTGCCATGGCTTGCGTCTTGGGTTGCGTTCGTACTTGATGAGAACTGGCCTGAGGAGAAGAAGCGCTATTTGCTTCGCAAAGCCGTAGACTACTACAGGATCCGCGGAACCGTTAAGGGATTGCAGCTATTTTTGTCGATCTTTGTCGGCGTTGAGCCTGAAATTGTCGAAAATACATGGCCCTTTAACGGATTCCAAATCGAGGTACACTCGACTATGGATATCGATTCCATCATCTTTCCCGTCGTGAACTTATCGCACTGCTTTATCGTAGAGATTCCCCTCGATCCCGACAAAGTCGAAGAGCAGCAAATCATCAAGATCCACGACATTATTCGCTCTGAGAAGCCAGCCCACACTATGTATTATTTACGCTTCAAGGGTAAACGTGTCGCGCTCAGCGAATTCCAACTCACCGTCGCCGACGAAGAGGATGGCTACGTCATTGGCTCCGGCGAGGAGATCGTCCAACTCGGGGAGACCGAGGTACAACGCCTGCCTGGTGAGGATTAATGATATTTTTGCCCCCATGTTTTAGTTTAACCATGTCAGCATTTGGCCTACAAAGTGCTGCTACTTTTTTGATTGAGTGGAGAGACAATGTCTGAAGACCAAGGATTCAAGCGCATTAATTTTTTCAAGGGCTTCGTGACAACCACAAAGGATTGGAACGATGCTGAGCGCTACCACGTCGAAAAGCGCAAACTGCACAATCGGTGTTTCCACGGAGCAGGTGTAGTCCCTGGTTATCGCCAGGAGCTCGTCGTGCGCGCACGTGGTAGGGCTGATATGTCGGTGGAAGTTTCACCTGGTTATGCCATAGACGGTACTGGCAATGACATATTGCTCTGGGAAACCGAGATTAAAACGGTAAATAAATCCGATTTTAAACTGCCTCTAACGGTGTATTTTGTGGTTAAATACGTTGAGGAATACACGGATTTTATCGCGTACAAAGAGAATCTCGATTTTAAGGGCCACAGGCGCATACTTGAGAAAGCAGCGGTCGAAATGATCATTACCGAACCTGATGTTCGCAATGAAGTCGAAATCGCGCGCGTCTACCTCACGGAGGATGCCAAAAAAATTACTGATGCCAAAGATCCGCTCGATCCAGCTCCCAATGAAATCGATCTGCGCTTTGTACCGCGCGCTGGTGTAATTGGCGGCTACATACCCATGGAACTACTCAATCGGCTCAGAAAGTTGCTACACGAACAGCGTGATATGTACTACGGCTTGGCGCGCGACAAAAAAGTGCTCAGTGCAAACGCCGTTGCGCTTGGCCTCATGACCGTAGACATGCTCTTAGAGTCAGGTAGCATCGGACCACAAAACGTCTTCGCCTTGCTTTCAAACCTTGGCGATCTTCAGTGGGATACGATCGACGAAATTGAGGCAACCAAACCTTCGCTTAAGGCGATGAAGGATTTCGGACAGTTCAAGCACTCCGTCGAGGTCTTCCGCGATCTTCTCGATGACAAGGCGTTGAGCGTTGATGAGAGCGGCAACATCAACTTTGACAGTCTAGAGCAGATCATCTCTGTACAAGAAAAATGCAACCTACCTCTATTCGGGCTTGTCGGCGAGCAAAGTACGCCTACTGTACTTGAAGAAGGCGATGAACCAGCGCTATCTAATGAGTGGGTACGCATGAAGGAGTGGAGCGGTGAGATGCCAGATACCGTGACTATTGATGGACAAGAGTGGTCCATAGTCGACTCCATAGACATACTCAATAAAGAGAGCGAAGACGCACACGCATTCCAAGTCGTTGATTCCCGCGACTCGTGGCGTACGCGACAACGCATTCGCTATCCAGACGGGGTAGTCGTCGAGGACGTCGGTTTGGCGCATGAAGGCGGTTATGCCAGTTATGAAGTGCACAACGTCACGCCCAATCGCCCAATTATGATATTGCGTCGTATGGACTATGCACGTGGTGACTTCGAGATCGAATACTATGTCAACGACGTACGTGTTGGAATTTCGCAGTGCCCAGGCTCCGACAAGCGCTTCCGCTGGAGAAACTGGCCGTTCTTCGTCCCCGCCGAGTTTGTGACCAGCGAGGTACTCGTGATTAAGCAAAAGGCGCTCAACGCGGAACGCGATATCAACATGTTCCGCTACTGGTTCTATCAAGCGCTATAAGTAAAAAGAGCGAAAAATTAGCGAAAAAGCCACGCATCGCGTGGCTTTTTTGCGATCAGGGCAAGTATGCGAGCTGAGTTAAATTTTGCCTTTTAGTAGAAGATTGGCAAAAATTCGGTGAGAGCGCTCAACCTTCGTTAAAAACGCATTGCCGTGTCAGTGACACCGTGTAACTTCGCTGTTACAGTTCTTATCGGTGTTGAAGATGTTTTGGAATAACACTGGGGAATACAGCAAATTGGGAGTCCCTATGAAACGCTTTTTCGTAGTTGTTTTTTGTTTTGCTTTCATCGTTTTGGCTTGCAAGGCCAAAGACGATAGTGCGCCATCGCAAGATGTAGAGGCCCATAGCGCCGCTAGCCAAGAGGCGCGAAGCGCCGACGAAGTGGCGGCAGATGGCGTTATAGCGGCGCAAGCTGATGGCACGCCTACTCCGAGCACAGATGCGCAAACTGAGGGCACGCCTACTCCGAGTGGATCTGTGCAAGAAGCAGACAGCGCTGTGGAGGCAGATGAGATGTATATTCCCAGGCTCAACTATGGACGACTAGCCACAGAGTGGCAGGGGTTTACAAAACCGAGTTCAGAGGATTGGGACGCGTTTTTTGCCAAGATCGATAACAACGACCTTGGCGCATTATACGCGCTAGGTCAGCTCCACGATTTAGGGCTGCTAAGCGATGCGCACAAAAAGCGTTTAAAGCCAGAGCACATCGATGCTTTCGGCGCCTTAGATGCTAGCTCAAACAATTATTATACGGAGATGATCGCTCAACTGCGTCAAAAAGCGCAAGACGGCGCTCCTCTTACGAAAGACGCAATCGCTCTGTTCTACAAAGATACAAAATCGCAGGCCGTAGCTAGCGCTTTTCTCAAAAAACTCACTGATGGCTAAAAGCTACCCATATAAAAATAAAGACGATATATCCATAACCTACATAGATGTAGACGCTAAAGCCGAGTCATACATGGAGCGCATGTCCTCGCTTGTTTCAGCGGATGATGTCCCCATTTTAAACGAGATTGCCGCGATTCTTCTTCCCAGAAAGCCAGATGCACTTTACACTTTGGTGGATGATCTATTGAAAACCTTCGATGAAGACACTGAGCCTGAGTTACTTATGGCTGTTGCCGATATTGCCCTTGACTCAGGTATCAGTGGCACAGACAAATATTTTCGCTGGGCAAATGCCAATAAATTCTTCCCCAAACTGCGCTGGCGCATGCTTATCGCAATGTTGCAAAAATCAGAGCTAAAGAAGGATAATATTCAGCAAACTCTAGAAAGAGCCATTAAAAATGAGTCAAATGGCAAATATGGCGCAGATTTCGTCGTTGACGTTCTCAGCGATAAAAGCGTACTCGACAAAGAATACGCGGCGAGCCTCGTTTCAGAAGCCATCGAAGCGGATCCTAGCGGACGACTGTCTTGGATGCTTGCCAAAGCCAAGTGGTTGGCTGGCGATTCCATAGCAGCCAGCTCCTTTGACCAAGACGAGTTACTCAAGCGTGCCGCGGACAGAAGTTTAACGGGTGAAAAAGGCACTTTCGCCTTAGCCTACGCACTCATGCATTTAGAAGCGCTGAATTATACCTACCCCGACAAGGAGCAAAATACTAACGGGTCTTACTGTAGCTTTAACAAATATTACCTAGACGAATCAAAACGCTGTAACTTGTCGGCGCGCCTTAAGGATTTCGACGCCGTCACGAAGGAAAACTGCGAAGCTGTTTGCTTTGTGCTCCAAGAGAGCGATCCCTGCGACCCTGGCCCTTACGACAATAGAGTGGAGGAATTCGAGGAAAGGAAGGACAGTTGTGAGGAACAGTGCAAAAACAACGCTTTTAAAATCGATAATCCCAGCGAGGACATAGGCTTGGAGTATCTACAAAAGGCCATCGAAGTTATCGCCGGCGATCAAAGTAAAAAACACTTTGAGAAGAACGCAACACTCTACACTCGCCTAGAGAGTAAAAAACTACGACCCGCAGAAGAATTGTTCTTATGGCGCGCCTTAGCCATAAGCGTTCTAGAGCGATTAGCTAGCAGTAATCCAAGTGAAACAAAGATAGTTGACGCCGTCGATGTCGAGATCTTTCATAACGTAAAAGCCAAAAAACCCATTTCCCAAGCGAAAGTTGATGAGCTTAAGGCGCTTTTACAGGTCGACGACTTCGACAAAAAACTGAGCAAGATCTTGAAGAAGATTTAGAGACCTTTGCACGGATCGGAAAACAGGCTTGATTCCAGTGAAGCACAAAGTTCTTATAAAAAGAAAACAAAAATACGCTTTTCTTTGCAATTTTGAGCCTAGTTCTAGGAGGCTAGGAGTGCGGCAAAGGAACGACCTCAAGGTCGTGACCGCGCCAAACGACGCCGCCGACGACGAAACATGCCAAAATTGCAAAGAAAAAAGGGTTTCAAGAGCGAAAGCCCCAAATAATCAGAGCTTCCTTAAGTGAAATGAAATGGACGGCGCGCTGTAATCGCTGGCGTTCGCTTTCGAGGCACACCCTTCGCCAAAATCCCATCTAGCGTATGGCTTCGATGTTGCTTCGACAGCGCTGCCCAAGGTCGGATTTTGGGCTGAGTTCAGAGCAGCGATTGAAGTGTGCTGCAGCAGCGCCATAATCACCGCGGTTTGCCATGATTAGACCCAAGTGTAGGTGCGGCTCGGCGTAGTTGGCGCAACCCGCAATCGCTTCTTGTAAATATTTTTGCGCGTCACTATCGCGTTTTAAGCTCGCGTACATCAGCCCTAGGTTGTTAGAGGCTAGACACATTTTGGGATTTAAGAAAAGTGCCATTTCGGTTTCTTGGATCCCGTCGTCTACTAAACCAAGCTTGTAGTAAGCCCAACCAAGGTTTGCGTAAGCTAGCCACGGGCTTGTGTATAAGGGCGACTTACACAGCTCCTTAAAAATCAAAGCAGCTTCTTCGTACTGCTCCATGTACATGTAAGCTACGCCGAGGTTGTTTTTGCAAGTGAGCATCTGCGGTTCCGACTCAAGAGCTCGCTTAAAGTGCGCTATGGCCTCTGGGTACTGGCGTCGCCCCATGCGCAAAAATCCCATCAAATGATGCGCTTTCGCGTGCTCTGGATCATTGGCCAACACGAGGCTGAGCGAGCGAATCGCTTGTGCAGTTTCGCCGTGGTTAAAAAAATTCACCGCCATCTCGTAGTCTTGCTCAGCTTCTTTAGCTACTGCGGTTTCTTCTTTTTTTGAAGATGCGCAACCGAGGCTCACGCCGCCCAATAGCGTTGCGAAAACCAGCGCTGTTACCGAATATTTCATGCATCTCTTCATCGTCCTACCCATCGCAAGCGAAAAGATTGGCTCTGCCTTAGTCTAAGCAAAAGCCTAGCCCTATCATTAACAAAATAGAGATTTTGGCAAAAAACCGAGCTTGCATGGCGAGCTATCGTTTTTGCATAGAAACAGAGTTCACGCTAATCTTAAGGCTGGATCGAGCGAGGCTCGACTAAACTTCGGTGAACACGATGAAACACAATATGAGCCGCATGGTTTTTGCGGTATTCTGTATTTTATGCATGCCCAAAGCCCACGCGCAGGAACTACCGACAGCCGCGGACTATCTTCTCACTCAAGAAAGCCGCAATGACTTTGTAAAAAGTGTAGAAAATTCAGTGGTGCAGGTTTTTGCGACAAGCTCCGTACAAGCGCCAGTGCCCACAACTGCAATCCGCAGCGACGGAGCGGCGCTCGTCGTTCAAAACGATGATTCCACGCACAGCTACTACATCAGCACCGCCGACTGGCTCCAAAACGCCACAAAGATTCAAATCGCTGCACAAAACAATACGCTTATGAGCGCCGAAATCGTACAAAGTGATTTGGCCAACAATATCGTACTTTTACGCAGTGAACGACAAAATGATCTGCACGCTGCCAAAATCGCCGAAGCCGAATCGGGCGTTGCATATGCGCTGCTAAAGCTCCCGCTGCAGCAACACGACGTCGTGCAGGCCAGTTTCATCATCGGCGATTTACGCATGTACGCCAAAAGCTCTATACGCGCAAATCGCGGTTATCCTATTTTTAACGCCAAAGGCCACTGTCTCGGCCTCGTGGTACGTTTAAAGCCCGAACAAAATTTGAGTGACGTCGTACACTATCACTTGTTAAACGCGTTTCTTAAGCCAAAGCCAGCACAAGAAGCGCCAGAGAGACTAGAATTTAAAAACTATTCTCTCCCAAAACTATAAAGTCGCTTTTCACGAGTCTCTGTGACGTTGATATACGACGTGCAATAGTCAAATGTTTTTAATTTCTACTCTCTACTCACCTATCCTGAGTTCGGCTTCCAACGAAAGCGTGCCATCCGCAAACTTAGCGCTAGCCTCGATTTCCTGAAGTGGCGCCAAGAACGTGGCGAGCTGCACGCTGATAATTTCGTACTTCACCGAGAGGTATTGAACGACGTTTTGCACTCTGATCTTGAGCGCCAAGTTGTTTTCTGTGCTTAATAGATTTTCGTAGCCTTGGCTGTTTTGCAGGCTTTTGCTGCCAAGCACTGCGCTTTTAACTTCTTCTAGCCCGAGGTCTGTAAATACGGCGAGTAGCCCATGGTAGTAGGCTAAGTTGAGCTTGAGTGTAGGCGAAATTGGGGTGCTAGCAATGAGTATGCCGTCCACGTTTTCGACGTTGAGTCGCTCGGGGGGGATGAGTCGGCGAAGGGCGTTGACTTTCGAGAAAAACACATCGCTGAGTTCAGGGTCGCTAAAGGGAACGAAAAGCGCCGCCGAAATTGCGGGCAAAGCATCACTTAGGCTTTTTGCACCGCGCATTTGTTCGGCGTTTAGTCCATAAATGTTAAACCACAGGCTGCCCGCAAAGTTGTCGAGGATCTGGCTTTGCAAGCGGATGTTGAGCAGTCGTTGCTCAAGTTTCTCTTTTACGCCTTGCCATTTTGAATTTACCGTAGCTGGGAGCATCTTTAGTAGCATTTCTTCGAGCTTTGCGCTATCAAACGAAATTCTAAGCGATGATTCAGGCTCTCCAGCTAATATGCTTCGTGCGCGCTCTGCATCAAAGGCCGCTGCACTAAAAGCGCTAAAATCGATAGCGCTACCAGACTTTGTTTTAGCCACACTTCGCAGAGCAAGTCTCGATTCCTCAAAATTCAAACCCACGCTCAAACTTTCAAACAAACTATCCACCATCGCCGTGTATTGTTCACCGACAACGCGTTTTAGTGCTGACGCCGCCGAGGCGAAGATCACAATTTGGCGCCCCCCGAGCATGTTTTTCGCTTTTACAAATTCGGGATTATCCGCTAGCGTTTCTTTCGCAGTTTGTTCAAAATACGCCTTGGCGACGGGCAGGGAGTCCGCGCCGCCTCGCAGCATTGCGGGACCCGCGAACAAAAACACAAGGTCGTCGACCAAGGCCAGCGTGCATGCATCGCGTTTAAGTACGTTGATTTGCACGAAGTTCACTCCCCCAACTTTCTCTTCGTGGTATCGCGGCCTTCCGTATTCTTCGTTGATGAAGGTATCCCAGAACTGCCGAAATGCGGTGGCGTCATCGACTTCAAAGAGCAGGAGCATCGAGCCTTTGTAGCTCCCGAGCATCAGTCCGCCGTCTGCCCTAAAGCCCGCTTTTACGTAGGAATCTAAGCGCGCGGGGTTTAGCTGGTAATGCACGCCCAAGTCGTTGAACACGGCATCCATTTCGTCGCCCGAAACGATTC
>JBBAEA010000022.1:0-30997 GCA_041656175.1 Bradymonadales bacterium | reverse complement strand
TGGAATACTGACAGCAGCCTGAATTTCCTTAATAAGCGCAGGATCGCTCATACGCGCTACACCGCCGTCACGGCGAATATCGGCGGGAACTCTCTCGAGTGCCATCACTGCGGCAGCGCCAGCTTTTGCGGCAATCAACGCTTGCTCCGCATTGACTACGTCCATGATCACACCGCCCTTGAGCTTTTGGGCTAAATTGGCATCAAATTCGACTTTATTTTGCATTTACTATCCTCGATCACTGTGCGCCTACTACGGCGCAAGACGCGCTATACTAATAATAGATAATCCATAGAGGTCAAGCAAGCATAATAATACTCGCTCATTTACAGTTTTTTGTCCCCATCCCCGCTGTAGCATTAGCTTAATTGTGCTTTATTGCCCTATAGCAGCCTCTCCTTAGCCTCTTGGAGCTTTTCCAACTCCAGCGTGTGGCGCTCGACGCGTTCCCGCTCTGTTGCCACAACCTCAGGCTTCGCCCTTTGCACAAAATTCGGGTTCGAGAGCTTTTTCGTGGAACTTTCTATATCCTTCTTGAGTTTGGCGATATTTTTATCAAGTCGCGCCAGCTCCTCGTCGATATCAATAAGCCCCGCTAAGGGTATAACCACTTCTATTCCGTCTGCCACCGCCACAGCACAAGCTTTCGGTTTTTCGACATCGCTAGCGGCAATATCGAAATCTTCAATTTTGGCTAAGCTTCTAATCGCCGCTGCCGTTTCCCTAAGTATGGCTTGCTTCTCAGCGTCATCAATAAGGAAAATAGCGCTTGGAATCGCCTTGGACGGTGATATATTCGCCTCACCGCGTATTTGCCGTACAGCGGCGACGATGGCAATGAGCGTTTGTGTTTGAGCGCGAGCTTTAGCGTTCAAGCGCTCTGGAACCGACTCGGGCCAGGGAGCGATCATAATTGACTCTGGCGCGCCTTCGGCTTTCGGCAGTGCTTGCCAGATTTCCTCGGTAATAAACGGCGCAAAGGGGTGGAGCAAGCGAAGTACCGTTTCGAGCACATATAAAAGCACACAACGCGTGCTTTCTTGCGCCTTCTCAGCCCCTTCTGACTTATCGTAGAGCACCGTTTTGGCCAGTTCTATGTACCAGTCGCAGTAGCTATTCCATAAAAATTCGTAAATACACTGCGCAGCGTCGTTAAAACTGAATTCTTCTAAATGCCGCGTCACTTCGACTACGCAAGTCTCTAGCGCGTCCAAAATCCATGCATCAATAAAGCTCAAACCGTCCAAAGCGAAACAAAGCCCCTCCACTCCTTGCGATAGCTTTGCACGCGTTTCATGCCCCTCGATATTCATGAACACAAAACGAGAAGCCTGCCATAACTTGTTCAAAAATGCGCGATAACCCTCGATTCGCCGAATATCTAGACGCACATCGCGACCTTGTGCCGCTAACATCGTGAGCGAAAAACGCAGCGCATCCGCTCCCTGCGCATCAACTCCCTCTGGATAATCATCAAAAAGCTGCATGCTGGCCAAACGCTCATCCTCTGGCACATCCTCTGGCCTACAACCATAAATAAGCAACAATGGATCTATAACGTTGCCCTTCGTTTTAGACATTTTTTGACCGTGCTTATCGCGAACAAGCGCATGAAAATACACGTCTTTAAAAGGCGTTTCGCCCATAAAGTGTATCCCAAACATCATCATGCGTGCGACCCAGAAAAAGATAATGTCGGCCGCCGTTTCCATCACTTGCGTCGGGTAAAACTTGCGCAAACTTGCCGTATCATCCGGCCAACCCAAAGTCGAAAATGGCCACAAACCCGACGAAAACCAAGTGTCCAAAACATCGGGATCTCGCGTTAAATTCGCTCCACCACAGCTCGGGCAAGCCTCTGGGCGCTCGCGCGAAACAATCGGCTTAGCCTCAGCATCTACACGCAAATCCGCGTCATGCTCCCCCTCTTTGTGAATGCGATGAATATGCCCTTGCGAGCAATCCTCGCAGTACCAAGCTGGAATCTGATGCCCCCACCAAAGTTGACGCGAAATACACCAATCGCGAATATTGTGCATCCAGTTAAAATATGTCTTCTCCCAAAGTTTGGGGATCATACGCGTTTTACCGCTCTGTACCGCCTCAATCGCTGGCTTTGCCAATACACCCGCGTTCACCCACCATTGCGGCAACAACAAAGGCTCAACCATGACCCCCGAACGCTGCGAACGCGATGGCGCATAACTATGCGGCGTAACCGATAGCAAAAGCCCTAATTCTTCCAAATCCGCAACTGCCTTCTCACGCGCTTGCTCTCGCGTTAAACCTCGATAGGGCTCGGGCACATTATCGTTCATACGCGCGTACAAATCGATAACCTGCAACCTCGGCAAATCATGCCGCTTGCCGCATTCAAAGTCGTTAAAATCGTGTGCTGGCGTCACTTTCACCGCACCCGTTCCAAACTCTGGCTGCGCCAACTCACCATCCGCAATCACAGGAATATACCTATCACACAGCGGCAAGGCCACGCGCCGCCCAATCATGTGCTTGTAACGCTCATCATCCGGATGCACCGCAACCGCCATATCACCAAAAAGCGTCTCCGGCCGCGTCGTCGCAATCACTATCGCCTCTTCACTCCCCTCAAGCACATACTTGATGTGCCACAAGTTCCCCTCTTCCAAGTTTTGGTCGATCTCCAAGTCGCTCAAAACCGTCTGCGCCACTGGATCCCAATTCACCAAACGCTCATCGCGGTAAATTAAGCCCTCCTCATACAAACGCACAAACGCCTCCGCCACCGCACGGCTCAAGCCCGCATCCATCGTAAAGCGCTCTCGCTCCCAATCGCACGACGCCCCCAGCAACTTCAGTTGCTCAATAATGCTCCCCCCCTTCTCCTCCTTCCAAGCCCAAACATGACGCAAAAACTCCTCGCGCCCCAACTCTAAACGCGACTTCCCCTCCTGCGCCAACGCACGCTCCACCATCACCTGCGTCGCAATCCCCGCGTGATCCGAGCCCGGCAACCACAGCGCCTCATAACCCTGCATACGCTTAAAACGTATCAATAAATCCTGAATCGTTACAAAAAGCGCATGCCCCATGTGCAACTTCCCCGTCACGTTCGGCGGCGGAATCACTATGCAAAACGGCGGTTTCTCCGAATGCTCATCCGCTTTAAACAACCCTCGCTGCATCCAAAACTCGTACCAACGTCCCTCAACCTGCCCCGGCATATAGCTTTTTTCAAGCATCACGTCTCCTCATTACTCAATTACACCCACACTCGCCTACATCGCGGCGTTTTCTTCTTGGGGGGGAAGTATCCCCCTAGCGCAAGCTTCCCTCATAATCGACGGCTTCGCGCATAATTTTTTGCATTGTATGCGCTCAAACCGCGCATCCAACGCAAAAAATGCGCTCAGGCGTCGATTCTTCGGCTGATCTTGCGTTACCCCCTCACCCAACTCAAGCATATCCCCACCACGCGCCCTTCCCTTGCGCGGATTTAGCACAGTTCCCCGCAAATGTGAAAGCATAAACAAACTTAGAAGCAGTTCTAGCACTACAGCGAACGCTTAAACAGGCAAAGCTGTCTTTAAACAAAAAACTACGACGTACAAAAGCGCGCGTTGAACGCGGAAGTTCAAACGCAAGTTTAATGCGATTTTATTGCAATATTTTACTAACTATTCAAACATGTTTTCTCGCTCTTAAGATAGAGCGATAGAACGGTCAAGCCAAGCACAGAGCCATCGCTGCGGGGGCGTTACGGGGGGCTGGCCCCCCGTAGTGGGGGTAGCGGCAAACCCGCGCACGGCGCGGGGTTGACGCGTAGGGGGACACTTCCCCCACAAAAGAAAAATGCATAAATATCGTACGAATCACAGCTTCCCTAGGCACGTTGCCGCGGCGAGCAAGAATAGGAAACGTTATGGTTTTGATGTGGAACGAAATTGAGAGTAGAGCGGGAGCTTTTTCGGCGAAATGGCGAGAACGCGATGGACGTGAGCGACAGGAGGCACAGAGTTTTGTGCGAGAACTTTTGTTTTGCTTTGGGATTGATGACCCGCTGGCCAATGGTGGTTCTTTTGAATACAAAAGCCCCAAAAGCAGGGGCGACGAAGGCTACATCGACTATTTTTTGCCACAAAAAATAATCATCGAAATGAAGTCGACAGGGCGCGATTTAAAAAAGGCAACATCACAAGTACGCGATTACGTCGCCTCTTTGCCCGCTGAACAAATGCCAGCTCTGATCCTTGTTTCGGATTTCGAGCGTTTTGAGCTTACACTGCGCACCACATCAAAGAGCCATCTATTTAAACTTAGTACACTGCGCAAGCATGTAAAGCGCTTTGCCATCCTAGCGGGCTACGAAAGTCAGCGCGCGCACGATGAAGCAAACATCGTAGCGGTCAACGTCGCTGCGTCCGAAAAGATGGCACAACTACACGAAGCGCTTACCACGCGCTCTGGCTTTGAAGGCCACGAACTCGAAGTCATGCTGGTGCGAATACTATTTTGTCTTTTCGCAGAAGACACGGGAATTTTCGCACAAGATGACTTCCTCAATTATATAGAAAACTCAAAACCCGACGCATCAGACCTCGGAATGCGGCTACAACGCTTGTTCGATATCCTTGATTTAGCACCTGAGAAGCGCGCACAACGGCGCAATATTGCCCTAGACCTTTTAGCGTTCCAGTACATCGACGGGAGCATTTTTTCGGAACGCCTTGAAATCTTTGAGTTCGATTCACGCATGCGCGAAACCTTGATCGAGTGCGCCCTATTCGACTGGAGCATGATATCACCCGCAATCTTTGGCGCGATGTTCCAAGGCGTTCTCGACCCCGTTGCACGTCGCAATTTTGGCGCGCACTACACCAGCGAAGAAAATATATTAAAACTCATAAACCCCTTGTTTATGGACGAACTTTGGGAGCGCTTTGAACTTGTAAAAGCTGATCCCCGCAAGCTCAAAGGCTTACACCAAGAGATTGCCGAGCTGCGTATACTAGATCCAGCCTGTGGTTGTGGGAACTTCCTGATTATCGCGTACCGCGAGCTACGACGCTTGGAACTCGAAATTCTAAAGATGCAGCGTAAAACTGGACAGCGCGAACTCGATGTTACAGTGCTTTCGCGAGTACATGTCAATCAGTTCTACGGCATCGAAATCGAGGAGTTCCCCTGCCAAGTCGCGCGTGTAGCGATTTGGCTTATGGATCACCTTATGAACTTGGAATTAAGCGATGCTTTTGGTGTTGCTTATGCGCGTTTGCCACTAAAGCAGAGTTCTAATATCTTGCATGGCAATGCCCTACGCGTCGACTGGCAAAATTTGCTTTTGGAGGGAAAGCCGTATTTTGACTACATTATAGGCAATCCGCCCTTTGTGGGAGCGCGCTTAATGTCTGCTGAGCAAAAAGACGATCTACTCCATGTGTTCGACGGACTTCATAAAGCAGGTAATTTAGACTACGTTACTTCTTGGTTTAAAAAAGCGGCCGATATTATGCGCAATGGCAAAACGCAAACAGCATTTGTAGCGACAAATTCGGTTTCACAGGGTGAACAAGTAGCAATATTATGGAAACACTTATTTTCATTAGGCGTCGAGATCGACTTTGCTTACAAATCTTTTAGCTGGAGTAACGAGGCGAAAGGGAAGGCCGCTGTGTATTGTATTATTGTTGGATTTAGTTCGAACGAGCACAAAACAATAAAACGCCTGTTCAACGAAAACGGTGAAGACAAACAAGTAGAGAAAATTAATGCCTACTTTGTAGATGCCAAAAATATATTTGTCGAAAGTAGGAACAAAGCACTTTGTGATGTACCCAAAATGGGAATTGGCAATAAACCCATAGATGGCGGTTACTACCTGTTTACGGATGCCGAAAAAACCGAATTCCTAAAACGAGAACCCTTAGCGGAGAAGTATTTTCGCCTTTGGATGGGAGCGGATGAATTTGTTAACGCTCGCCCGCGACATTGTTTATGGCTAGGCGATTGCACACCCCAAGACTTACGCGCAATGCCCGAATGCATGAAACGCATTAAAGCGGTGCGTGAATTTCGCTTAGCTAGCAAGAGCGCTGGCACAAGAAAAATAGCCGAAAAACCAACACGGTTCCACGTCGAAAACATGCCAAAAGATGATTACATTCTGATACCAAGCGTATCGTCATCTGTTAGAAATTATGTTCCCATGGGTTTTATGTCGGCAGAAGTCTTAGCCTCTAACCTTGTGCTCATCGCTCCTGGAGCAACATTGTACCATTTTGCCATTTTAACATCCTCCGCGCATATGGCGTGGTTGCGCAGCATTGGTGGGCGCTTGGGCATGGCTTATCGCTACTCTGTTAACGTAGTTTACAACAACTTCCCGTGGCCAAAACCTAGCCCCGAACAACGCAAAAAAATAGAAACGCTCGCACAAAACATACTTGATACACGAGCCGAATTCCCCGATTCAAGTTTAGCCGCTCTATACGATCCACTGACTATGCCAAGATCACTACTCAAAGCGCATGAGGCGCTAGACCGCGCTGTGCTTACAGCTTACGGATTTGCCCAAAATCTAGAAGAAGACGAAATCGTTGCTAAACTTTTGCAAGAATACCAACGTTTACTGTCCGATTAAAATAGAACGAATTACCAAGAATTTGGCTATACGCATTTGACAGAATGAAAAAGCCGCTGCTGCGTAGCTAAGAAACCGCGTAGGGGGCTTTTAGCCCCCTCCAGCAGAAAAAACTAGTGTTCATTCAAAACATAAATAATACGCCAAGCCACGCCAAGAAAAGTGCTAAATTCTTAGCCATTTTAGCATTGCTCGCGTATTTTTTGAGAAAGCTTCCCGTGACACGGCGAGTTGCGAGCGCCTGCCTACACGAGCATAGCGCAGATGCCATAATCGTTTTCGCTAGCCGACTGAAGTACACCGTATAAACCGCGGTAAAGCAAAAGAACTTTATTGTTTAATCTAGACTTTCGAGGAATATTGGGCGATTTGTCGATGCTATGGGTAATAAAGTTTTTAATGTCGAGGTACGCGGGCGTTCTACCTATGCGTTTTCGCAGCATCGTAAGCATTTCCGCGGGGAGTTCTTCATCAAGGGCAAAAGCTGTGCAAAGTTCTTCGTATAATTTTGAGTGCTGTGAATAAATTTCGTCAATAAGGAGTAAATTTTCTAGCTTTTCATGGAACTTTTGAAACATCGCCTTGCCATGCGCTTGTTCGGCGTAAGCGATATGCGGGCTGTTGATGAGGGGTTCCTTGAGCAATGTCGTTTTTACGGAGTAAAGGATTTTGAGATCATAGCCAGGGTCTGGGCAGCTACGGAAGGCGAGAAAATCGAGTATTTCTTGGCTGACGGGGTCTGCTTGTTTTTTTGCGAGTCCCTCTAGGTTTGGCATCAGTAAATTCGCGCTCGCCTCATAAAGTTCAGCCCACAAATTCAAGGATTTTTGCGTTCTCTTTAACTCATCAGAGCCAAGCAGGACATGGCTAATTTCATCTGTTTTATGGTGTAAGAGCGCGAAAAATTCGGCATTCCAATCGCGCGACTCTGCTCCCTTTGTATCGCTACCTTCCTCAGGAAGCGTTTCTCGGATAAAACGCTGGCAGATTGACGTTATTTTTTTCTTATCTTCAAACTCGCCTGTTTTACCATTGGCCAAGATGATTTTTGCAGCAAAGCTCTGAAGCGGCAATGCCTCAGGAGCGCTTGAGAGCTTGGCAAAAAGCTCATGGTATATGGCGAGCAAGTCGGGGTCTATCGTTGATATAAAAACCCTCGCTTCGTAAGTCTTGGATTCTTCTTTATAGCTCTCTTGCGTCTTTTGCACATTCTGCGTCGTATTTTGGCTTAGTGGCTTATTTTTGTGTTTCTTTTTAAGTTTTTTGCGCATTTTATGTACAATTAATTGTTTTTTGCCTTATGTAGCCCTTAACTTCATACTGCTATCGTCGCTATCTAGCCGCATATTATCGATAAGGCGAACGCCGTCGATTTTGCCTGCAAAGAGGGCGATGGCTTCGTTGGCGAGTTCTTCTGGGAGCTCTTGTAGGTTTAGGGGATCAACGATGCTAAAAAACTCCAAGTTTAACATAGGGGCTGCGGCGAGTTTTCGCTTGACAGCGCCAAGAATATCGGACTTTCGGCGCGCGCCCGCAGCGAACATAGCGCGTGCTTCGCAAAGCGCGTGGTAAATTACGGGGGCTTGCGCGCGCCCTTCTTTGCTCAATCTCACATTTCGCGAGCTCATAGCTAGCCCGTCTTGCTCGCGAACGATGGGGCAACCAAGGATTTTCACGTCAAGCCCCAGGTCTTGAACCATCCGTTTAATCACGATAAATTGCTGGTAATCTTTTTTGCCAAAGTACGCGTAGTTCGCGCGTGAGAGGTTGAGTAGCTTGCTAACCACAGTTGCCACGCCGCGAAAGTGGCCAGGTCGGCTAGCTCCGCAGTGTAAATCGCTAAGCCCCAAAACTTCAACCATGGTCGAGTTCTGTCCGTTTGGGTAAAGCTCATCGACTTTTGGCGCAAAAATCACGTTTACCCCCGCTTCTTCGCATAAAATGCGGTCACGTTCGGCGTTGCGCGGATAAACATCGAAATCTTCGTTTGGCCCAAACTGTGTGGGATTAACGAAATTGCTCAAAATAACGACGTCGCACTTCTTTTTAGCGGCATGTACTAAGGACAAATGCCCATCGTGAAGGTAGCCCATCGTTGGAACAAGGCCGATGCTTTTTCGCTCCAGCTTTAATGCTTTAGTGTGTGCTAAAAGTTCAGCGCTGCTTTGGATAATTTGTATTTTAGTCATTGCTTTGGGATTTATGATTAGTCTGGTGTTTTTTCTTTTTACTTTTGTGGGGGGAGCGCCCCCCTCCGCCGCAACCCCGCGCTGTGCGCGGGTTTGCGGCTACCCCCCCAACGGGGGCTCAGCCCCCGTAACGCCCCCAAAACGATTATTCAGCGCCTCCTTAAATTACTCGCAAGGCTCCATAAAGAGACGTTGTCGTATACGACATTTGTATGTTTTGTGCTAGCGCTTTAAAGCATTCTCTAAGGACGCTCTGATTAATGCACAAACAGTAGGGGGCAGCTTTCAAAGCTGCCCTTGATTTAAACAACGAAAATCAGGCGAGTCTGCAAAATAAAATTCAACAAAATTAATGCCCTACACACAAAAACGGGATCCAAAGACGATAGCCCTTAGCGCGGTTTGGGACAGAGCTCCAAAAATAAATCTGAGTTTCCCTAAGGAACTTATGATTTATGCTTGGGGCGCTTACCCACCTCGCATTATGGTTTTATTTTGAGCTTTGCACAAAAAGTTTCGCAAAACGATATTCATATTTCTCTTTTGCATGGATATTTGCTAGACTTGTGAATAAGGCGGCAGTCGCCTGTTTTTTGGGAGTGATGCATGAGAAGATACTTCGCATTTTTGATCATTTTGGCATTTTTGGGCACCGCTTGCGCAAATGCGGTAAACGATGGCGAGCGCCCAATTGATGGCAATGGAGGAAACGGCGAAAATTCGGGCGGCGAGGGTTCGGGCGGCGAAGAGACGCAAGTGGAATGTACGCTTTTGGGAACGCTCAAGTGCGATGATGAAAAAAAACGCGTAAAGTGCGTAGAGAATAAGTGGGTCGCATACGACAGTTGCGATCATGAATGCGACAACGGAGAGTGCGTGAGTTTGGCGCAGACAGTTTCCTGCGAAAACCCGATGCCGCTTGCATTGAACACGGTAGTCGAGGGGAGCACGGCGACGCGTTCACAGAGTGTTACTGCGACGGGTGTTTGCCATGCGGCGGCTCCAAGTGCGGGCAATGAAATGATTTATAGGGTAGAAATACCAAAACTTGCGATATACGAGATTACGCTTGACACAGGCGGCGAAAATGCGGGCTATGCCCTGTATTTACAAAAAAAATGCGCCGAACTGACGAGTATCATTAAAGACAGTTGTATGTATTCGTATGTTGCTGGCGCTAAAACTACAGCTTTATTGCTCAACCCAGGGACGTACTTTCTTATAGTGGATAGCCCTAGTGAAGATAAAGTTACTGATTTTAACCTCGTGCTGCGCGAGAGCAGCGTCAGCGAGCTGAAGCTATGTTTGCAGGGCAAGAACGTTAATGGCGGACTCATCGATTTATCGGAGCCTAAAACCATCACAGCTTCTATTAAAGATGGGCTGAGTGCTATGAATTGGGATGTGCGCGCTGGTTGCAAGAGCATCGGTAATGCGGGCAAGGAGATGGTCTATACTTTTAGGTTGGATCAAGCACAAACGTTCAAAGCAGAACTGAGCATGAGCCCAGTAGATGCAGAAACTGAGCAAAATACACTCGTCGGGGCGCTATACCTCATGCGTTGCGGCACCGACAGCAGTGTGATGACGGTTTGCGCCGACACTAGAGCAGGCGAAGCGCTGTCGATCCACAAAGAGCTGGATGCTGGGCTATACAGCTTGGTTGTGGATAGTGTAGCTTCATCGGAGAAGCAGGAGTTTTCGTTTACGCTAAAGCTAAGTGCGCAGTAACTAGCCCTTGCCCATATGCTTTTGGATAATATCAAAAGCCTCGGTGATAGCTTGAGATTTTAACGTAGCCTCGCGCTCGCGATCGGGGTCGTTGGCATGGCGATCTGGGTGGTGGGCGCGCATTTTCTCGCGGTAGGCTTTTTTCACATCGTCGTAGGAAGCGCCGTACTTTAGACCCAGCGTTTGGTAAGCTTTAAAAAGAGCGGGGATATCGCTGTTGCCTAGATTTTGGATAGAGATATTCGGATCGATTTGTTCCAGCAAGTTTAGGAGTTGTAGCAGCCTTCTTTGTGTATAGCGATAACTCATCTCGCCGACATCTTCTAGGCGCAGGCCGTGGATAGAGAAATTCGAGATTTTTTGCCCTTGTCGTTTACCGAAATCCTTGATCTTCTCTTTGGCACCCTTGAGTTTTGGGCTAGATTCAACGGCAGATTGCGCTGCATTTGCAGCTTTCATGGTAAGCTTAGCGCCTTTGTCTAGGGCGCTTTGAACGAAAGAAAACACGGATTTTTTGGATGTATTTTTTGCCATATTTTGGCTCCTAAATTGGATGAGTGCAGCTTGTGCGAACTAGGTCAAGGCGCGTTTTGACTAATTATCGATGGCTCGCGCGGGATCCATGCCCGCAGCGCGCGATGCTGGTGCCCAAGCACCGATAATACAAAACGCAACGCCACATACAATAGCTATGGCGAAAATACGAGGCTCAAATATAAAGAACGATTCGGGTTTGAAGGGGAAATCTGGAAGATATCGCGCTGAGACGTAGTCCGTGAGCAAGGCGGATAAGACAGCGAGCATGACACCTAAAAAGGAACCCATGAGCCCCAAAATAAGACTTTCCCCTAATATCATTCGGCGAATATCGTTTCGGCTCGCACCAAGTGCGCGCATAATGCCAATTTCTCGTCGTCTCTCCGCGATGATCATAAAGAAAGTATGGGCGATATTGATGGCACTGATCGTTACGATGATGAGACTAATCATAGAGAAGAGCAGCGTAATCGTAGAAATTACTAAACCCATGCGCTCCGCCATCTCGTGCTTATCGTCAAGCGCGTAGCCCAATTGTTTCACACCTTGGCTA
This sequence comes from Bradymonadales bacterium, assembly GCA_041656175.1. Lineage (GTDB taxonomy): Bacteria > Myxococcota_A > Bradymonadia > UBA4248 > UBA4248 > JBBAEA01. Next base: position 19,368 of record JBBAEA010000022.1, on the reverse strand, counting down.
ATCGCTGCGACATTTTCGTTCGAGTCGGCTTCTAGGATAACAGAATGATACACGTTTCGCTGCGTTTCGCCCGTTAAAACGGCGTTGAAGCGTTTGACATATTCAATCGGAAGCGTGAAGCCAACAGCAATCGCCTTATTAGAAAAGCCAACGACCTGCATGCGACGCGTAAAGGGTTTACCTTGGGCGGAATCCCCAAGGTAGGATTGGCCAAGTTCGACGTCGAAGGTAAAACCTCGAATTGCCTGCTCGGTTAGCTTTGGCAAGCGAACGCCATCTCCTGCTTTTAGCGCTGTAGTCAAGCTGGAGTTGTACACGGTAAGTAGCGAGGGGTTGGCGATAACGGGTACTGGCATTTCGCACTCTAGCGTGTCCGATGCGCAGTAACTCGGATATTTGCAAATATTTGCGCTTCTTTTGCACGAAAGCTTACGACAAAATCCCCCTATACATCGCTGCCCCTCTGGACACGATACCGCCGCTCCATCGCCCTCGCCTACGCAGGTATACTCAGCGTCCCAGTCACGGAAAAGCTCGTGACCTTCCATATCTTGTACGAGGGATGTTGCAATACCATCGGCAACAACCTCGGCTCTAAAGTTCTTTCCTAAAATCTCTTTTCCGCCCGTAGCCCACGCAGGGAAGGTAAACTTCATTTTGGGATACGCTCTAACGACGTGATCAATACTGGATAGCTTTTCGATAGCCCGGTAATCGATGCGCGAAAACGAAGCTTGGGTGATAGCTAAATCGTATGAGCGCGGCACAACTTCGATTTGTCGGATTACAAAAATATCTTCTAGCACTACAGACTTCACGCCCGCACCGAGTGCAACGAAGTAGACAAAACTCGCGATACCAATAATAAGGCCAATGCTCGCAAAGGCGAGGTTTTTGCGGTTTCGGGAGAAGTTTTGCAGAACAATATGCGTTACTTGCATGCGAACCCCCTCGTTTCAACGATACAGCCGTCACCTAGCCGAATCATTTTTTTACATGAATCGCTCACCGTCGTATCATGCGTTACAATAATAAAGCTAGCTCGCCGCTCTGCGTTGATTTCGTGGAATAGTTTTATAAGATCCATGCTCGTTGCCGAGTCAAGCGCGCCCGTGGGCTCATCGCAGAGAATAATACTTGGCTCGTTAAACATGGCACGCGCGATAGCGACGCGTTGTTTTTGCCCACCCGAGAGTTCGCTGGGGAAGGCCTTGACTTTTTCGGCAATAGCGAGTCTTTCCATGAGTTGTAGTGCACGCGCGGCGGCGTCTTTCGTTCGCGTTTTACCCATGGTTGCGGGCATCATTACGTTTTCGAGGCAAGTCAAGTGCGATAGCAGGTTAAAGTGCTGAAATATAAAACCGATGCTACTATTTCGCATACGGCTAAGCGCTGAATCGCTCATCCCGCGCAAGCTAACGAGAGCGCGCGAGTGGGAAGAAAAAATCTGCACATCGCCCGAATACTTGGTGTCGAGGCTTCCCATGATATTGAGTAGTGTCGTTTTACCCGAACCACTTTTACCAGTAATCGCGAGTAGGTCGCCGCGTTGTACGTCGAAACTGACGTTGTTGAGAACTTGTAGCCGTGCATCGCCCTTGCCAAAGAATTTGCTGAGTTCGCGTACGCGAAGCACTGTTTCTTGCGTCTGATTTGTCGACAAAATGCCATACCTCAATATTTGAACAAAACTGCAAGCAGCGTGCATACGCCGCTGCTAAGGAATTATGCCATAACACAAAGCGCCAAACTTTTGCACCTGCGCGCGCTACTGGAGCTGCAGCAAAGTCCTGTTTCGCCAAAACCTAGACGGGGCGTCGCGGGGTGTCCCCGCGGAGGGGGTAGCGCAAGATCACCCGATAAATGCGCTTAAAGCCGCATCTTGTGCGACGGATTGGCGGTGAGCCGATACGACGCACAAGATATTGCGGCTTTTAACGCATTTTGAGGGAAGCTTGCGCGTAGGGGGAAACTTCCCCCAGCAAAGTAAAAACTTAAAAACTGCCAAATATACGACTTTGCGCTTACCCTGGCGCTCGCCCCCTCTCGCAAAAGCAGCAAAATTGCCAAGTAGCGGCTATTGAGCCAAGTTGTGACTATACATAGACATTGTTTGAATAATGATATAGCTTTGAGGAGGGTGGCGTGGGGAGTATGGTATGTTTCTTGATGTTTTTGAGATGGTGGTGAAATTGAACGAAATTCGCATTACTTATGATGATTCAAAATTAAATCCTAACAGACGTCGAATTTTCCGTTTACTTACGCCAATCTTACGCACAGAAGGCGAAGATGTGAAGCTCGCCGAGTTTTTGCAAAAGATGCCTTGGAATTATGCGCGGGAAGTGAATCCAGAGATTATCGCGTCGCATTGGAAGATTTTGCGCAACATCGACCTGAGCGTTCATCAGAGCAACATGGACGAGTACACGATGCGCCATGACCATGTGGAGGCGTGGATTGGGCCGCTCAATTTTATGCGCCTGCCCGCCGCGATGCGGGCGCTAAAGAATAATGAGGAATCGCCGCTAGAGCGTGTCTTTGTTCATGATGACGGACATGTGGCTGTTATGTTGAGCTACGCCAAGGCGTTGGATGGCTTGGAGTTTAAACTGCCCAATCCGCCATCGTGGGTTGGAACGATTAAGTCGTTACAGGCCATTAGTCGAAAGGGACGATCGAGTATTTCCTTCGACGCCGTTGTGCTCGAAAATTCGACGCTTCTTCGAATTGAAGTATTAAACTCCTCGCAATCCATCGTTTTTCGAAAGATATGCGAAATTGTCGCGATGCATCGGATTATTCCTGCGTCGATCGACATCTGGTCGGCTTATGAGCACGCCGTTTCTAGGCGCATAAAAGAGCGACACAATATTGAGATTGAAATTCGATCATCGCTTGAAGATGACATTATTCAGTCTATTAAAGACGATGCATACCGCTATTTATTGGCGCAACTCAAAGTGCACTCGCTCTTCGATATTATTGGTCCAGCAATGATCGGTCCGTCGAGTTCACACACGGCGGGCGCGTGTCGTATTGGCCAACTCGCGCGCTCCATACTTATGGCGCTACAAGATGCCAAACACTTCAAAGTGATACATGATATTGAAATTGTGCTCTACGGTTCCTTCCGCAATACGGGACCTGGGCATGGTACGCACATCGCGTTGGGTGCAGGTATTAAGGGGCTTTCCCCTGATTCTCCTTTGCTGCGCGAGCAAGGACAGCTCTCAAGCCTTGAGCACGATGGTATACCGTGGAGAGAGGGGGGGAAAGTTGTTTTTCTTGGCTTTAGAGCGGCGACCGAGCAAGAAGACCGGAAATTCATCAACAAGCACGGTGATTGCTCCAATATTGCCGAAATTATCGCCAGCACCGATAAGGGAGAATTTAGTATAGTCGGATTCTCGACGGGGGGTAGCTTAGTCGAAGTGCGACATATCAATAATTTAATGCTTGCCAAAGCCATTACAGGAAAACGTGATCTTTGGCTACCTCCACCACCGCTTGGTGAGCGCATCGGGATTAGTCAAAACGAAATTGAAAAGGGCGGCTGCATCGCTAAGATTTACCCACAACGCCCACCACGTAACGACATCGAACCCATGTTTAACACCTTTGACGAGGTACTCGAACTCGCCAAAGAAAAGGAGAAAACGCTGCTTGAACTTGCGATCGAAATCGAGATGGAGTTACAAGGGAGTACGGCGGAGCAAATCCACAAAAACATGTTTGAGCTTTGGCTGATCATGCAGCAATCCGTGGAAGAGGGGCTCGGTTCCCAGACGCGAACGACCATGAACTTATCGGGTGGGGATGGACAAAAGTTCTTAGCTTACCTTAAAAAGCAGGGCTTTGTTTCCTTCCACTCGTTAGCGGCCGCTTACGCGCTGGCGAGCGCGGAAACCAACGCGCAGATGGGGCGCATCGTCGCATGTCCAACGGGTGGCGCCTGCGGGATCATCCCCGGCGTTATGCGCGCGTGGTATGAGTTAAATCTTGGAGAAGGGCGCGACCCCGTCGTGCTTGAGAACATGGTTGTTGAGGCGCTACTGGTAGCCGCCTTCATCGGCATGATCTTCTACGACGATATCCCCACCGCGGGCGCAACCTTGGGTTGTCAAGCGGAAATCGGCATCGGCGCTGCTATGGCGGCAGCCGCTTTGGTACAACTCAACGGCGGTAGCGCAGAAGAAGTTGTTCACGGCGCGATCTTAACCATCAAAAACTGCATGGGTCTAGTTTGCGACCCCGTGGCCGGCCTTGTCGAAGTGCCATGTATTAAGCGTAACGCATTGTACGCGAGTTTCTCTATCACTGGCGCCGATATGGCAAGATCTGGCATTCGCTCCCAAATCCCACCCGATCAAGTCGTCTTGGCAGTAAAGGAAGTCGGCGAGCGTATGCATCCAGACTATAAGGAAAGCGCGAAAGGCGGCTTGGCAGCAACGCTTAACGGTAAAGACATCGCAAGGCGATTCTCAGATTTATGCGAAGGCTTGTTCTGCGGTAGCGGATTGTGCCGCTAGAGCAGATTTGAATGCCGTGAAAGAGCACTATGCATAATTTCGCGTTGCGTAGAGCAGCTGTTTATTCATGAACAAGATCTAGTAAAGCAGATTTATTGTGTTTTACCCCACAAACTTGAACTTTATTTAGACTTTTTCGCAATTCATCGAATGCGCTTCTTTTGTCTTTTGCCCAAACAATGATCTTAGCCAGCAAACCATCGTAAGACGCACTGACGTAGTCTCCTGCAGCGTAGGCACAATCTACGCGTAAAATATGCTCTGGGCTGCTCGCCGCTGTGGGAAGCAAAAACTCGTTGAGTTGCCCTGCCGATTGCGCGTAAAGCCTTGCTTGAACTGCGACTCCGCCCTGCTCTTCTTCGAGTTTGTAGCTAACACGCTCGTTAAGGCTTAAGCGAATCATCGTTTGCACCAAATCGATATTAGCCGTTAACTCCGTAACACCATGCTCGAGTTGTAAGCGCGGGTTAAGTTCCATAAAATAGAGTGCCCCCGTCGCGTCCTGCAAAAATTCTATGCTTGCTAAACCGTTATAGCAAACACTGTTCAAAATTTGACGTAAACTGCTCGCAGTCGAATACACAAGCTCGGATTCACGCAAATCCATGCTAAACTCGATCCACTTCTGAGCTCGCACTTGAATGCTGCAATCCCGAGCCCCCACGATTTCACCATTACCGTAGCGATCACCAATATACTGAAATTCGACATGTCGCGCGTTAGCGATATAGCGCTCTAAATAAAGCTCACCCGGCGTACAATGACGCTGGCAAAGCGCCCAGTTTGAAAGCAGATCTTCACGCGACTTACAAAGGTGCACGCCTTTCCCGCCGCCGCCGTGGCGCTCCTTTAGTACAACGGGATAGCCAAGATTCTCTGCCCAAAGCCTAGCATCGCTTATACTTCTTAACTCCACCGAACGCTCTATACAGCGCAAGCCGTGCTGCTCAAAAAATACAGAACTCGCTAACTTGTCGCCAAAAAGCGCAAGCCAGCGATTCGCTGGACCGATAAAATCTTTAGCCGAAATTCGGCATTGCATTGCAAAAGCGGCATCTTCCGCCAAAAAACCGTAGCCACACAGAACACCCTGCGACATCGTGTCGTTCATAGCCTGCAGCAAATTAGGCGCAGACTCGTAGGCATCGCGGCTTTGACCAGTACAAATACACTGTTCTGCCAAAGCTAAGTAGCGCGCTTGTGCATCGTCACGAGCGTAGGAGCAAACCGCCGCAATACCTAGCTCATGGCAAGCACGTATTAGGCGTAGCGCACATTCACCTCGGTTAGCTATGAGCAGGCGTGCGTACATTATTTAATAACAATTTTGCTTTCATTCTTGCGCGAACTAATCTGAAACTCTTTGTCATGCACCACGCAATCGGTCTCTTCGCCTTGCACCATCACGCATTCGCGGGCAAGTTTACCTTGGGGGTTGTATACCTTCCATGGGCCTTCTTCTAGCGAGTTGACATATTGGCCTTCAGCCATAAGTTCCCCGTTGCGATACCACACCTTGGTATAACCGTGCTCTAAGCCATCGACGTACTCCTTCTCCGAGCGTTTATTTCCATCGACATACCACTCCAGCCAACGCCCTGTTCGCTTCCCATCATGGTACTGGCCTTGCAATTCGGCTTTACCCGTCACCGAAAACATAGTCCACGGACCTTGGAGCTTGTCGTCGACAAAAGTCGCGAGTACACGCAGTTTCATATCTTTACTAAACTCTTTCCACGGACCTTGCTTACCGTTCTCGCCGATGCAAAATATTTCAGGCTGTGCAAGGTCGAGTTTCTCAACACGTTTGGTGTTTGGGGGACAATCAAGCTCCAAATCGAGCTCGTCCTTGACCTGACTTTGCTTTGTGCGCTGACAGCCAAGGCTAAGCACTAGTGCTGCAAAAACGCAAAGTAAAATCATGGTTCGGGTAAAAAACTTTATGCAAGATGGCTTTCTAAGCATGGTATTAAACGCTGTCATTGGCTATTTGTCAGATAATATCAATTTTTTGCAAGCTCAGAAAACCCCGTTTTTGAGCTTTGCTAAAGAAGAAAGCCTTTTCCTCATGTGCAAGAAAAACGCTTCCCCCCTCTCTCCTTCCCCACAGAAAGCTATCTTCTAGCTTACTATGCTATGAACTGTCATCTCATCGCTTTTCATTTATTATATTCACAGTTTAAGATTATACTTCTCTACAAAAGTTCATCATTGGCTTAAAATTGGCGCCATTTTGTGAAATAAAACTCACAATATTGATGCATGCGACGAGCTCATCTTTATACTAAAAACGCCCGAGCTCAATAAGGCTAAGGCGTTTTTTTAGCAGACGTTCTACAATCTCTTATTTCGCAGATTTATACCGCGTGATGAGTTCGTCGGTATAGTCCATGCCCGATTTTGAAAAAATAACCGCACCATCATTCTTTTCAATCATGATGTCTAGCCCTTTCTCCTTGGCGATATCCGCAGATATTTTAGTCATTTTGTCTTGGATTTTGCCTAAAACTTTGTTTCGCTTTTCGCCGAGCTCCTGCTCAAAAGCCAATGCATCTTTTTGGTAATCTCGAACTAGCGTTTGATACTCGCCCATCTTGTCGCGCAACTTATCTTCCGACAAAACCGCGGAGTTATCTTTAATATCTTGTTCAATGGCTATAATTTTTCGCTCTGCCGCCTTGAGTTGATTTTGACGTTTATCGAAGTCCGCTTTAAGCGTCTTGAGTGCCCCGTCTTTTTCAGTCTTTTCAATGGCTAGCATAAAATCAACGATGCCAACCTTGAATTCTGCAAAGGCATTGCTAGCAAAAGTCGCGCAGAAACAGAGTGTCGCAAATAGTATAAAAACGTTTTTCCTCATTCTTTTATCTCCCACAGATGGCTTGCATCGTTGTTGATGCGCTAAGTAATCGTTCACCTCTTACAAGGCGCTGTGCTCAAAACGATCATCGCTGCAAAATATTCCAAATTAGCTTTAACTCGTCGCAGCTCCACAACAGCGCGCCGTCTTATAGCGCAGTATTCTACAGTTTGGCAAGGCCAAGATCACAGCCGTTTATACCGCGTGAGCTGCGAAACATTACTGCGCGCTCGCCACGTTCTTGAGCAGCTCTATTTGATCCAAAGCCTGTCCAGCGCCAATAACTACGCATGTTAGCGGTTCATCGGCCAAAAGCACGGGTAGCCCAGTCTCCTCGCGTAACAAAATATCAAGATTCTTTAAAAGCGCTCCACCACCCGCAAGAACTATACCTTTACCCATAATATCTGCCGACAACTCTGGAGGTGTCTCTTCCAACGCGGATCGCACTCCTTGCATTATCTGGGAAATGGGAACACTCAGCGCGTCGCGAATTTCATCGGAATTGACTTCAATGGTTTTGGGTAAACCCGCCACCAAATCACGCCCTTTCACAGGCATGGTCAACACCTCATCACTCGGATAAGCCATGCCAATCTTACACTTGATCAACTCCGCCGTCCGCTCCCCAATCAGCAGGTTATACTTGTTTTTCATGTGCGTTTTGATGGCATCGTCCATCTTATCGCCGCCCACGCGCACCGAATTTGAGTGCACTATTCCAGCCAAGCTAATAACCGCGATTTCCGTAGTGCCGCCACCGATATCGACTATCATATTACCCGAAGGTTGCGTGATCGGCAAACCCGCACCAATAGCGGCCGCCATCGGCTCCTCGATCAGGTAAACCTCCCTCGCCCCTGCACTCTCCGCACTCTCACGCACCGCACGCTTCTCCACCTCTGTGATCCCATAGGGCACACATATAATGATGCGCGGATGCACCAATGTTTTGCGGTCATGAGCCTTCAAAATAAAGTAGCGCAACATCGCTTCAGTAGTCATGAAGTCCGAAATTACGCCTTCCTTCATGGGACGAATCGCGACGATCCCACCAGGCGTTCGCCCGAGCATATCTTTCGCTTCACTTCCCACCGCCAAAACGCGGTCGACGTTTCCCGTTTTTTGCACCGCGACGACCGACGGCTCGCTCACAACTATACCGCGATTCTTTGCGTAAATCAGCGTATTAGCCGTACCTAGGTCGATGGCCAGATCACTCGAAAAATAACCTAAAATTCTATCAAAAATCATGGCCCTGCACTTTGAATACGGTCACTCGAAACATGCGCAAAATCATCATATTATGCGGAAATTCTTTACCACAAACGATGAATATGCGTCACAGTGGCAACTAAAGCGAATCATCTACGCTTAGCGCTCACGATATGTTATTCGCCCACGCGTCAAATCGTACGGCGAGAGCTCCACAGTTACCTTGTCGCCAGGCAAAATGCGAATGAAAAACTTTCGCATCTTTCCCGAAACATGCGCCAAAACCATGTGCTTATTCTCTAACTCAACCCTAAACATCGCGTTGCGCAACGCCTCAACTACGGTACCATCTACCGTTATTCCCTCTTCCTTTGTCGACACTCAATAAATCTCCTATAAAACATCATAACGCCCCCCTCCCACTTGCAAAGCATGTCTTATAATGGATAAAACACCGATGTGCAAGCAAAGATCGATAAAATATCAGTTCCCCATATTCTAAACGCATATTCCAAAGCATGAGCCATCCTTTTTGTGGGGGAGAGCCCCCTACGCGCGGGCTTCCTCGTAAAATGCGACAACGAACGCCAAATATTGTGCGGCGTATTCGCTAAACGCTCATTCACCGCACAATATGCGTTCGTAGCGCCTTTTACTCGGCGATCCCGCGCTCCCCCCCGCACACTACGCTTCGCGCTCTACTAACTTTTGCCCCAATACCCGTTGTGTTTTCATAACAAAGATCTGCACCACAGCGGCGTGCTAAGAAAATGCAAGCCCATAGCTTAGCGCCGTCTTCTCCTGCGACGTTTTGGCTCCAACGCCTCGACACGCCCCAACTGCAAAGCCGCATGCGCAAAAACCTCGCCGCGTTGCTCGTAGTTTTTAAACATATCGTAGCTTGAGCACGCTGGCGATAACAAAACGCAGCTAGCTCCGAGTTCTTTTGCCGCCAAAAACGCCAAGCGCGTGGAATCCTCTAGGCTGTATCCAGAGTGTGTGGCAAAACCCAATTTTGCCTCCCTAACCTCTTGGATCAGGCGCTCGCTGAGCTCTCCTATGGCAAAAAGCGCTTTGACGTTTTTACCCATCGCCGCAATCCACTCCGATAAACGCAGCCCCTTATCTACGCCACCCGCAATCAAAACCGTAGGCATATCCAAGGTTTTAAGTGCGGCCATCGCAGCATGAGGGTTCGTTGCCTTGGAATCATCGTAAAACACCACGCCATCAAACTCTGTGACTCGTTCAATGCGATGCGGCGGCGGCACGAAACTCGACAAGCCCAACACAATATCTGCAAAATTACAGCCTAAACTCAAGCAAGCACTCGCCGAGGCCAAGGCATTCATCGCGTTATGCATGCCCTTTACCCGCAACTGGGAGCGGGAGAAGCTATAGCTCTCGCCCTCAAAAACGAAGTGAAGATTCTCATCATTGATATAGGCAAAGTTCAGCGCATCGTGCGGTATATCACTCTGCTTTTGCGCATACCAAAAAAGACGCGCCTGCGTTTTCGTCCTCCACGCCGCAATCTCGGGATCAGAGGCATTTAAAACCGCTGTATCAGAGGCTATCATGGGTGCAAGCGGTTTTCGCTTCGCTTCGACATAGGCATCCCAATTGTTCTGGAAATACTCGCTATGATCCTCGGCTAAATTGGTAGCAATCAGTACATGCGGCTTAAGCGTTGGACAAAATGGAAGCTGAAAAGCACTCGTTTCAATCACAAAACAATCTAAACTCGGCGAATCCTGAACAATATGCGAAAAAGGTATACCGATGTTGCCGCCCATGCGGTTTTTGCGCCCACAAAGGCGCAAAATATGCGACACCATCGTTGTTGTTGTCGTCTTCCCATCGGTGCCCGTAACAGCCACAATAGGCGTAGGCGAGCAGCGCGATGCGAGCTCCAGCTCGGCGATGATGGGGATCCCTGCTTTTGTCGCATCCTCAAAAATCGGCGTGTAGGGCGAAAGCCCTGGAGAAGTCACAATGATAGTGGCTCCGCTAAAATCGTTTTTTCCAAGTACGAGTTTTGTGCCCTTTGGTAATTTTGCCTCAAACTCGGCGCGCCTGCTTTCGCTTGCGATATCGGAGGCAATAATGCTCTTACCAAAATCGGCGAGCAGGTGTGCTGCGGCAATACCAGAATCACCGAGGCCAAAAATGGCTACGCACTCATGTTGCGGAAGCGGATCATGTAAGAGTGGATCTTGCATTTTATTCGTAGCTAAGCTCAATAATGGTGAAGCTTCTTCGCTTTGTTGGCGTTTTTATCGTGACTTCGTCGTCACAGCACTTTCCCAAAAGCGCAGCACCAACGGGCGACCTATAACTGATATGCTCGTCATCCAAACTGTCAAGGGGGCCTAATATTTGGTAGCGAATCTCTTCGCTGGTATCGTTGTCTAAAAGCGTAACGGTAGCGCCAAAATACACGCGATCGCCGCGATCGAGCTTCGGATCGATAATTTGTAAGTTGTTGAAATTATGAAGTAAAAACCGCAATCTTCTGTCGATCTCGCGCAAACGTCGTTTGCCGTAGATGTACTCCGCATTCTCCGAGCGATCGCCCTGAGCCGCAGCCTCGGCTACTTCGTTGACTACTCTTGGGCGCTCCACAGACTTGAGATAGTCGAATTCGTCCTTTAGCGCCTTAAAACCTGCGGGAGAAATATATGTCGTTGCTTTTGCCATAGTTATCAGTACTTAAAGACAGAAAATGAAATGCCCTTGCTGCGTCGTAGCTAGAGCCTCGTCGCCATTATCAAGCTCTCGTTCCAAAAATTGCCGTACCCACGCGAATATGTGTAGCGCCCTCTTGGATGGCCACTTCAAAATCGCCGCTCATACCCATGGACAAGTGCCGCAGTGGCGTCTTTCGCCCTTGGTTGAGCCGCTCTTGAATTTGTCGTAAGCGACGAAAATAAGGACGCGCTTTTTCGGGTTCATCGTAATAAGGTGGAATAAGCATGAGTCCCTCCACTTTGAAGCACGCGTGGCTATCTACAAAATCAAGAATTTCCTCTACATCGCTTTCTTTAACACCCGACTTTTGACTACCTTCGTCGCCAATACGCAGTTCAATGAAAATACGAAGTGGTTCCAGCAAACCTGTATTTTCTTCGAGAATCGTCTGGATTCGACGAACTAAGCTAAGTCTATCAATGCTGTGAATAATGCAGGGACCAAGAGAAAGAAGTCTTCTCACTTTGTTGCTCTGAATTTGACCAATAATGTGCCAATTTAGAGCTAACTCTGATAATTCTTCGCGTTTTCCTGCATATTCCTGAATATAATTCTCCCCAACGTCATTTAAGCCCGCAGCATGCGCTTGGGCGATGCTAGCTGCACTCTGAAGCTTTGATACGCCGATGAGCTTGACCTCATCGCGTTTACGCCCGCAACTCTCGCAGGCGGCGAGTATGCGCTCTTCGATGATTTGTAGATTATTGGCAATTGACACCGCGATCTCCGTGTTGCAAAATAGAAAGAGGGAAAGTCTGATTTATTTTGTGGGGCGCTGCCCCACGTCTAAGGGCTAGCGCAAATCTTTATGAGTGCCAATAACTAGACGGGGCGTCGCGGGGTGTCCCCGCGGAGGGGGTAGTGGCAAACCCGCGCACAGCGCGGGGTTGACACGTAGGGGGAAACTTCCCCCACAAAAGTAAAAAGCTTAAATATCGCACTCACCAAGGTATTCCTTGGGAGTGCTCATCGATACGGCCAAAGACAAAATGAGAAGACAATACGCTGCCATTGGCAGCTCGCTGGCGCAAGATGCCTTAGAAACCGACAATGTGCAAGCACTGCAGAGCGAGGAGGAAAGGCTTCGTAAAATCCGACACGCAGCGCTGCATGAGCGTCACCCAAAAGCGCTGGAGCGCCTAAAACGGCTAGGCCGCTTGAGTGTAGAGGAGCGCTTTAAGCGACTTTTTGACGCAGGCAGCGAAGTACTACCCCTTATGAGCTTAGCGCGCGGTAGCGATAACTACGACTCGCGCTCTGCTGGGGTATACGTTGCGATAGGGCAAGTTCACGGCTTATATTGCGTCGTGGTAGCGAACGATAACGGCCAAGCAGCAGGGGCGTGGTTTGCGCGAACACCGAATAAAATTACGCGCGCACAAAAAATTGCGCTTAAACTTCGAGTTCCCATTATATATTTGGTTGAATGTTCGGGTCTATTTTTGCCACTCGCACACGAAGCCTTCGCGGGCGCCGACGGCGGGGGGTCCATATTTAAGCTGCAAGCGCAACTTATGCATGAAGGTGTTGTGCAGCTAGCGGCTGTTTTTGGCGACTGCATTGCGGGTGGCGGCTATATGCCCATCATGACCGACTACGTCATTATGACCGAGGCAGCGAACATGCTCATCGGTGGCAGCGCTATTGCGAAAGGAGCGAAGGGTATAGACTTGGATCAAGCCCGCATTGCTGGTCCCAACGTGCATGTACATATTTCACACTGCGCGGACGAACGCGCTCCCGATGATAATGCGGCAATCCTAATGTTGCGAGAAAAAATCGATGCTTTGGGACAGGGAAACGCGAATTTTTATCGGAATGACGCGCAAAAACCCGCGTTTTCCTCTGACGAGGTTTATGCGATTTTAGCCAAGTCGTCGAGCGCTGCTTGGGATCTACGCGAGTTGTTGGCGCGCTGGGTTGATGCGTCGCTCGTTAGCGAACTTTGGCACGGTTTTGGCGAAGAGATTTTTGCATGCGTCGGCGCGGTAGGAGGCTTAGACTTAGTTTTCATCGGAAATTCTGGACGCATTCTTCAGAATACGCAAGGTCAAATTTTATCGGGCGCTTTGTTATATAAGGATGGGATCAAAAAGATGCAGCGCATCGTACGCGCTTGTGCCGAAGACGGCATTCCCATTGTATGGCTACAAGATGTTGCTGGCTTTGACCTAGGTAAAGGCGCCGAAGCCGATGGACTTTTGGGTTTGGGCGCGAATTTGCTCTACGAAAACAGCAACAACCCAGCACCGCAAATGACTATTATTTTACGCAAAGCATCAGGCGCGGGATATTATGCGATGGGTGGCCTTCCCTTTGAGCCAGTAATGCAGCTTTCTACGGTTTTGGCCGAAGAAACCGTGATGAGCCCCGAAACCCTAGCAAACGCCGTTTATGCTAAAAAGCGCGAACTTCTGAGCAAAGATGCTGCAAAAAACGCCTCTGCTCTGCGCGAGATAAACGCCGCCCAAGAAGAATTGCTAGAACTTGCTCGTCGCGAAGCAAGCCCTCTGCGCAACGCTGAATTACTTTACAGCGATGAACTCGTCTGCTTAACGGAGATTCCACTCTATTTGCGAGCCTTCGCAGAGATGAGCTACCAAGGATACAGAAAACGTAGACCGCGGCGGCTATGGCGTTTGAATGATGAGTTTTAACAGGTTTTGGCTTTAGTTTTCTGCCAGCACTTGGTTAAATACCACGAGTAGGCTATCTTTAGATCCCCGCAAACATTGGGGCTGTGTCCGCGTAGCGCGAATACAAAACTAAAAAAGAGGTGAAAGAATGAAGGAGCTTTGGAAGCGGTATAAAGAGTATTTTTGTGCAGTCGATAGCATTGGCTTAGGGCTAGACATCAGTCGAATGAATTTTAGTGACGATTTTTTCGAAAAACACGAAAAGCAAATCCAGGCGGCTTTCGACGCCATGGAAAAGCTCGAGATGGGTAGCATTGCCAATCCCGACGAAAACCGCATGGTTGGCCACTATTGGTTACGAAATGCTGCACTTGCGCCCAGCGACGATCTCCGTGAAGAGATAAGTAAAACGATCGACGCTATTTTAGCCTTCAAAGTAAAGGTGCATAGCCAAGCTCTACGCTCTCCAAGCGGCAAAGCCTTTACACAGCTCCTCGTTATCGGCATTGGCGGCTCCGCCCTAGGGCCGCAGTGGGTATCTAATGCGCTGTCTAGAGCTCATGACGATGCCATGGTTCTACACTTTATGGACAACACCGATCCCGAAGGGATTGAAGCTACACTCCATAGAATTGGCGATTTACGCGATGAGACGCTTATCGTTGTTATTTCTAAATCGGGTTCTACCCCCGAAACGCGTAATGCCATGCTTTATACGCAAAACGACTTTGAGCAACGCGGCTTAAACTTTGCCAAACAAGCTGTAGCCATCACTGGGAGAGGCTCCTCGCTCGATAAAACCGCCAAAGACGGCGGCTGGCTGGCGCGATTCCCGATGTGGGATTGGGTGGGGGGAAGAACCTCGGAGCTCTGCGCCGTAGGCCTGCTTCCCGCCGCTCTGCAGGGCATTGACATCGTCGAAATGCTGCGCGGCGCCGCTGACTGCGACGTCGTTACTCGCCATCGCGATACAAAACAAAATCCCGCCGCGCTTATGGCGCTGATGTGGTTTTATGCTAGCCGCGGCAAGGGGGAGCGCGACTTTGTCGTTTTACCCTACAAAGATAAGTTGCTGCTCTTTAGTCGCTATTTGCAGCAACTCATTATGGAATCTTTGGGTAAAGAAAAAGATCTTGACGGCAAAATCGTTCACCAAGGCTTATCGGTTTATGGCAATAAGGGCTCAACGGATCAACACGCTTACGTGCAACAACTTCGTGAAGGAGTAAACAACTTCTTCATCTGTTTTATTGAGTGCATGCAAGACGGAGGCCGCGAAATCGAAGTTGAACGCGACGTCAACGTAGGTGACTACCTCCACGGTTTTTTACAGGGTACTCGCCAGGCCCTACATGACAACGGCCGCGAATCCATGACGCTGAGCATACCACGCGTCGACGCTTACTACATTGGCGTACTTATCGCGCTCTTTGAACGCGCGGTGGGGCTCTACGCCAGCCTCATCAACATCAACGCCTACCACCAACCAGGGGTAGAAGCGGGCAAAGCCGCTGCGGCCTCAATACTCGAATTGCAGATTAAAATCATCGACGCACTCAAGACGACTAACGAAGAATTGAGCGCCGAACAGCTTGCTAGCAAAATTAAACACGAAGACGACGTCGAAATGATATACAAAATTCTGTGTCGACTCGCCGCGAACGGTCGCGCAAAACAAAGCAGCGACAAGCTCGGCGATTTCTCTAAACGCTTCTGGAAACTTTGATTAATCATTGGGGCTACCGCCCCAAACCCCGTCTAAGGGCTATCGCCCTTAGAACCCGTTTTTCTTCTTTTCTTCTCCTTTTCTTCTTTTTTTCTAGAGCTAGGCTCAATATTTCAAAGAAAAGATGTTTTTGTATGTAGATTATTGATTTTAGGGACTTTTTTTGAAAACCCGACTGACTTTCGTTGATTTAAACAGGGGCAGGTTTGAAACCTGCCCCTACTGTTTTTGCATTAATCAGAGCATCCTTAAGCGATATTCAACCAGTTAAATAATCAGCACGTATTTCTTGAGCTTTGCGCGGGGGGGAACCTTTTTTTCTTTGAAACTGGAAACCGTTATAGCTACCACAATTTTCTCTAGCTACTTTTTTGGCAATTTTCACATTGTTCAGAGCTTCCAGTTTGTTTAAAACTGTATCGGATTTGTAAAATTAAATTCACAATTTCTAGCCGTGCAAAGGTCTCTTAAATTCACTATTTCTAGCCGTGCAAAGTTCTTTATTCTTTTTTCTGAGCGCACTCGGGACGTGTTTTATCGGCTTGGCAGCGTAATCTGCGCATGATGGTAAGGGCATCTTTTTCGTATACGCCTTCTTTATCGCGTAGTTGCACGCGCACATCAAGGAAGAGTTGGTCGTAGCGAGCGCGATCTTCGGGGCTGATATCGATCCAGTATTTGCTAGGAATGGAAGAGTCTGCCTTAGTCGAGAGTTTTAGGATATTTTTGAAGTTCTTCCTACCCCAGTCGCGTGAACTCTGCGCGAACTTCTCATCAAAACGATCGACGTGGATCAAGATTTGCCCTGTAAGCTGTGCGATGGGGTAGCGCACAATGCCGCCTTTGGCTTTCACGCCTTTTTCGAGTTCCAACGGTTTGAAGGCTGTAGCTGGTGCATAGCACGCGTCGGCTGCGCCGTTATTAAAAATTCCTGCGAAGGTCGAAATATCTGCTGCGACCATCGAGGCGCCAGCTTTACTGACCATGAATTTTGCGGCTTGGTCAAAATCGATGGTGGCGATTTTTTTGCCCGCCAAGCTCTCAATGCTCTTGTTATCGCGATCTCGAACGTGCATGTAAACAGCGCCCATGGGCATGATCAACACTGTTTCGTAATCGCCCGCGCGCATAAGTTTTTTTGCCTTCTCTTGGGATAGAAGTGCCACGGCTTTATCGAGTAAATCGTAACTCGGCAGTGCTCCCATAGCTTCAAGGCTAGCGGCGAATTTGTTAAAGTTGCGCGCACGTAGCCCAGTCAAAAACACGGCATCGCACTTTTTAGCTTTAAAGTCGTCGGCTGCCGTCTTTTCGTTGGTGTATGGTTTTAGCTCCAAGTCAAACCCCCAAGCGGCTGCGCCGACTTGGTAATCTTTCATAGCGGCAAAACCATCGCCGTTGGCTCCCGACGGGTCGTAAACGCACAAGCTACGCGTTTCTCCCCCCATTGCGAAGCTCGCCCATCCACAAACTATCCCAACACAAGCTAAAACTGATAAAATGCGTCTTTTCAACATCTGTTCTCTCCTTTTCGTGTCTACAATTGCGTCGAGCAGTTCGACTTAAATCTTGTAGGTGAGTGGTGCTAAAAAACCTTTAACCATTGCGCGTCATTGCAAAGCTAAAAAGCACGGCTAGAAACGCGGCGCAATGGCTACTCTCCTTTTTTGACGCTGGTTTTAGTCTGGCGCCAAAGTCTCTGTACTTAGTACGTCTGGGGCGCCTAAACCTTCTAATAAATCATCAAATTCGTCATTAAAAACTGGATTTTCCGATTCTTGGGGACAGGACATGGTTCCGAAAGGCGCGCGGTGTCCTTCTTTTTGCGTCCATAATACGTCGGCTTGGTGCTGAGCGACTTGCTGCGCATAAGCACTCAGTAGCGCGTAATCATGCGGGTTTGCGGACGAGGTTGGCATGCCTTGGAGAGCTTCACACATGTTATCGGTGTTACCTACGCTTTTAGCCATCTGTGCCCAAAGTGCGCGGGCAAGCGTTACGCCAGCGGCGTCACCAATAGCTGCGGCTTCTTTCATGCTGGCTAAGGCTTCTTCGTTTTCGGACCCTGAGCCTGGTATGCTCAACCAAATGCTAGCTCGCAACGCCGTGGGCAGTCCCCACCATTTCGCGTTATCAAAACACCGCGCTGCTTTTTCGATTTTTACAGGTACATCGAGTGAAATACCCACCGACTTTTCGGCGTTAAAATCGTGTAAAATCGCTAAAGCCCCCGAGGCCAAACCGAGTAAGGCCAGCATTTCAGAGTTCTCCTCTTTGAACTTTGGGCAAGTCTCAGCTAAATCGCCATAGGCGCTCAAAGCGCTTGTATATGCCGTAAAAAAGCGACGCGCCGCCAAAGCATGACTTTGTTTTTCGGCGATCAATGCGTCTTGAGCTTGGCTGGGATTATTTTCACGGATTGCGCGTATACGCCGCAACTCCGCCTCCCGCGCTAGCGCTTCGGCCGACATTCCCGACGCCATGGCGCTTGCCACAATAACTTCATCGTTATCGATCTTGAGCCGCGTCATAGACGCGATCAACGGCACAAAGGCTTCGCCCATGGCTGCGGCTGAATTTACGTCGCTTTGCGTCATAAGATACGGGATGGCATCGTCCTTTGTGTAAGAAACAACCGATTTCATCGCCATCTTTTGTACAGAACACGACAATGCCGTAAAAATACTGCATAAAATAAGAACACGCAATAATTTCGCTGTCAATTTCAATCTCCTTTGCTCCCCCCAAGCTATGGTATAACAAATACGACAAGCATGCTACAACTTGCCTCTTGAGCGATAGTCTGGGCTTGGTCGTTTTCATTATGAAATGCTAATCAGCAGTGAATCGTCTGGATTAGGGGGGGGGTAGCGCGGGATCGCCGAGACAAAGACGCAATGAACGCATTTTGTGCGATGGTTTGACGAATAGTCGAAACATCGCACAAAATAATGCGTTCATTAGCAAATTTGGCGAGGAAGCCCGCGCGTAGGGGGCTCTCCCCCACAAAGATTTATGTGCAAACTATGAGTGCAAAACTTTTGTTCAAAAACAAAAGCGCGCAAATTCTTGTAAAACATGGATATACTTACTATATATAAGGATGTACGGCGCGGGGGGGAGGTTTTGCTGTGCGAGGAGGAATGGATGAAACGCGTGGGTTTATTGGTGTTGATGGCGGTGTGCGCGGCGGCTTTGTTAGCTTGCGCGGCCGACGAGAATAAAGGCATAACAACGGCGGATATTAATTATTGGGACAAGAAAAAGGGCGACTGCGACACGGTTTTGACGATGCCGCATGCGTATTCCGTTTCACAAATCGCGTATTGTACAAAGATGTGGGAGATGTACCGAGTGGTGGATGATATTCCGCTGGAAATGCGCTCCATGTATGCGATTGCGTTCAGTACGGTTTCGTACAATGCGAGTGATGTGTACGACCAAGAGGTGGCAAATGCGGCGTTGGCGCGGATATGTGTGCCGCGTCACCCCATGGCGAACGATGGTCGAATTCGCGAGGTAATGCCTGATAAAATCGAATGCGAGGAGGTTTACGGAAGTGGCATTCGGGGGACGGCGATTGCGTCGGGCAATCCGTTTGAGCGAATAAAAGGGACTATCAAAATTCAGGATGTCGGCGAGAAGCAAAAA
>JBBAEA010000021.1:0-31617 GCA_041656175.1 Bradymonadales bacterium | reverse complement strand
TCGAAAAGTGCTTAAAAGAGTGCTTTCTTTTGGGAAGGGGGGTACGGGGGGAAACATCTTTTCTTTGGCACAAAGAAAAGGGTTTCCCCCCGTGCAAACTCAAAAGAAATACGTAATGCAGAGTCGGGCTGAGCCCCAAAAATAAATCAGAGTTTCTCTAAGTATGGCGCAAGTTTAATGAGTGCTTCACGAAAGCCTATTTTTTTCCACACGGCGTCGAACTCAGTTGAGGCTAAGCATTGGAATAAATAGAGTATATCTCGTTGCGCTAGCTCATGGAGGACGCTATAGAAGCATTCGTCGCTTTTGTATTCAAGTGCATGCTGGAGTTGAACCATACGCAGTTGCAGTGAATCGAAATCTAGGGCTAAGACAGAGTTGAGCTCTCTTTCGGCGGCGTGAGCGTGTTTTTTTTGCAAATATATCCATGCTTTTATGATGTATGCTTCACTAAACTTGGGGTATGTTTCGCAGCATTTGTCGAGGCATTTTAGTGCAGCGTTGTATTTATCGCGGTTTAAGTAGAGCAGCGCACGAAAAAAACTCTGATAAGGTCCATGATCTTGATTAATTTTCTTTCTATAAGCATATGTCGCCCAGGACTCCATGCCTAGGCGTAAAAAGTTACGTAAAATCTCTTCGATATGAGGCGAGCTGGACTGAGTGTTTGCCATGATAGTGGCGGCAGGGAAAAAGAGGGAGGGGTAGCTGTCTTTGTATATTTCGGGGTGTCGTAGTATAAACGATAGTAAATCGGAGTTTTGTGGGAATTGCGTGATGGCTTGAACAAGTAAGAGCTGCGCGGCTTTGCTTTTGTCAAATTTTAAGAAAGTTTGGGCAAGTTCGATGTGATCTGCGGCAGTTCTTAGATGATGGGGGCTTAGTTGAAGGGAGAGCAGCATCATATTGAGTGCGAATGCTACATTATTGCTCTCTAGCAGTAAGTCGGCGCTAAATTGGCAAATCTCTGGGTCGCAGTGCGTTTTTAGTTTTCTCAGTGAAAGAATGCTCTCATTATTGTACAAGTCACTCAAAACCATGCTGCCATTGACCGCAGTTTGCAGTGCGCTGTCCTTGGCGCCAAGCCTTTGCAAACACTTTGCATGCCACAAATACACCGCGGGAACATAGGAGTAGCGCTGCTGGAGAGCCTTCAAATAAGCCCTAGCCTCGAAGTCTTTCCCCGTCTCCATTAAACGACTCGCCGTTTTAAGCTGCCGCTGTAGGAGTGTTGCGTTCTTTTTTGCCCATTGCCAGAATGCTTGTTCGTACTCGTTAGGCTTAGTGTTGTGTGCGATTGTTGTAAATACGCGTTCATCGTTTCGCTCTGTAGCGCTATGGAGCGAATAAAATGCATCTGATATTCTTTTAGAAAATTTTTCTGGTGTTTCTTTTAGCTCAAATAAGATCTTGCTAGCGTTAGAGCGTCTAAAGAATGCGTCGATACCATCGAAATTTTGTTCTTTCGCTTTGATAGATAATATTTTGGCGGCATAATTATAGAAAGATTCGGCAATAGCGTAAGTTTCTAGGTCGATGTTATCGGTTTTACACTTTTGTATGCTTTGAGAGTAGCGAAGGTTCTTGTATCTGTTTAATTGTTCTAGCAATAATTCGCCGTATTCTGTACTTTTTAGGATTTTGTTAGTAATGGAGTGATATTTGTTCGATTGTCTTTGAATTTCAATTCTTGCTAAGAGATAAGCGTCACACACAGTGAAGTTTTTTCGTGAAATTTTGCCAAGTTTGAGTTTAATGTTTTTTATATTTGAGTTTTTAGCGCTTTTGAGTTTAATATAATATTGTATTAAAATTTTTGTTTGCGAGTTAATACGTTTTATAAGTGTATTGAGCAGATTGCGTTTTTCTTTGGTTAAGCTATCTAAAGATGCTAAGGCAATGACTGCGAATGTAGCATAAGGATCTTTATAAAGATCATAAGGCGAAGTTTTTTCCCGATGTATTATATAGTTAATAATGTCTTCAAAACGACTGTATGCTATACAATATTCAAAATATAGTATTACATGTTTTTCTTTGCAATGAATGCAATGCGCAGCAGCGCTTGCGGCAAAGAACGCTTCTACGTGTCGTTTTGTTTGTATAAGTGCTTGCGCTAAGATGTAATAGAATTCAGCTTTATGGGGAGAATGTGTTATAGCAAAGTCGATGTGTTCTAAGGCTTTGTCGCTGTCGCCAATTTTAATATAATACTTTGCAAGCTTTGCAGAATATTTCGCATTGTTTGGGTGTAGTTTGAGTGCTTTGTTTAAGTGTAAGATAGCAAAATCGTATTGTTTTAGCTTTGCATATGCTTTGGCTAAAAACTCATCGGGGTAGGGTGTTTTGTTTGGGTTAGTGGCTGCGTAGTGTAGGTATTCTAAAGCTTCTTTGGGCTGGTTTAGACGTATTTTAGTGATGCCATAAAGGAGGTTTATGTGGTAATCATCGGGATTATCGTTAAACGCTTCGCTAAGAAGCTGTAAGCCATGCTTTAGCTTTTTGTAATTATAGATGCAGAAACCGTATATAGCTTTAGCTTCGCTATTTTGCAGATTGCTGAAATATAGAAGTTTGGCATAATAATAAGCTTGAATCCTATTATTTTTGTATATATGGCAGAGTGTAATTTCCCTGTATAATTCGGACTGCTTGATACTGGCGTCAGATTCGAGTTTTTCCAGATATTCTAGTGCTGAGTCGAAGTAGCCAACTTGTATGAGTTTTTTTGCTATTTCCCATTGAATGTGTGAAGAGTTCATGGCTTAGTGTTACAGCTGGATCGTATGATAATGAAAAGGCAGCAAGTTGCGCATGGCGCAAAACCGAGCGGATGATATGTTTTTACGCTAGCATTTTCAACTATTTGTGTTTTATTGGCTTTTAGAATTAAGGCGCATCTAAGTTATTGTAAGGCAGGA
The DNA here is from genome assembly GCA_041656175.1 of Bradymonadales bacterium. Taxonomy (GTDB): domain Bacteria; phylum Myxococcota_A; class Bradymonadia; order UBA4248; family UBA4248; genus JBBAEA01. The sequence goes on along the minus strand of JBBAEA010000021.1, from coordinate 28,696 downwards.
TCCTAGCCATAAGTAAGGGTGAGCTTAAGCTTGCTCTGATTAATGCAAAGTTAGTCATAAAAAGAGCTAATGAAAGTTAAGAAATTCAGCTGAGTCTTCAAAATAAAAGTCAACAAAATCAATGCACTACACACAAAAGCGGGTTCTAAGGACGATAATCCTTAGACGGAGTTTGGGGCGCTAGCCCCAATTAATCAGAGTTTCCTTAAGAGTTTGAGTTTGGAGATATTTGCGTTTTTAGGGCTCTTGGGGGTAGCGCAAGATCACCTGAGAAATTCGCTTGAAGGCGCATTTTGTGCGGTGGTTTGGCGAATAGCCAAAACGCTGCACAAAATTTTGCGACTTCAGGCGAATTTAGAAGGAAGCTTGCGCGTAGGGGGCTTGCCCCCCCAAAGATGTAAAGTAGGGTACAGTTTAGTACATTTAAAGCAACGAAATGGGGGAGAATAGAACTTGTTAAAAGTTTTTCTTGCCAAGGCTAATAAGCGGTGTTAGAGTTCGCACGGACGAATTTGGCTGTCCGGAGCAGCGCCGAGAGCTTTTGTTGTGCCTGCGCTGAAGAGAGCCACCGGACGTTTTTAAAACTTTTTTTACAAGTGAATATGGAGTTCCTTTGTCTCGTAAGATCCTGATTAATGGTCAGCGTGCGGAAGAGATGCGCGTGGCCATCGTTGATAATGGTGTATTGGAAGATTTTGAAATTGAAACGCAGAGCTCGGGTCTGAGTCGAAATAACATTTACCGTGGTACGGTTGTGAACATTGCGCCGAGTTTAAACGCCGCTTTTGTTGATTTTGGTGAAGAAAAGAATGGGTTTTTGGCGTTTAACGATGTTGTTGAGAGTGTGTATCATAAGACGGTGCGGGAGGGTGCGTACCTCAAGATGAGTGATGTGCTGGTGGCGGGGCAGCAGTTGATTGTGCAGGTGATTAAGGATGCGGCGGGTAGCAAGGGGGCGCAGCTGACGACGAATGTGAGTATTGCTGGGCGGTATTTGGTGCTGCGGCCTAAAGATGCCAAGAGTGGGGTGTCGCGCAAGGTGGATGATGAGGCGCGTGTTGAGCTCTCGGCGAAGGCTAAGAGTTTGGATTTGCCGGAGGGGATCGGTTGCATTGTGCGGACCAATGCGATGGATCAGTCGCGTGCGGTGCTGCTGCGGGAGGCGAAGGCGCTGTTGCAGCTGTGGAAAAAGATTGAAGCTGAGGCTGTGCGGGGGAGTGGTGCGAAGCTATTATATAATGATCACGATATTGTGGTGCAGGTGCTGCGCGATTATTTCGATGCGACGGTGTCGGAGGTGCTGATTGACTGCGAGGAGTGTTTTCAGCGAGCGCGTGCGTACTTGCATGCTACGATGCCAGCGCATGAGGATCGCATTAAGCGCTACGTGGATCGTGTACCGATGTTCTCAAAGTTTGATATAGAGCGGCAGATTGAGCAGATTTTTGATCGACGCGTGAATTTGCCCAGTGGTGGCTATATTGTGATCGATCCGACTGAGGCGCTGACGGCGATCGATGTGAACTCGGCCAAGTCGACTAAGCGAGAGAGCCAGGATTTGACCGCGTATCACACGAATTTGGAGGCCAGTGTCGAGATTGCTCGCCAGCTTCGCATGCGCGATATCGGCGGTTTGATCGTGGTTGACTTTATTGATATGCGCAGTGGCAAGCATCAGCGCGATGTTGAGCGTGCGGTGCGAACGGCGATGGCGCGGGATAAAGCGCGAAATAAGAGCGAACGTATCAGTGCCAACGGTTTGATGGAAATAAATCGGCAACGTATAAGCCAGGCGCTAAGTGTACGTATGCATTTTACTTGTCCGACTTGTGAAGGACGCGGGTTTATTCCTAATATTGAGATGTTTGGTCTAAACCTTATTCGAGCGATTGAAGCGCGAGCGGTGCAGGGGAAAATTGGTGGCGCGCTTGTAAAGTTGCACCCCGAAATCGCTGAAAGAGTGCAGAACTTGCGACGCCACGAGATAGTCGCGCTGGAGAAGGAGTTTAACATTAAGATCGAAGTCGTGGCGGATCGGGAGATTAGTCGCTCTGATGAACAAATTGAGTGGTTGCCAAAGCCACCCGAGGTCAAGCATGTGGAGAAAGCGGTGGCGATGTCTGTCGCGGATACTGCGCCAGAACTCGACGAAGACGATGACTTCGTAAGGCTAGAGCGATCTTTTAGCGAAGAAGATGCGGATCTTAAAGATTTAGAGTATCGCCCCAATGATTACGAGGAGTTCGCTAGTGATGAAGCCAGGGAACGACGCCAGAAGCGGCGAAACAACAAGCGAAAGGAAGAACGCGAAGGCGAGGATGAGATTGCGCTTGCTGAGAATGGGGGGGATAAGGATGAGAAGCCTGAAGCCAATAACAACGAACGACGATCTCGGCGAGATCGCAAGCGAAACGGCGAATCGCGTAGCAAAATAGCGGAAGTCGAAGGCCGCGAAGAAACGCAAGATAACGAGGAAAAGATCGCAGAAAAGAGCGAGGAAAAGAGCGAGGAAAAGATCGCTGAAAAGAGCAAGGAAACAACAAGTCGCCGTAAACGCAGAACGCGCCGAGCGCCCATTGAAGTGAATGATGTGGAGGCTGAAGCTGAAGCTGAAGTGCATGAAGAAGCGCAAACACGGCTTCCCTTTAGTGCACGCGAATTCATGGAGGGAGCAGCATCACAAAAAGCCAAGGGTGAAGCCGAGAGCGATAAGCTACGCGCTGATGATGAAAATGAGGTGGAAGCTAGTGATGAGGAAAGCCCTAAGCGTAGGCGAAAACAGCGAGATCGCCGTGTGAAGAATGGCAAGGATCAACGTGTGAAGAATGGCAAGGATCAAGAGGACAAGGCGGCTAAGACTGCTCCTGAGGATAGTTCGAAGAAAAAGCCTGAACGCTTGGATAAAATAACGGATGTTTCCGAAAAACAGCTTGTTTCGTCGGAAAAAACAGGAAAGGCCGAACAAAAGTCTGCGAAGGAAGAGAGTGCAAGCCACGCCAAGGGCGATAAGGGTGAGGAACGCTCGGAGCGACGTCGCTCGCGCAGTACGCGAAAACGCTCCTTGCAGCTTCGCGGTGAAGGAGTTGCAGATGGGCTAGATCCCGCGTCGCTTGAGGTAGTCGAGGCTAGCGTTGAGATACGTCCGATGACCGTACAAGAAGCGCAAGAGAAAGCGGCACCAGATCGCAGTAACAACGGTCGTAAAGAGCGCAAACAAGCTAAGTTGGCCGATCCTATGGCTCTAACCCCAGACGCCAGTCCTGTCGCTAAACCCGCGGGTGAGAAGGCCGCAAAAGCGGAATCTACGACACGGCAGCGTAGAACACAGCGCCCGCGTCCCAGCGAGAAAACCGCGGTGGTATCGAAGAATGAGCCTGCAGCCGAGGAGGCTGTGCTTGAGCTTAACGCGCAAGAGACACAGGGCGAAGAAGCCGAAAAGTCCAAGCGGACAACGCGTCGGCGTACACGCAGTAGCCAAAAGAGCGAAACGGATACAGCGCAAGAAGTGCTGCTTGAAGCTGCGGCAGCTGCAGCTGACGACGATGTCGAAAAGTCCAAGCGGACAACGCGTCGGCGTACGCGCAGTAGCCAAAAGAACGGAGCGGATTCAACGGCTAAGGGCGCGGTAGAGCTAAAGGAAGACGCGCCTATCGCTAAGGATGAGACGCGTAGCCGACGAACGCGACGCGTTCGTCCTTCGGAAGCGTAGAACAGTGCATAAATTAGAGTTTTAAAGGAAATATATGACTGAAACACAGAGTTTTGCGCCCGCTTCGATGATTGCGGAGGAGCTACAGATTCCGCTAAGCGGAGTAGAGGCGGTATTGAGGCTTTTCGCGGAGAATGCGACGGTGCCGTTTATTGCACGTTACCGAAAGGAAGCGACGGGTGGATTAGACGAAGTTCAGATTCGCCAGATAGAGGAGCGACACCAATATTTAGTCGAACTCGAAGAGAGGCGCGGCGTTATTTTAAAGAGCATAGAGGAGCAGGGTAAGCTCAGCGAGGACTTGAAGAAGCAGATCAACGCGGCGATGACGAAATCTGGTCTCGAAGATCTGTATTTACCCTACAAACCCAAGCGCCGTACACGCGCGACCATTGCTAAGGAGAAGGGGCTACAGCCCTTGGCCGACATTATCCTTTCGCAGGCTCTTGATCTGGATCCCTATGAGGAGGCAGCGAAGTACGTAAACGTCGAAAACGGCGTAAACACTGTCGAAGAAGCGATTAAGGGAGCACAGGATATCGTCGCGGAGGCTGTATCAGAGTCAGCGAAGATTCGCGAGTTCTTGCGAAACTATATGCAGCGAGAAGGTGAGTTTAGCGTTGAAGCTACGGAGAAGGGGAAAGCGGAGCGAACAAAATTTGAACAGTATTACGATTTTAAAGGCTCTTTAACGCAGTTTAAATCGCATCAGTACTTGGCGATACGTCGGGGTGAGAACGAGGGTGCGCTCAGAGCCGAAATCGCTTTGGACGAAGAGCGTACTTTGCCGCAAATTAGCTCATTAGCGCATCTGCATCTCAACTCGCCGTCGGCGAATCTTTTGGTGGAAGCCGTAGCGGATGCGTACAAGCGGCTTTTGCGATCCAGTATAGAGTCGGATTTGCGCATAGATCTAAAGCAGGCAGCGGATCGCGAGGCTGTCGACGTCTTTGCGTCAAACTTGCGCCAATTGCTTTTGGCAAGCCCGATGGGGGCACGCAGTATTATAGGCATCGATCCAGGTATTCGCACGGGTTGCAAGTGTGCAGCACTCGATGAAACGGGCAAGTATCTCGATAGCTGTACGATCTACCCTAATATCGATGAGCAGCGAGCCGCGCGTGAATTTACTGCGTTTTTTAGCAAGTTCCCCTCACACGCCGTAGCCATTGGTAACGGTACTGCAGGACGTGAAACGGAGGCGCTTGTACGCAAAGTCTGCGCTGAACTCCCGGAGCAGCAGCGCCCCATCGTTGTCATGGTTTCGGAGGCGGGTGCTTCTGTTTACTCGGCATCCGACATTGCTCGCGAGGAGTTCCCCGATCTGGATCTCACGATTCGCGGTGCCATCTCCATAGCGCGACGATTGCAAGATCCGTTGGCGGAGTTGGTCAAAATCGATCCCAAATCCATCGGTGTTGGACAGTACCAACACGACGTATTCCAGCCGTTGCTCAAGCGTAAGCTTGACGAAGTGGTGGAGTCCTGCGTGAACCTCGTCGGTGTTGAGCTCAATACGGCTAGCGCGGCGTTATTGCGGTATGTGGCGGGGATTGGGCCTGGGATGGCAAAAAAGATCGTGGCGCACCGTGATGCGAATGGTCAGTTCGCAACGCGTCAGAGCTTACTGAAGGTTCCGGGTCTAGGTCCCAAAACCTTTGAACAGGCGGCTGGTTTTTTACGTGTTAAAAGCAGCAAAAATCCGCTAGATGCTTCAGCGGTACACCCCGAGCGTTATAGCGTTGTAGAGCGCATGGCGTCGGATCTCAAGGTGGAGCTGCCGACACTTATTGGTAACGATTCGCTGATTAGTTCCATCAACTTACAGAATTATATGGCTAGCGACATCGGTATGCCGACGCTCGTCGATATTGTTGAAGAGCTCAAAAAACCAGGGCGAGATCCACGCGCGCAGTTTGAAGCGCCTAAATTCGACGACTCGGTTCGCGAGATCAAAGACCTTAAAGAGGGCATGATACTTAACGGTATTGTTACGAATGTCACCAATTTTGGCGCCTTCGTAGATATTGGTGTGCACCAAGACGGGCTCGTGCATATTTCGGCTCTGGCAGATCGCTTCGTGTCCAATCCCTCCGACGTTGTTAAGGTGGGGGATGCTGTGCGCGTTCGTGTGATCGAAGTCGATGTGGCACGCTCGCGTATTGCGTTGAGTTGCAGACTTAGCGATGCGCCTCAAAAGACGGGTAAGGACGATGCGCAAAGACCGCGCTCTGGGCAAAGGCGCGGTAGCAAAAAGGGTAAAAGCGATTCTAGCGATAACGCTAAGTTTGGGCATAATCCCTTTGCGGCTTTGAAGAAGTAAAGGCTCTGGGAGAATCTGATTCATTCGAGATTTCTACTATTTGCTTTTGTGGGGGAAGTGTCCCCCTACGTGTCAACCCCGCGCGGTGCGCGGGTTTGCCACTACCCCCTCAACGGGGGCTCAAGCCCCCGTAACGCCCCCGAAGCGATTGTTCAGAGCTTCCCTAGGGAAGCTCTTTTGATGGTGCTGCACTTCGTTTTATAGGGATTTAACGATATGGGAGCTTTTTTATGGGTATGTGCAGGTAGCGCCTTGGGTGGTGGGGCGCGTTACTTGTTGACAAGATTGATGTTGCAGGAAGCTTCTGCCTTTTCGTGGGCAGTGTTCTCGGCTAATATTTTGGGTTGCTTTCTTATTGGTGCTTTTACGGCGTGTTTTATAAAATTTGAACTTGCCAACGAGTTTAGACTTTTTTTGTCGTTGGGCTTGTTGGGTGGTTTTACAACGTTTTCGAGCTTTTCACTTGAGGCTTTGCAACTACTGAAGACTCAAGCCTATGGGCATGCGATTTTTTATGTCTTTGCCAGTACTATATTTGGCATAGCCGCTTGCGCTATTGCGTTTTGCTTATTTTCGCGGATCTTTTCGCTGACTGCGTGACAAAAGTAAGAGCAAACTTTTTGCTGCACAGCTTATGGCTCGCTTTTTATTCTTGGGCATGCGCGAGCACACGCATCGCAAGGATCAACTGTCGCGCCAGTTCGTTGGTTTGCTCCTCTACCAAGTCGTGTTGTGGCATAGAGAGGGCAATAAGGTAGCGCTCTTTGCTCTTATGCGCGCTTAGCACCGCAACTTCTAGTCGATCGTCGCCTATGACTTTCCCGCCCTTATTAAATATTTTGCTCCTCGCCCCCATCGTACTGCGAACGGCGTTTTTAATACACGATGGTGCTTTAAGTAGGGAGTTGTTGAGCATATCGATGTCTTTTGCGGCTAAGGGAAGGCGATATTTTGGGGGAAGCTCGTTGTGTAAAACCACGCGTAGCATAAGATCGGCGAGTTCCACGAGATTTGTGCAGTTAGCCTCACGCGGACATTGCGGGTACTCACTTTTGGAGTAGCGCTCTGCGATCTGGCCGGATTTATTTTCGTGATTGTAGTTGATGATAGGGGAGTAGCGCAGATTATCATCGGGGCGTTTTCTCGCGTAGCGGCGCAGGAGTACGGTTTGTGGGAGAGCTAAAGTTTGGCGAATTGTTTTGTTTGCCTCATCGACACCTGCAAAAAGCATGAGTTGGTTATAGGCTGGGTTTGAACTTGCAACGATGGCGGCGGTACAAAGTTCGGCTAGGCTGGCGGAGACGTCCTCGTCGATATCGCTAAACGTAATCTGTGCTTCGCTGTCGATTCCTAGCTGTTGCGCTTTTATGAGCGCTGCAACTGCGGCTAGAAGCTTTACCGTTGAGGCTGGCCAATAGTTTTGCTCCCCTGAGTCTGTCATAGAATAGGTAAAAGCAGTGTCGCCGAGGCTAAAGTATTGTAGCGATATTGTTGACTTTATTTTCGCAACTCTTGCTATGAGAGCGTAAGTATTGGGTGGTGGCTTATAGCCAACGATGTTAAAATAGTTCTGTAAATAATCGCGGTCTGCTTTTTCTTCGACCAATTTGAACCAGCCAGTCAATCGTTTTTTAGCGATGTATTCGGGCGGTTTTTGCAGTGAAACCAGTTGTTTGAGGGCAGCATCGTGCATTTCTTCAACGTTTTGTGCATAGGATACGCTCTGTAGGCAAGAGAGTAGAAAAGAAAACAACGCGGTGTAAGCCCATATTGTGCAAAATTTATCACTTAATTTTCGCATTTTTTGATTAAAATTCAAGTTTAACACATGAGTTGTATAAGAGCTGGCACAGCAGCTTTAGCTCTTGAACTCAAGCACAATCATTATACGTCATTTTGTCAAATTTATGGCATGAAATTTTGTGATATAGGATATTTACAAGCGCTTTGTTTTCGGCTACCTTACAGTTTGTGCACAGTGGGTGCAGCATTTTTTTCAAGTGTGTGGCTTTCGGCGTGTTGTCGTGGCCATCATTTGTTTAAAGGAGATATTTATTTATGACAAAGAAACGCACGTTCTTAGGTGTTTTGATGGCTATGGCTCTAGTTTTTGGCGCCTGCGATGATAGCAAGGAAAAGAAAATTTGTGGTAACGGTGTCATTGACGATGGAGAACTTTGTGATGGCACTGATCTGCAAGGAAAAACATGCAAAGACTTTGATGCCACTAAAACTTGGACTAAAGCTGGCGCGCCCGCGTGCTCATCAGATTGTAAATCACTTTTAAAGGGTACATGTGTGGAGGTGAGCTCGAAGTGTGGTGATGGCACGATCGAAGAAGACGAGGTTTGTGACACTGATAGCGAAGGAGTTGTTAGCTTTAAGGGTGGTGTTACGCCTAGCTGTAAAGATTACGGCGATGCCAACGGTTTTGAAGGCGTAACTTGGAAAGATGACGGTGAGCCAGGTTGCTCTAGCGATTGTTTAGGGCTCTCCAAAGGTACATGCGAGAACCTTAGCTGTGGCGACGGAACTCTGCAAGATAATGAAATTTGCGACGAGAAGGATGGGAATATCCTATGGAAGGATGGAGAGGGGACTTGCGAGAAGTACGCCGAGCAAGAAGGACAGGGTATGGTCTACAGCAGCGGCGCGCCTGGTTGCGCTAAGGACTGCCGACATTATGCCAAGGGAACTTGTGTTAAAGCAGAACCCATTTCGACTTGTCAGGCTATAAATTTCGTGAACGATGAAGAGAACAAGAGTATTACAGCTAAGGCTAATGTTAAGTATGATGGTGAGATACCACACGGGGCTGAGGTTAAGTTCGGTTGCTTTGGTAAAACGAGTGCTATTAATAGCCTTCAAGTGTGGGGAAGAGCACTCATTGTGGAAAGTGGCTGTACAGAAGAATTACTCTGTGACTACGATATTACTTATGATTACTCCGAGCTCACAGCGGACGAATATGCGTGTGTTCTCGTGGTTGACGTGGATAGCAAGCTCTATGCTTGTGGTGCAGAAACGTCTAGCGTTGCCACAGTGACAAATGCCAGTATTGCAGGCGATCTACCACATAATGCCCTAACGATCGAAGGACAAGCTGTTGAGGGAACGATACTGGCAAAATGGGAATTTACCTATATTAATTCCGCTGGCTACATGGATCAAAATGCATTCAAAACAGAATTGAGTGAGGGAATAAAACCAAGCATTAAAGAGTCGATTAACAACAATGCAAAGTTTGAGCATATTGTTGCGGATCCAGAACACAATACTACAGATTACAAGCTTACTACCCATGGTAGTACTGCTAACCCCGCCGCCACAGCAAATAACTGGCCTGCTAGCTCAACGCTCGGCACTCCACCTTATTGGAAGGTGAGTTTCTCTACAAAGGGTTATAAGAACATTAAGCTACATTACGCATACGCGGGCAAGGCGGGCATAGACATTACTACAGGCTATCAAGTCGGAACTGGAGAGCTGAAGTCAATTGGACAAGGGCTTATTATTGATGTGGATGATACATGGGGAGCATTTGAGTTTCCTTTAGAGGATGCAACCGATGCAGATTCTGTAACCGTGTATGTTCATGTTGAGGCTCCCAATACGGATTTGACCATGCGCATTGATGATGTGATGATTACAGGTGTCGATGATAAGTAGTTTACATCGACTACATTAACTGTCGCGATAAATAAAAGGGCTGGAGGCTATTGCCACTAGCCCTTTTAGTTTATTTTGCGCTCTACATAGGTAGAGACTTTTGCGCGAATCAGGGTGCTGGCTTTGGGTTCAGAAAGCCACAGAGATTATGGCTCCTTTGCTAAATGCAAGAGCAGTGAAAAAGCAGCTAGAGTAAAGTGTGGGAAGCTACTTTATAATTGGCGCCGATCTAGCAGGGAGCGGCCCAGCGTAGCTTTGTCGGCAAATTCGAGTTGCGCACCCATGGGCAGACCGCTTGCGATGCGCGTTAATTTTATGCCCAAGGGTTCTATGAGCTTTTTGAGGTAAAGCGCGGTGGCCTCCCCTTCGACAGAAGGGTTGGTGGCTAAAATAATTTCTTTGACTTCATCGCTGCGCAAGCGTTCAAGCAGTTCTTTAATTTTGAGATCTGCTGGCGTAATACCGTCGAGTGGCGCAATGACGCCGTGTAAAATGTGGTACATGCCAGAAAACTCACCAGTTGCTTCGATAGCCAATAGATCTTGGGGTGACTCGACAACACAGATGATGCTGCGATTGCGGTTTGCTGCTTGGCAAAGTTCGCAAGGAGAGCTTACACATAGGTTTGCGCATTGTTCACAAAACCGCACCCGTTCCTTGACTTCAAGCAGCGCATCAGCAAGGTTTTTAGCAATCTCACCGTCATCGCGTATGATTTGGAAAGCAAGACGAGTGGCGGATTTTCGCCCTATACCTTGCAGTCGCGAGAACGCGTCGATTAGATTTTGAATAGGTGCGACAAGTTGGGACATTTACGCTTCCTTTGTGCGGTGATTGCCAGTTTTTGTTGTAGAAAATAGGTCATTCTCCAACTCTTCGCCGAATAGACTTCGATCCAGAAGATGTGAAGGAGAAACGTTTCGTAGGGCGGCGAGTAGGTTTCCGCGCACTTTGGGGTTTAGCGCTTCCAAATGATTTAGCAAGGTTTTGATTTCGCTTCTTTGGCCACTTCGTGCCCTCGTACAAAAACTAGCCTCTATTAAGGGAATAGACAGGCTTTGGGAAGCTTCGATAAGTAAGCGTTCGGGAACATAAAGCATTGGCCGAATAATGATATTGCGTTTATCGTCCGAGACTAACTTTGCGGGCATAGACTTAAGTCTTCCCGCATAAAGTGCGTTCATGAGCAGCGTTTCGATGGCATCGTCGCGGTGGTGGCCGAGCGCAATTTTGTTGTAGCTCAAATTTTGAGCTTGGGTGTACAAGATTCCGCGTCTAAGTCGCGAGCATAGCCCGCAGGGCGACTCATTAGCAGGAATCTTTTCGGCAAGTATATCGCTCATGGCAAGCATTTCGTAGTCAACCCTAAAGCCTTCGGTTTTAAGCTCTTCCAAGACGTCCTTGGCCGGGAAATCGGGATAGCTTTGGTTAAGGTGAAAGACACCAATTTCAAAGGAGAAGGGGACAACCGACTGGATGTGGCGCATAAAATGCAACAGTAGCAACGAATCTTTGCCACCCGAGTAGGCTAACATAATGCGATCGCCTTCTTCAATAAGCCCCCATTCCTTGGAGCAGTTGGCGATATGTCTGGCAATTTTTTTGTGCAGTGAGTGGGGGATGTTGGCGATCACGGTGCTTCTGCTTGTTAGGAGATGGCGTAATGTTGAGAGGCGTGTTGTAAACGTTGAGGGTGGGGAGTGCGGGATCGTCTCTGCACAACGCAAACGACGAAACGAAACGCTGTAGGCGACACGTAGGGCTTTGACCTTAAAGCGGCAAAGATTGCAGAAAAAGGCGCTATTCACGCATATACTTTGGTAGATGCGTGAATAGCAAATATTTCACACAATAATTTGCGTTCGTTGTCGTATTTTACGCGAGGACTCGCGCGTAAGCAACGCTAGACTTCCCCCAAATTAATCAAGAATTTTTGGTTTTAAAACGACTTTTCCAGCATTGACAACGACGTCAAAGCCAACGTCGTTGCAGTTGTAAGCGTCCTGAATTTGCTTTTTGTTGCGTTTGACGCGGCGGAGGAACTTCTCGAAATCCATGTCATCGGTGATATTGAGCTCGACACGTTTTTGGATGAATTCGTCGTAAAGCGGACGCAGAGCTTCGTCTTCGGGGGATAAGTCAGACTCGAATCGTGGGAGTTGTGCCCGTGTAAATTCGCCAGAGAGTTCGTTTGATTCGTCTTCCAAATTGACCATGAGTTCGTTCCAGCTTTCTCCTTCGGGGCTTTGGTTTTCGTCGCGGGTGGTGCGCAAAATGAGCTGTTCAACGACGAGAACGAGGGATTTTATGTCGGCGTGTTTTTTGAGTGCATCGTAATCGATGGCTTTGTCGGCGTTCATAGATTCCCAAAGGGCGAGGGAGAGCTCTTTGACGGAGCGCTGGGAGCGTGTAATGAAGAAGAATGCGAAGAAAACGCCAATAATGGCTAGGATAATGGTGAGTATGAGGGAGCGAGTGCGGAGTTTGCTGCTTGGGCTTTGGCTAAGGCTGTCATTACTCACAATATAGAAGCCGAGTTTTTGATTATTGTCGCTTATCCAATGGCTTTTGGAGACAGAGTAGTGTGACTGTCCAACGCTGGTTTTGTAGACGCTGGACTCGGCGATGGCGCTTAAAGCAACAGGCGGCTCAGCGGGGGAGTCGGCGAGTTTGAAGCTGGAGTTGGTGATGCCAGCGCGATCTGCTTCGACAAGGCGAGCACTGTAGTAGCGTATGGCGGCTTCGCCTTTATTGGGGTCGTAGTACGTGATGAGGGAGTCGTTTAGACTCATATTTCTTGAAAAATTGGCGACAAAGTCGGCGTTTAGTTCCTTGCCTAAAACAATGATAGCAACAAGCGTGTCCTCGGCGTACACAGGGTGAGCGAGGGCTAGGTATAGGTTTTTTGACCATGCTAGCAGTCCAATAGTGCTTTTGTTGCTATTGCTTACTTCGTTGAGTAGGGGAAAGTCGTAGCTTTGTCCGCCTTGTAGTCCCATGCCTTCCTTGGCGTGGGCGACGAGTATGGGGGTAGTGCTGCCGTCGTTAAGCGGCGTCATGGCAAAGCCGAGTAAAAGCTCTGGAGCCTTTCCCCACCAATCTGATAGCGAGGGTAGGGGGTCGATTTTGCCTCGACGCGTGACTGATGCTAAGTGGGATTCTCTTTTTTGCAACCAAGCTAAAAGGTGCGTAAACACTGGAGTATTCCACTCGTTTTGTGTCATGGCCTTAAGTTCACTTAGTGGAGTGACGGCGAGTTTTTCGCGCACGCTTTTAAACAACTGCTGTAGCTGTGGGTCATTGGCTAACTGGTCAGCTTGTTCTTTAAGACTGAGTGCAGCCAAGGCGCGTTGGTCTGCGACGGAGCGCTCTATGTTATTGTGGTGCTGCTTATACTGCAGCGGCGTGTCCGTTTGTATGGCGTATGAACAGAGGAATACGCCAGTAAGTAGTAAGGAAAGTAATATGACGATTAAGGCAGATATTTTAAGCTTTAACACCGCAGCTTCTCCGAATAATATAGGTATAGGCGTAGACCGCCTTTGTCGCCAATTATGTCACAGTTGTAAGAACTAAGCTAGTTTATCGCTAGCTTAAATCATGATGAAATACATGAGCATTCTGCATCTTCTTTATTCTTTGCAGCTGAGAGCTGCATTGCACTATCCAACAAAGACATTGAATTTATTGCTTCTTTGATGAATGTGAAAATTGCCAAAAAAGTAACGAGAGGAAAACGACGAAAGTCAGGCGGGTTTTCAAAATAAAGTCAATAAAATCAATACTCTACACACAAAACAAGTTCTAAGGGACATAGCCCCAATAAATCAGAGTTTCCCAAGGGCGATCGCAAAGTCCTGTTTCGCCAAAAACTGGACGGGGCGTCGCGGGGTGTCCCCGCGGAGGGGGTAGTGGCAAACCCGCGCAAAGCGTGGGGTTGACACGTAGGGGGAAACTTCCCCCCCAAAGAAAAAAATCATCAAGAACCCGTGAATCAGAGCATCCTTAATTCTACGCCATGACTCAATACGTTCTCTCTAGGACTACGTAGAACTTTCGCTCAAACTTGTCGCTAAATTTAATCTCGCGATTCCATGTTTCGTAGGATCTCGCGCGCAATTCGACGTGCAGCGCTTTTGTAGGGTCTATGCCGCTAAGCGTATAAGGGGTGGAGCCGACTCGCCTCCAGCCGCTATCATCCTGCACCCATAAGTGGGCGCTTGGCTCCGCGTCAAAGTATAAAACAGCCTCGCCTGGGTTAAGTGAGAAGCTGTAGCTATCCTCTTGGCCGATAATAATTTTTTGCGTCTCGGAGATGTAGCCATCTTTTTTGACGGTGAGCTGGTACTCTTGTCCAAGTATACCCTTGAGTTTTCGTACAAGACCTGTTCCGTGGACAATTTTGTTATTTAAGAGGACTTCGGCATCTTCAAAGGGTAGATTGACTTCGTACTCTATCACTTCGGGGACGGGTTTTGTCATTTCGATGCGGGATTCGTAGTTGGCGTTGTCGAGGCTGAAAACGAATCTTTCCTTTTCGTATGCGGGCATGTTTACTTCGACGATATATCGGCCGGCTTCAAGTCGTTCAAAAAACGCTTTTGAACCTGTTTTTAAGGTGTTTAGCGGAATATCGGTGTCCGTGTATCGATAAATCGAAACTTCCGTTTCATCCGAAATTGGGACGACTTCGAGTTGTAAATTTGCCGTAGTGGGTAGCAAAACGTCGGGGCTTCCAAACTTTAAGAAGCCTGTTTTCATGAGCACCAACATCACCACCAACATGAGCAGCAATATGCCTATGCTCACCAGTAGGAACCGTTTAGTTAGACGTCTTCTTGCGGCGAGTTCGAGTTGTAGGAGCTGTGGGTCGTAGACGTCGGGAGCAACGGGTTCTGGTACCAGTTCGGAGTCAGCGCTGTCATCATCCTTTGCGGTGATTCCTTCTAAACGCAGGCTTCCCGAGCCCTCCATCTTGCTAATTTTAACATTGCTTTGGGAGGATTTACGCGTCTTTTCAATTTGTTTATCGGGCTTTTGCGAATTTGGGGATTGTACTGCTTCGAGATCTTGGGTTGGTGTTTCGTCGGCTAGAGTTTCTTCACTCTGCTTGCCATCATCGGATGTTTCGCTAACATGATGGGCTTCATTATCGCTTTTTAACGCTTTAAAGGCGGGTAGTTTTGCGGGAACATATTTTGGGGGGTGTAATTTGGGCTTAGCGGGGAAGGGCGCGGGTTTTTTGTTTTTAAGATCCTTTGCTAAATCATCATCGCTGAGCAATTCATCAGAACTTTCATCAAGTAAATCGCTATCGCGTTCGTCGCCTACTTCGCTATCATCTTTTTCAGTGAACTGTTCGGCCTGGGCGGCTAGTTCTTTTTCGCGCTTCTCGCTGTTATATCGCTCTACGTCCTCCGCAGTATTAATGCTCTGAAAAATCGGCAATTTATTCCACTCCGCCTCGAGTTCTTCGGCAAAGTTTGCACACATCCAGTTTTGCAAGTGCCACTGCGTAAAGGGCGGTTTACAACTCATAATGAAGTCGCGCAAATCGCGCACCATCTCTCCCGCCCAGTGATAGCGTTTATCGGGGTCTTTCTCTAGCGCCTTCATGGCGATATGGTCGACTTCAGGTGGGACGTTTCGGTTAAGTTTTGAAGGCAGCGTTACGTCGCATTCCGTGATGAGCTGCAAAATCGCAAGTTCGCTCTCGGTGTGCAAGAGTCGCATCCCTGTGAGCATTTCCCAAAACACGGTGCCTAGCGCAAAAACGTCGCTGCGATGATCGACATAGGCATTTGCCGCTTGCTCTGGGCTCATGTAACCAAATTTTCCCTTCAATACGCCGCTCTTGGTTTTGGTCGTTTTGCTCGCCGCTTTGGCGATGCCAAAGTCGATGAGTTTTACCAAACCTTCAAATGATACGAGCAGGTTTTGTGGGCTAACGTCGCGGTGTATGAGGTGTAGGGGTTGTCCCGCCGAGTCGACTGCACGATGTGCGTAGTCAAGGCCCTGCGCCACTTGCATGGTGATGAAGCATGCTTGGCTAACGCTCATAATCTTTTTTTGGCGCCGGTAAATGTTTTGTATCGCTAAAACGTCGCGTCCTGGTATGTATTCCATGGCGATGTAGTGCGATTTTCCCAAGCGCCCTAATTCGTAGATCTGGCAAACGTTTGGGTGATCGAGTTCCACCGTGATTTTGGCTTCATCAATGAACATGTTGATGAATTCGTCGTCAACGGCGAGGTTGGGCAATATTCGTTTGATAGCGAAGAAGCGCTCAAATTGTGGTGCATCTAGCAACTTTGCGCGAAAAACCTCAGCCATTCCGCCGACGCTAACACGTTCCAATAGAATGAATTTACCAAAAACGATAGGACGAATCACAAATTCCTCTCTAAATCCGAGCTAAGTGGCAGCGAATTTTCATATTAACGGGGGGAAGTCTCCCCCCGCGCTAAAGCCTCTTCGCTAATGATGCAAAAGTCTTGATAAAACTGCGTTGTATTTGCTCAGTCGCGCATCCAACGCAGTTTTAAGACTTTTTGCATCCTTAACTCAGGGGTCTTTAGCTCCCCCCTCAGTGGCGCTTATGGCTAAAGTATGCGTCTTTGCCTACCATCGACGTATTGCTGCAGCTGCACTGCTTGTCGTGGCAAAGAAACACAGAGCAACGCGCATCAATTAAAACGCGAACAGCCTTTTTATGCAAGAGTTCGTGAGAATGTGCAAAATTCTTGCCCCGCTCATATTTAGGGCTCGCTTTTCCTCTGCTTTAGCGTTGGAATTTGCGTGCTATGCTTTAGCCAAAGATGGTGCATAGTTCGCTGCCCTCATTTGCATTGCTTGGCTTGACAGTACACGATTATATATTAAGTTTCAGTGAGTACGCAGGACAGCTGTCGGTCTTGCTAAAACAAGGATAAGCAGAATTAAGCATAATATGGAACTGACGCATTCTCTAGAGGATTATCTAGAAACAATATATTTATTATGTACTGAGTCTAAGATCGCGCGTGTTAGAGATATAGCCGCGGCACGTGGTGTTACCGCAGCTTCGGTAGGTACAGCGCTTAAACGCTTGTCGCAAATGGGTTTAATCGTGTACGAGAGGCGCGAGTATATAACCTTGACCGATGAGGGCAAGGTGGCGGCGCTTAAAATCTACAGCCGACATCAGGTATTGTTTCAGTTTTTTCATAAAATATTGGGAATGGAGAAGGAAGCCGCTCAAGAGGAGGCATGTGGTCTAGAGCATGCGCTCTCTGACGAGGGGATGGAGCGCATTGTGCGTTTCTTTGAGCAACTTTCGAGTAATGAAGAAGGGGAATGCATCCGCATAGGCGAGGGGATTCGTCCACAAAACACCGGTGTACAAAGCAATATTTTTGATCTTCCCGTCGGCAAAAAAGCTGTGATAAAACGAGTTCTTAAAACGCAAAACAATATTCGTCCACGTTTGCTGGACATGGGGATTATACCAAACCTCGAAATCGTTAAGGAACGCGCTGCTTTGGGGGGTGACCCTATTTGGGTAAAGGTCAATGGAACGCATCTAGCCTTACGGAAATCAGAAGCGCAAGCCATCATTGTATATGAAAAATTTGAATAAACGTTTTTTACCGTCGCGCGGTGGTGTATAGAATGATTGTTTTTTTCTTCACTGTGTGAAGACCTTGGTTTTTCTCTACGACTGAGTCCAAGATTAAATGTTTTCTGTGCCATAGAGTGTGTATTTTATGGAAATTTTCATCCTTGCCGTTATTCTTTTGATTGCCTCTAGCTTTGTGGTATTTCGTGTCGTTAAGAAGTTAAGAGCGATGGGCAGCGATGAAGCTACATGCTTATGTGATGCCGATGCATGTGTGAGTTGTCCCTACTCGAAAGCTTGCGATGAGAAGAAAGAGTAGGCTTTGCCGGACTTGGTGTTACGAGTATGCATTGGCGCGTTTGTACCTATGCTATAGATGGGGTGAAGGCACGCATTGGGCTTAGTTTCTAGGCTCACTTCTGTTTTTTGGCTTTTTCACTCTAGCTTGCGGCGCGAGGCAATGGCGTAGTCTCATCATTACGGAAATCTTTTATGCCCAAATCAACAACATTATTGTTGTAAAAAGAGACCTTTGCTCTGAAGCAAAAAACTTACCATTAAAAACCTTTGCGCGGCTAGAAATGGTGAATTTAATTTTACAAATCCGATACAGTTTTAAACAAAATGAGACATTTTGTAGAGAATCATAACTTGATAATGCTAATTAAATAAGGCGGGTAAAAGATAGAATGACATTTTATTCGAAAAGAGCTTAAAAGAGTGCTTTCTTTTTTTAGAGGGGGGTGCGGGGGGAACCTTTTTTCTTTTGCAAAAAGAAAAAAGGTTCCCCCCGCGCAAACTCAAAAGAAATACGTAATGCTGAGGGCGTAGTGGGGACTTTCTGCCACAAAAAGTAAAACCCGTAGACTTGGCATAGGTCTTGCATTAAACATCACTGAGACTTGGTTCTCGAGCCATTTTATGAGTTAGATTTCGGAGAACATGAGGGAGTTTGGCGATGAAAAAGCAGATATTGGTAGTTGCAGCATTATTCGCGCTTGTATTTTCGACACAAGCATTTGCACAATCTTCACTGAGCGATTCGGTTGATGAAATATCGACACAGGCGTTGATTTTTGAGGATGTTTCGACACTATTGGGTAGCGACAGCGTGCTGGGAACTGTTGTCATTCAAGGAGGCGGGAGCGTTCACGTGGGTCACGGCAGCCAAACGCGTGTGCGTCGAACAACGTATAGAAGGAATTACAGACCGCGCCATTACGGTTATGGTTATGGTTATGGGGTTGTTGCAGCTCCTGTGGTAGTTAGCGCCGCACCTGTAGTAGAAAGTACCACGGTCGCGTCGAGTACATCACAATCAGGTTATGGCGCGGCAGGACGTATTTCCGTTGGCGTGCGAATTTTGGGGCTTTCAGAGCGAAAGACGAACGTTGATAAGATTTGCTTTGATGATCCCGTTTACGGTGGCGTTGGTTTGTATCTGCGTATCCGTCCGTTGCGCTACATTGGTGTGGAATTGGCGTCCGACATCTTGATTAGCGAGGAGAATTCGATCAGCACATTCAAGGTGCCTTTGACGGTTGGAGTTATGGGACATCTTTTTGACTACGGTATTTTTGACTTGTATGCCATTGGCGCTGGTGGAATTATCTTCAACACCGTCAATTATGGCAGCTACTCGCAATTTAATGAGAAGTTCATACAGTTTACAGGTCAACTCGGTGCAGGCTTGGGTCTCAATTTTGGCGGATTTGAACTCTTCCTTGATGCTCGCTACACCCTAACGCAGGCTCGTCCTAAACTCAAAGACGGCAATAACTTCTTTTATGAGAATTCCGCTACCAACAAACCCGATGATAAAGTATCACACGGTATTTTATTCCACCTAGGAATTGGGCTCTCCAATTAGTGGCTTAAGTCTGACTTAGCAGAAGCGCCGCGTCTTTACGACGCGGTTTTTTTGTTTTATGTATGGGCAAGCGCAGGGGCTTGCGCTGAGCCAAGGATATGAAGAGAATACAGAGACACAACGCCTTAATTGGCTTTGGCGCAAACCTAGGGAATATAAAGCAAACCTTTGATTTCGTGTGTGAGGAGCTACAGAACTTTGCGACTAGTCCGATAGAGCTTAGTTCGATTTACGAGAGCGCGCCGCATGGTTTGTCGAATCAGCCCGATTACGTGAATGCAGTAATTTTACTGCAAACGAGCGCGAACCCTACGGAGTTGCTGCGTTTTTTGCTGCTACTTGAGCAACAGCGGGGGCGACGCCGAGTGAGCCATAGTCTGAATCTTCCGCGTCCGCTTGACTTAGACCTGCTGCTTTACGACGATTTGGTGATGCGTAGCCAGGATCTTGTTATTCCGCATCCGCGTATGCATATGCGAAATTTCGTTTTACTTCCTGCGCGCGAAGTTGCGCCTGGCTGGATTCATCCGATTTTGCAAATTAGCATTGACGCACTCTGCACACACTGTGACGACCCACTCCCTATACGCAAGTTGTAGTTCTCGCCATTTTGTGTTGGGGGATTTATGAGTGCTTAAAATTTGTACTTTCGCCAAAGAGTTGTCCACATGCGCCGCCTACCTCCACTCCACGTGCAAGGCGAAGTGTAACAAGGCGCTGTAGGTCTTGTAGCGTTTTAATAAAGTCTTGTACGCTCTTTTGGCTGGGTGTTTTAAAGACGCAGTTCTTGGCTTCGTTGTAGGGGATAATATTGATATTATGGGGAAAACCTTGAGTGAATTCAGCTAATTTTTTTGCATCTTCGATACTATCGTTGACGCCAGCGAGTAGGACGTATTCGATGATGATTTTTTCGTGTGAGCGGTAGGGCCAACGGATAAGGGTGTCACGAATTTTTGCTAAGGGGTAGACTTTGTTAATGGGCATAAGCCGAGATCGCAACTCATCGTTTACAGCATTGAGGGAGATCGCGATATTGGGTCTTTTGGGGTAGTTTAGTAATTTAGGCAGTTCGCTTATGACGCCGCAGCTTGAGAGCGTAATGCGTTTATCGGGGATATTGAGTCCATGTTCGTGGCAAAGTATTTGGATGGCGTCCATCACGGATTTTGTATTATTAAGCGGCTCTCCCATACCCATAAACACGATGTTTATGCTATGCGCGTTCTGGGGTCCCAAAACTTCGATGCTCTGGTGAACTTGGGAGATGATTTCGCTGGCGTCTAAATTTCGCAGCAGTCCCAATTTTGCTGTGGCGCAGAAGGCACAGTTCATGGCGCATCCCGATTGGGATGAGAGGCAGAGGCTAACGCGCGGGGAGCGTAGTTCGCGCGGCATGTGTATGGTTTCGAATATCGCGCCATCCTTCGCTTCAAAGATGATGCGCGTGGTAGCATCACTAGAGCTACGCTGTGTAACGATGCGTGCGCGCTCTGTGTTAAAAGCACTAGCCACGATATTGCGCGCCTTTGCGCCTAGATTTGGCTCGCCATCGACGTAAGTCCAAGGGCGTTGTATGGCAGCGAACAAGTGTTTAGAGCGCGCTTTTGTAGGAAGACTGCTGAGCTGCGTAGGCGTTGCAGCCCAAATCGATGGGTTCTTTCTAAGAACGCGTTCAAGTTCGGGTAAAATAGCGGCATCCGCTGGTGTCATGCCTATTGTGTAGAGTTCTTCTATACTAGCCCACGAAACTGCAGCATGTTCTAAGGGGTGAATCTCATCGCAATCGACGTAACAACGGTATAAGTGCAAAAAGAACGAAGAATTTACGCTTTGTTGTTCATATTTTGCCACAAAATCCCGTACGTGCGCGTGAATGCCGAACTCTTCGTACAACTCTCGCCGGAGCGCTTCACTGTGACTTTCCCCAGCTTCCAGCTTACCACCGGGGAATTCCCAAGCTAGCGGATGCGACTGCGTAGGACTTCGCTGTGCGACGAAAATGCGATCATTGCGAATGATTGCAGCCGCCAAAACGACGGTTTCTGACTTTTTGTTTTGCATAAGTGCAGCGTGAAAATATTATTTAACTTCTGCTTTTTTCTGGATCTGCACCCAGTCGTCTCGCATGGTAACGATGCGGTTAAAGATGAGATTTTGTTCTGTACTCTCTTTGTCTGCGCAGAAGTAAGCCATACGCTCGAACTGGCAGCGATAACCTGGCTTTACCATGGCGAGCGCGGGTTCAACGTATCCGTTAAGTATTTGCATCGAATCGGGGTTAATGAAGTCTTTGAAGTCTTTTTCCGCGTCTTCAAGCGGGTTTTCGACGCTAAACAAATGATTGATTAAGCGCAGTTTTGCGGGGATGGCGTGTTTTGCGCTTAACCAATGCATAGTCACTTTGACCTTGCGTCCATCGGGTGATTTTCCGCCCTTGCTCTCAGGATCGTAGGTACAGTGTATGCATTTTATTTTTCCGCTCTCGTCCTTCTCAACGCTCACGCACTTTATGAAGTAAGCGTAGCGCAACCGAACCTCGCGCCCAGGGGCTAGTCTGAAGAATTTTTTGGGTGGATCTTCCATAAAATCGGAGCTGTCGATGTAGAGTTCACGCGAGAAGGGGAGTTTTCTCGTTCCCAGTGTTTCATCCGTGGGGTGGAATGGCGCATCTATCCACTCTTCTTCGTTTTCGGGGTAGTTATCGATAATGACTTTGATGGGATCTAGAATGCCCATCACGCGTGGGGCGACATCGTTGAGGTGATCACGAACGCAGTGCTCAAGTAGCGCGATATCGACGATGGAGTCGCGCTTGTTCACGCCAATACGATCGCAGAAGTGGCGTATCGCCTCGGGGGTAAAGCCGCGTCTTCGCAGACCCGAGAGCGTTGGCATGCGGGGATCATCCCAAGACTCGACATAACCCTCGTTGACCAAGCTAAGTAAA
Organism: Bradymonadales bacterium; assembly: GCA_041656175.1. GTDB lineage: Bacteria > Myxococcota_A > Bradymonadia > UBA4248 > UBA4248 > JBBAEA01. The sequence goes on along the minus strand of JBBAEA010000021.1, from coordinate 6,578 downwards.
CGACGCTTGCTCATCACGGTATAACTCAGGTTCAGTTTAGCAAACTCGATCTGTTGGGGCTGCTCTTCAATTCGCAGTGCATCCAAGAACCAGTCGTAAACAATGCGATGGTCTTCAAACTCTAGGGTACAAACCGAGTGGGTGATTCGCTCAATGGCGTCACAGAGTTCATGCGCAAAATCATACATCGGGTAAATGCACCAATCGTCGCCGGTGCGATGGTGCGTAGCGTGTTTAATCCGATAGATTAGGGGATCTCGCATGTTGATGTTGGGGTGCTTCATATCGATCTTCGCACGTAAAACACAGTGCCCGTCCTCGAATTCTCCAGCGCGCATGCGTGCCAAGAGATCTAGGCTCTCGCTGGCGGGACGATCGCGGTATGGGCTGTTTTTACCCTCCGTATAAAAGTTACCACGATATTCGCGAATTTCCTCGGCCGAAAGCTCATCGACGTAAGCCAGCCCTTCACGAATTAATTGCTGAGCCCACGTATAGAGTTGCTCAAAGTAGTCGGATGCGTAGTAAAGCCCATCCCACTCAAAACCCAACCACCGCACATCCTCCATAATAGAGTCAACATACTCCTGCTCTTCTTTTACAGGATCCGTATCGTCAAAACGTAGGTTGCAGGTACCGCCATAACTACGGGCGAGCCCAAAGTTAAGGCATATGGACTTCGCATGCCCGATATGTAGGTAGCCATTGGGCTCGGGTGGGAAGCGTGTTGCTACACGACCGTTGTGTTTTCCCGTTTGTAGATCTTCTTCGATGATTTCACGAATAAAATTAGAGCCAAATTCTATTTCTGCCATGTTTCTTGCAATCTTCTTATGGTTACTCGAATTAAATTAGGTGCATTTATGAGCACACCTGTGTAAGCCATACTATATTAAAGCGCTAGTGTCTATCAAGAAGTAGGAGGGTTCCATGAAGAGTTCACGTTTGGCAGTGAGTAGCTGCTGCTTTTGTTGGCAAGAAGAGCGTTTTTACGTCCATGTAAATCTTTTGTTTTAGGGATATTCTGAGCAATCGCTGTGGGAGGCGTTACGTAGGTCATGCGAAAAGCTCTATGAAGACTGAAAACTGGACGGGGCGTCGCGGGGTGTCCCCGCGGAGGGGGTAGTGTCAAACCCGCGCACAGCGCGGGGTTGACACGTAGGGGGAAACTTCCCCCAGCAAAAAAATGCATATTGAATTCATCAGAGCATCCCAAATAGTGCGCGGGGGAGCTGGGTGGCATCCATAAATCGGAGTCTGCTTAACTTTGCAGATGCTGACTAGATAGTATATAGCAGCAGTGAGAAAGTGGCGAGTGCGCCTAGCGTTTCTGTGCGTAGAAGGATAATCGTTGGTATGAATACGAAATTGACGAAAATTGCGATTTTTTATGATGGGAGTTATTTTTCGCATGTTAGCAATTACTACTCCTATTATCACTCGCGAAGAGAGCGGATTAGTGTGGGGGGGATACACCATTATATTCGCCGCTACATAGCAGAGCAAGAAAATGTTGAGCTTAGGTTTTGTCAGGTCGTGGAGGCACACTATTTTAGGGGGCGTTATCCTGCGCATGTGGTTGAGGGGATGGGGATATTGAAGGGGGAGCGCCAGTTTGAGGATGTGCTTATGCATCACGGTATTACGACGCATTTTATGCCGATGTCGGATAGTGGTGAAAAGGGTGTAGATGTTGCGTTGGCGCTAGAGGCTTTTGAGCGGGTTCATCTGCATCAATACGACGTTTCAGTGCTGATTGCAGGTGATGGGGACTATGTTCCGTTGGTTCGCAAGTTGCACATGTTGGGCTCTAGAGTGATGGTTTGCGGTTGGAATTTTGAGTTCGTAGATGAGCGCGGGCAATACCGAAGTACTTTTACTTCTAAGAGTTTACTTCAGGAAGCGAGCTATCCCGTCATGATGACTGATGTTATACAAAATTATATTAACCGCAATGATCCAATCCTGGACTCGTTTTTTATTCCTCGCTCAAATGCTTATTTCGAAGAAAATGCGGAGTCCGTGCTTTCAGACACGTCGTGGCAGCCCAGCGATGTTAAGAGTGAAAGACTCGCTGGAGTTTTCCAAGTGGGGCAAGACGACGAGTTTGAAGAAGCGCAAGTAGCTGTTGATGGCGCGCGCAGCCACGCAAAGAATGATGCGCAAAGGGACTTATCTACAGATAACGATGCAGTTTCAGAGCAGGCAGATATAGGCTTACAAGAGTCTTCTCATTTAGGTGAAGGGCCTAAAAATGAGGTATCGGATTCCCAGGAAGAGAAAGGGTCTCAAACGCAGGCTATACCCATTTTATGTGGCGAAATCGTTTTGCTCAACCAAGGTTGGGGGTTTTTGGCACCAGATAATGGAGAGGTAGATATCTTTTTTCACTACGCCGATCTTATTGGTACAGACTTTGAGCAGTTGAAAGTCGGCGACCGTTTATCGTTTACACTTGGTAACAACGAGCGCGGACTTATCGCCAAGACCCTCGTTCGGATTTGATGCTACAAGCAGCATAAAGTAGCTTGTAAGGGCGAGAATGCTCCATTTTAGTTATCGCTTGAAACTAGAATCTTGCGCGTAGTCTACCGATGTTGTCCCACCAAGCGCCGAATTCGGGGTCATTTTCCCACTGCGCCAAAAGGGCGCTTTTTTGCATCAGCGAGTCGAGTGCTTGTATAGCTGATATTTCGAGAGCATCAACGTTGAGATCCTCGTTTACTACAATGAGCAAGGTAAACTCGTCGAGTCCGTTCTCGTTTTCTACGAGTATATCATTAAAAATACCGCGTTTGATGGCATCTACAGTAGTGGCCGCGACAAGCGCAGCTTGGCATGATTCGTAGGAATTCAGATCAAGGCTCTCTAGCATTTCTTCCAGAACGCCGTAGGCTTCATCACTCTGACGCAAGCGCTCTAGGGCGTCCCACGCCGCATCATCACAAAATATGCGATAATTCCATCGACTCAAGGTTAGACTCCAAACGCGTTTAGGCTTGATTGCCACGTGTGCGCAAACTGGGCTAAGTACTAGCCCAAAGCGCCCTTATACTAGTAGAAAAAGCGCAAAAAAATCAAGAACCTAAGTTTTTAAATTTTGTCTTTTGTGCCTTTCGTGTCTTTAAATTCTGAACCACGAAAAACACGAAAATTCACGAAAAGTTTTTTAGTCTTATAGACCCGACTTGACTTGTTATAATCTTTCGTGCCTTTCGTGTCTTTAAATTCTGAACCACGAAAAACACGAAAATTCACGAAAAGTTTTTTTAGTTTTATAGACCCGACTTGACTTGTTATAATCTTTCGTGCCTTTCGTGTCTTTAAATTCTGAACCACGAAAAACACGAAAACACACGAAAAGTTTTTTAGTCTTATAGAACCTACTTGACTTGTTATAATCTTTCGTGCCTTTTGTGTCTTTAAATTATTAAGCACGAAAAACACGAAAATTCACGAAAAATTCTTTCTTTTTTTTAATGCCTTTATAAGATTTACAGATACATTAGTTTTACATACCCAGCTTGATTCGTTAAAAGCTTTCGTGCCTTTTGTGTCTTTCGTGGTAAAAAAGCTTTCGTTCCTTTCGTGTTTTTCGTGGTAAAAAAGCTTTCGTGCCTTTCGTGTTTTTCGTGCTAAAAAAGCTTTAGTTCCTTTCGCGTTTTTCGTGCTAAAAAAGCTTTAGTTCCTTTCGCGTTTTTCGTGGTAAAAAAGCTTTAGTTCCTTTCGCGTTTTTCGTGGTAAAAAAGACGTTATTGATGGAAAAATTTATAGAACAAGCTTCCTAGCGAAAACTCAAGAAGCATGTATAATACGGCGTGGCTTTTGACCTTCGGAGCAAAGCATGTCGCAGTCTGAGTTTTTACAATACCATATTAATGAAGATAAAAAGTGCATTTTCGTCGAAAAGCCCAGTAATCCTGAACTTTTCGCGATACTCAGTGCTAATGCCATGCTAAAATTTTATAAGGGTAAGACTAAGGAAGCTTTTTTGGCGCAACTTAAAGATCAAGCTGAACTCTTACCGTTTTTGCGGTATTTGGGTTTTAAAGAGTTAAAGTTAGCACAGCGAAGTGTTGTAGCCAGCGATACGAGTGCTTACAAGGCTAATCCCCCTACAAAGAGTTCACAAGCTAGCGCGCAACAAAACGCTTTGGCTTCAACAGCGATGAATCCGTATGGACAAGCGCAAGGCTTAAGCGTTAAAGCTTTAAACGAGCTTATTCAACAACAGTTTAAGACGCAGTTTAGCGAAGCTCTATGGGTAATTGGTGAAATCACGGACTATAACCAGTCCCAGCGTAGAAGCGGCCAAAAGGGTGTGTATTTTAAGCTCATCGATAAGGAAGAGCATGCCGCAGAAGCCTCCTCGATGCTTGATGTCGTGATTTGGAACACACAGTGGCGCAGTATTGATGAGAGTCTTGAAGCGGCAAAACTTGGTCCGTTAAAGAACGGTTTGCGCGTACGTGTGTTGCTGAAACTCAATTATTACGTCAAAGGCGGAAAGGTGAGCGGAAGCATCATGCGTATCGATCCCAACTACACTTTGGGGGAGTTCGCTCTTAGCAAACAAAGGGTTTGGGGGCAGCTTGTTGCTCTAGGTATAGCGCAGAAAAATTTCCAATTGCCTTTCCCCATATTGCCCAAACGCGTTGCGCTCTTTACGCGTGAAAATTCGCAGGCATACATCGATTTTGTTGAACATCTTCGCGCACAGCATTGCGCGTGCGAAGTCAAAGTGTTCGACATCAGTGTGCAGGGCCAGGAGCTTGTCAAGTCGTTTTGCAGCGCATTCGATAAGCTTATTGTCAATCAATTCGACCTCGCCGTTCTCACGCGTGGGGGCGGGTCAAGTACGGATTTGGCGCAGTTTAACGAATTCGAGATTGCTGTACGCATAGCGCGCAGCCCACTGAAGTTCCTTGTAGCCATTGGGCATGAGAGCGATCGCTGCGTTTTAGATGAAATCGCGGAGCGCGAGAAAACGCCTACCGCCGCAGCACAGCGCATTATCAACTGTTTTAAGCGCGAGCGCGATAAAATAACTCGCCTTGCAACAGAGCTGGAGTCGAGCAGCTTGCGCCATATCCAAAAAACCTCCCACTCCCTCGATGTCGCGGCACAGCAGATCGCGACAACTTCGGTTTTTTTCCTCAAAATACAAGAACATCGTCTAGAGCAATTCTCTGAATCACTCGCAAACGCCAGCATGCGCACGATCACGCGAGCACAAAACCAAATCGATGCCCTAACCGATAGCATCGCCTTTACGCAGAAACAGAGTTATATATACGCAACGCAAAAACTCGTTCTCTGGGAACAGGAGCTGCTTCGCGCTACACGTGATCAATTGAGTAAACAGAAAAACTTGCTCAACTCCGCACAAGATGTCGTTGATGCCGTAAACCCCATGCGACTGCTGCAACGCGGTTTTAGTATACTAAAAAAATCTAACGGAAAGCTTGTGAGTAGTATTCGCGATCTTGAGCCCAATGAGCGCGTTCAAGCCGTTCTTTGCGATGGTGGCGCAGTGTTAACCGTAAACGAGACCTCACAAACCAAGGACATACCAATATGAGCTACATAGCACCCAAAGACTACAGCGAAGCATCGCAAAGACTGCAAAATATCCTTGTACAAATCAAAGATGAAAACTGTAGTATCGATCACCTCGCGCAATATGTAGAAGAAGCTTCAGCGTTAATCTTATTTTGTAAAGAACGTCTTGCGAGTACGGGCTTAAGGGTTGAAAAAATACTCGAAGAAGTCAAAAATATTCAAGTACAAGCCACTGAAGAAATACAAAGTATAGATCCCTAGGTAGCTAGAGCGGCTGCGTGAAGAACACACCCATATACACCCATAAAAAAGAGCTAATCTGTGTTTATGGGTGTACATCGGTGGTTCTTAAACTTTGTGCGCACGAATGTATATTAATCGGGCAATGGATCTTCGCCAATGCGGTCAACGGCGTAGCGAGTTACCCCGGTGGGTGTTTCTTCTGGTGTGAGCCCGTGCTCTTGTACTGCTTTATCAAAGTCGATGAGGATTTTTTGCATGACTTCGCGCTTCTTTCTAAAGGGCATAAATGCCGATTTAAAGCCATCAACGACAAGTCGCTTCACCTCGCTGAGCGTCAGTTTAAAGACTTGGCAGGCCAAGACGTACTCTTCGGTAACGCTAGTATCGGTGACCAAGCGATTGTCGGTATTGAGCGTAATTCGCAGGCCAAAATCCATATAAAATCGCAGCGGGTGGTTCTCGAGTGAATCGACGGCTCCCGTCTGGCCATTGCTCTTTAAGCAAACTTCGAGCGGTATGCGGTGGTCGTTGATATAATTGAGTAAATCGCCATCTTCGCGCAGCCGCGTTCCGTGCCCGATGCGGTGGGCGTTACAATCGTGTATGGCTTGGTGGATCGAGCGCGGTCCGTAGGCTTCGCCGGCATGAACTGTGGAGTTCAAGTTGTTTTTGCGAACAAATCTAAAGGCTTCGGCGTGATGGTCGGCGGGGTTGTTCATTTCGGCGCCCGCGAGGTCAAATCCAACGACGCCTTTGTGCTTGAACGCAACGGC
>JBBAEA010000020.1:0-32046 GCA_041656175.1 Bradymonadales bacterium | reverse complement strand
TCAGCGTGAATCCGCCACCGCTTTTGAGTTGGCCATAGCTAATATGATCGTCCTGGAGACCACTTTGGATGGTGTATTGTAGCGGCGTTACCTGCAACTCTTTGTCTAGGGCGCGGATGCTATTTCGAACGAGTTCACTGGAATCGAACTCGACACGGTAGACCGCTTTCTGATTGATCCGACTCCAGAGTGCCTTGAACTCTTTTTTCTCGAAATTGGCATTGAGCGGATTAGTCTTCGGCTTGCGGTCATCACCCACCTCGGGCAGCTGGGACTCGCTGAAGACGCTGTCGATCAAGCCCCAAATCTGGTCCGCATGAGGGGCAAGCTCGGGCGGAAGCGCCGCCAGGGTCCCGTTGGCTTTTGCCTCGTGGTAGGCTTCGGCAATCTGATCAGCGTTATCTGTATAGTCATTCTTGATCAGATATCTATATATCTGCTTGGCCATGTCTAAGCTAATTTCCATTGTCCCTGAGTCGGTGGTGATGACCTTCCCGGTGAAGTAGGCTACGTCCGCCTTGCGGGGGCGCGCCGAGAGGGATTCGCTGATTTCACGCTGAAGATTCCCGACGAAGTCCTTGTAGCTCTCGCTTGCGACTACGGTCAGGATATTCACGTCATGGACCGTCGCCGGGTTGTCCATACGGTCCCCGAGCTGGTTGACGCTAATCCGCAAGCCCCGGCCCACTTCTTGACGACGCGAAATCGTGTTGTCGCTGTGCTTGAGCATGCACATGACGAAGACATTGGGGTTGTCCCAGCCTTCCCGCAGGGCGGAGTGGGAGAAAATGAACCGGACCGGTTCCGCGAAGGAGAGCAGCCGTTCCTTGTCCTTCAGGATCAGATCATAGGCATCCACGTCATCGGAAAGCCCGGCTTCCTCTCCACGCGTCTTGAATCTCGGATTGGTAAGTTTCTTGGTTTTCTTGTCGATGGCGAAGTAACCGTTGTGGGTGCGGCCAACCTGAATTCCCTTCAGATATTCCTGATACACTCCACCATCCAAGGGAAGAAGGCTTAAATATTCGGCTTTGAGCCGTTCGTACTCTTCTTCAAAAATCCTGGCGTACTCTCCCTGTTCATCGGCCTGGCTGTAGTCTCGGTATTTAGCCACCTCATCAATAAAGAATAGGGAGAGTACCTTGATACCCTGGACAAAGAGGACTCGTTCTTTCTCAAGATGAGCCCTGATTGCCTCCCGGATCTGAATCCGCCGGATGGCCATTTCCGTGATGTCGCCGGTTGCATCACCCGCACTCAGCACATGGCCGTTGGTGAACTCCACCGTGTCCTTGTTGGCGTCGATCTGGGAGATGACAAAGCCACGATATTGGTCCAGCTCGTTTGATTCAATGAACAAGTCTTTGCCGCGTTCCAGTCGTTTGACGATCCGCTTGATTCCGCCGCCCTGACGCACCTCCAGCTCGATGCGTGCGACGGGTGCATTCTTGGAAATCTCGATGGATTCCAGGTAGAGATAGGCGTTGGTACCAGCGAGCCCCTTCACCGCAATGCCACGCACCGCAATCTTCTTCACCAGCTTCTGGTTGTAGGCGTCCAGGGCGTCGAGGCGGTGGATCTTGTTGTGCGTGGTCCGGTGGGTGGCCGAATAGCGCAGGATCATCAGCGGCTTGAACTTGGCCAGCGCCTCCAGCGTCTTTTTGCCCTCCATCTTCTGTGGTTCATCCAGGATCAGGATGGGGCGGTTGCTGCTGATCACATCGATAGGCTTGCGCGACTGGAAGCTGTCCAGCTCGTCATAGATGCGGCGGTTATCCTTTCCCGTAGCATTGAACGCCTGGATATTGATGACCATAACGTTGATGCCCGCATCAGAGGAAAAGCTTTCCAGATGGTGCAGCTGCCTGGAGTTGTAGGCAAAGAAGCGGGCCTTCTTGCCATAACTCTCGGTGAAATGCTCGGCGGTGATTTCTAGCGACTTGAGCACGCCTTCACGGATGGCAATGCTGGGCACCACCACAATGAACTTGGTCCAGCCGTACCGCTTGTTCATCTCGAAGAAGGTCTTGATGTAGCAGTAGGTCTTGCCGGTCCCGGTTTCCATCTCCACGTCAAGATTGAGCTTGCATCCGGCGCTTGACACCAGCTTGTCCGACAAGGGCAGATTCTGACGCCGCTGCACGGCATGGATATTAGCCAGAAGCTGGGCATCGGTCAGCTGGATATCGGCATTCTTAAAGCCGGTTTGCTCTATATCCGTGCCCGGCAAGGTCGGTCCCTGTGCCAACAGCTTTTTATTTACGCCCGGGTCAATCCGATAGGTAATTCCGGAGGTATTCACCTGCCCGGCGAAGCAGTCAACGACCGATTCAACCGCGCTGGTCTGATAGGGCTGGATCTTAAACTTCAGTTTCATGCCATGCCCCCCCTTAAATGGACTTCACATCAGTGCCCGGAGACATCTGCTTGAAGATCTGTTCCACGTTGATCTTGACGGCATCAGTGTCAAAACCAGTGTCGCGAAAGACAACGCGCAGCGGTTTAATGCGAGCTAGTTCCTTGACCAAATCCTCGTTTACGCCCGTATCGAAACAGGCGACAAGGGCATTTTCGTCCACGAAAAAGATCGTCTTACCCTGGATAGTCTCTTTGCGGATGGGTAGTGAAAGATCCACGCCCCAGTCCAGCAATACTTGGAAGAGCAGGTCTTCGGGCTTGCGGTCCGACTTGATGTTATCGGTAAAAAACTTGAGCTTGCCTTGCTCGATGGCGTCTGGCGTATAGTAGACGTCGGCCATATTGGATGAATCGACTTTGAGGACGCGAAAGCCGATATCCTTGTTCCAGCCTTCGTGGCATTTGCCTTCTATAATCTTCTTGCCCGCCCGGCGAATGCGCTCCTTGCTGATCTCGTCGATAGTTTTATAGCCTGCCTTGAAGGCTTCAGACTTTTCTTTGCACGGTTCAGGGATCTGCACCATGATAAACTTGCGGTTACCGCCGTCCTCAGCGTTGAGCTGCATAACCGCGTGGGCAGTGGTCGAGGATCCAGCGAAGAAGTCGAGAATAAGATCATCTTTGCAGGTGGAGATGATTTGCATCTGTTTTATCAGTCTTACAGGTTTAGGTGTATCAAATGGAGCTTTCGAAGCAAAGAGAGTTTTAAGTTCTTTATTTGCTTCATCGTTATGTCCGACTTCTTGAAATGTCCACCAAGTGCTTGGGACTCTCCCATCTTGTACTTCTTGTAAATATCTCTTTAACTGAGGTGCTCCTTTTCCATCTTTACCAAAATATATACGATTTTCTTTCAACCAACTCTGCATTGTTTCCTTGCTTGCTCTCCAACAACTACCTTGTGGTGGTAAGAATTTTTCTCCTGTATTTGGATTAATTATAGGAAATACACTAGACTGTGAAAATGATTTTACGATTAAATTATCAGAACGCCAAAGACCACGGCCGTCACCGTCATTATTTTTGTAGGGTTTATTTTGTTCCGCAGTTCTTGGAAGCAACAGTCTATTAAATAAATTCGTTTTCTGATAAACGATTATGTGATCATGAAGATTTGATAATCCTTTTACATCATTGGTTGTTGCATATTTTTTTTGCCAAACAATATTTGCCACAAAATTCCTTTCACCAAATATCTCATCACATGCCCTTTTTAAATTCGCTTGTTCACCATCATCAATACTTATAAATATAACCCCATCATCCCTCAGCAAATTCCTCGCCAGCTTCAGTCGCGGATACATCATACTTAACCAGTCCGAATGAAACCGCCCATTGGAATCCGTGTTTGTCACCAGTCTATTGCCTTCTTCATCCTTCTGATTTGATCTTTTAAGAAACTCATCTGAGTTCTCGGAAAAATCGTCTTCATAGATAAAATCTTTGCCCGTATTGTACGGCGGGTCGATGTAAATCATCTTGACCTTGCCGAGGTAGGTCTCCTGAAGCAGCTTCAAGGCTTCCAGATTATCGCCCTCAATAAACAGATTCTTCGTGGTATCGAAATCCACACTCTCTTCCCGGCAGGGGCGCAGGGTCTTGGCGATGGGCGCGTTTGCGGTGAGCAGGGCTTCCCGCTTGCCTGGCCAATTGAGGTGGTAACGCTCCTGTGGGCCTTCCACGATGGACTCGGATAACTCCTGACGCAGCTGGTCGAAATCGACCGCCAGCCTCAGCTTACCGTCTTCGCCCTGTGCCTCGGTCACGCAGCCGGGAAACAGCTCACGGATACGGGCGATGTTTTCCTGGGTCAGGTTCGGGGAGTGCATTTTCATCTTTTCCATATAAAACCTCTTTTCTAAACCACGAAAGGCACGGAAAACACTGAAGTTAAAGCGCAAAGCGCTCTATCTGTGCTTTCGGGTAACTGCCGAAGTTGATCAATAATCCTAATTTCAAGTTTGTTGCCTTCAGGTAGTTGATTACCTGAGCTTTGTGTTCTGGAGATATATCCTTGACTGCTTTGAGTTCCAGAATGATCTGGTCATAGCAAATCAGGTCCGGCTTGTAGGTTTGCTGTAACCGTTGCCCTTTGTAGTTGAGCGTCAATTCTGGCTGGGAGCGGAAGGGAATACCTTTGGCACTGAGTTCCTTCTCAAGACACTCCTGATACACAGCCTCAAGGAATCCACAACCCAGCTCTCGATACACCTCGAAAACGGCCCCACGAATGGCAAAGGTCTCTTCTTCAAATAACAAATTACCCATTTCCGTGGCCTTCCGTGTTTTCCGTGGTTAATCGTTCAAGTTCTTGTTTCAGGTCACGCAGCTCGGCATTGATCGCGACCTTACGGTTGAATTGTTTCTCTTTCCGAAGACGGACTTCGCATTTCTCCATCTCGCGCTTCCGGGAACGGATTAGCTCCATTCTTTCCACCCGGGCCTGCAAGTTTTCTCCCGAGCGGGCCGGATGTGGCATCAGGGGCGTCAGCAGGTGTGCGTATAGAGCTTCGAGGTCGAAAACCATCGGCAGGGGTTTGCGCGGCGTATTACTTGAAATCCAGCCGCTTTCAAAGTATTCGCTGATGACCCACTTCCCTGAATCGGATTCGCTTGGCCTCTTGTAAGCGGCTATGGACATGATTTTCTCGTCATAGCGCAGCTCAAAGAGGATCGGGAAGGGAATTGCTACGTCAATGCAGCGCAGCACCTCTGTTTTCAGCTCGCCCCCCTTGAGGGCAATGCTGAACACCTGAATTTCCGGCACGGCCGTTGATTCATTTAGGTTAATCGTCTCGCGAGCAAGCTTATACTGCCAGACAACCTGTTCCACCTGCTGAACAAACAACTGTTTGACGGAGCGTTTTAGGCTTCCGTGCTGGTAAATTTTACTCTTAGGTAGAACGCGTCCGAAGGCGGCGTTCTTGGGATAATCAAAAAGCACGGCTGTCATCCTTCCTCCTGCACCACGAGAAAGGCAATAAGCTCAAAGTCATCGAGTCCAGCGATGGTGTTTACCAGGGCCGTGGTTTTGCCGCCCGAAAACAGGCTATCCAGATCTTTTTCCTCCTTGACGTCGATCATCGAACGGATGGCAGTGCTTAGCAGGTCGGAACAAGCCTTCATGTTCCGGCCTTCGTCGGTCAGTTGATTAAACAGGCGACATACGGCCTGAATGGGCTCTGCTTGTCCCTTGCAGCTTGAGCGCACCAAGTCGAGCAGTGTTTTAACCTCGGTGTGGTTGGCGATAACCTTGCCGGCGCTTGAGATATACACCAAATAGTAAGGATGCAGCCGGTTCTGCTGATTGATGTTGACCCCGTGGTTGAGATTGCGCAGTGCGAAGATGACGCCAGGGTGCAATCCCTCTTCAGGCCTAGCGGGGACAACTGCATGCATGCCGTTGGGCACGTTAGCAAGGTCGCCATTGGTTTTGACATAGTTCAGCAGATCCATACGAAAGTCATTCAAACCAAGATCGGTGATGGACACACCCGTTTTCAGGTCTTCCAGTTCGATCACCTCTTCCTGAAGACGCTGGAGTTGCTCTTTCCGATACGAAATTTCGCAGCTTTTTGCCGTGAGGACGTTGTCGTCGCCGGTGGCCGTCACGTCGGCAATGACCATCCGGTTTTCAACTCGTTCCTTAAGATTGATGTATTCATCCAGAGAAATGTCAGGCCAATAGTTCACCAGCTGGATGGTCTTGTTGGTGGAGCCGATGCGATCGATCCGGCCGAATCGCTGAATGATGCGAACAGGGTTCCAATGAATGTCATAATTGACCAAGTAGTCGCAGTCTTGAAGATTCTGCCCTTCGGAAATACAGTCGGTGCCAATCAGTAGATCCAGTTCAGCGGGTTCATTTGGTAGCACCAGCGCCTTTTCTTTAGCACGAGGAGAAAAAAGCGTCAGCAGTGACTGAAAATCGTAGTTTTTCTTGAGCGTTGATCTCGGCGTATCCTGTCCGGTTACTTTGCCCGTGTGTAGCCCCATTGTTGTCAGCAGGGTATTGGCCAAGTTGGCGTAGAGGTAATTCGCTGTATCGGCAAAAGCTGTAAAAACAAGGACTTTTCTATTTCCCTTATTGATAGGGTTTTCAATCTTACTAAGAATCAGCTTTTTTAGGTGTTGTAACTTGGCGTCATCTGCGGGTGTGATTTTTGTCATGGATTCCAGCAAAGCGGCAATGACTTCTAAATCAAACTTCAGATCTTCTTTCCACGATAGTAGATCCATGTCCGCTAGCTTGATTCTGATCTTCGCACCGATTGCAGCACCATCTGAAATCGGGATATCGTCTTCTTCTGCTTCGAGATTTTCCAAGCTTTCGATCCAATCAGAGATGCTAGCGGTTTTACCAAGTGTTTGAAACGCTTCGATTTTATTTAGAGTTTGCAAATGGTTGTCATGCAGATTTTTTAGCGTCAGTCGAAAAGCCTCGACAGAACTTTCTAGACGCTTGAGAAGATTGGTTGTCATCAATGCCTGCAGGCTGCGCTCACGGTCTGCCTGCCTTAACCTTCCCTTGCCTCCTCCTACCTTCGTGTCGTACAGATCTTCATATCTTTTGAGCCGACTGGGCAGGATATAGCTGATCGGGGCGTAAACGGCGAGCTTGAGCAGCGAGAGCTGTTCAAAGATCTCGTTAAAACTCATGGCATCCGTGCGCCCAGTCAATGGTGAATGGAATGACAAAGGTTTAAGACGCTCGGGAAACGGCCCTACCTCGCTGGTGTCATAAAAGGTCTGGATATGCTTACGCGAACGAGCAATGGTGACGCTGTCAAGCAACTCAAAGAAGTCAAAATCAAGGGAGTCCAGAATAGCACGTACCGTGCGATCCTCTGGAGGCAGCTTTGACCATCGGTTGAAAACCATTTGGGCATGGCGGAATATTTCTTCCACCGAACTGCCTGTGCGTAGCTTCTTGCTGAGATTTTCTGAGTCGCCTTCGTAAGCCAAAGCAAGTTGATTGCGTAGATCATTGAAGCGGTTATTGACGGGGGTGGCGGACAGCATCAGGACTTTGGTTTTAACGCCCTGGCGAATAACCTTATTCATCAATTTCTGGTAGCGAGTTTCTCGATCTTTAACGGCATCGTTGTTTCGGAAATTATGCGATTCATCGATAACGACCAGATCGTAATTGCCCCAATTCACACGGTTTAAAGGCATACCGAACGATTCACCCGAAGTGCGAGAAAGATCGGTATGGCACAGCACATCGTAATTGAAGCGATCCTTAGAAAAAATATTGGTCGTCAGGTTGCTGTTGTAATTCAGCCAATTGTCCGCGAGCTTCTTGGGACACAGAACAAGCACCGAACGGTTGCGCAATTCATAGTATTTCACAACGGCCAGAGCCGTGAATGTTTTACCAAGTCCCACACTATCGGCCAGGATGCAGCCGTTGTAGGTTTCCAGCTTATTGATAATGCCTATGGCGGCATCACGCTGAAAGTTGAAAAGCTTCTTCCAGACCAGCGTATCTTGATAACCCGTGCGATCGTTGGGCAGGACGTCTTCATCGATATCATCAAGGAAATCCCTGAAAATGTTGTAGAGCATCAGGTAATAGATGCGCTCTGGTGAATTTTCCTGATAGACCGACGCGATGTGTTCACAGATCGCGGTGGTCACGTCTTCAAGTTTTGTCGGGTCACTCCAGATCTGGTCAAAGAGTTGAAGGTATCTCGTCGTGAAATTCGCCTCGTCTAATCGATTAACTATGTTGGAGAAAGCATCACCCTGTTGATATCCCAGATCCACGGCGGTGAACCCCTGCAAAGGCGCATATGCCGCTTCCAGCGAAGGTCCCTGAATGCAGGCAAACTGTTGCATCGAGGATTGTGTTTTGTTGGAGCGGAATCTGGCTTTGCGGCGCATCCATTCAGCACACTCGCGGGCGATGGCACGCTGTGTAAGTTTATTGCGAAGCTGAATTTCAAACTCGGAGCCATAGAGGCTGCGTTCCCGATTGGCCTTAGAAATAAAGAACTCTCGGTGTTCTTTTCTAAGTTTGTCGGTGACTTCATTAGGAACAAAGGTAGGGACTGTAAAGATGAATTCCAACGACTCAATCTTTGCGAGTTCGGACTTCAAAGCTTCGTAGGCATAGATCGAAAAGCACGATGCCGCGATCTTCAGTTTGGCCTTGGGGTGGATGGAAGCCTTTAGATCATCGCCTAGCAAAGTATTGATGTTGTCTATGATCTTCATGTGTCAGCCCCCTTCTTGTTGCGAGCCGCCGCCCCACCAGCCTTCACCCACGCATCCACCTCATCTTTCTTGAACTTCCACAGACGTCCCATGCGATGAGCTGGCATAGCGTAGCGGTCAATCCAGCGGTAAACGGTGTCACTGCTCACACCAAGGTATTTGCCTATCTCGTCTACAGATAACCAGCGCTCTTCCATCTCGGCCATTTTTTCAGCTCCTGTCAGACGTTTTCGCCTCTTCGTCACTACCGCCAGCGGCGCAAGCCTAGTCGTTGAGCACAATCCCCCCCACTAAACAGGCCTCCACGCTAAATTTCCAAGTACTTATTGTCAACCGATTGTCAAGCGCTTTCGGGCGCAAAAAAGCGCATACCCCAGCTCAAAACGTTCCCAATTGCCGTCAATGACTCTCGCCGCACACCCTCGTGAGGGGGGAGCAAACGCAAAGTCGTCAATTTGATACTTTTCAAGGCTATTTTTTTGTGGGGGAAGTTTCCCCCTACGCCGCAACCCCGCGCTGTGCGCGGGTTTGCGTCTACCCCCTCCGCGGGGACACCCCGCGACGCCCCGTCCAGTTTTTGGCGAAACAGGAATTTGCGGCTGTCCTAGGGGGGTAGCGCGAGATCGCCTGAAAAAATCGCCAATGCGCAAATTTTATGCGGTGGCTTGGCCTAAAGCCAAGACGCTGCATAAAATGCTTGCAAATTGGCAGATTTTTGAAGGAAGCTCGCGCGTAGGGGGGCTAAAGCCCCCCATCCAGAAAATAAAAACCTGAAAATTCAGCTATGAGCATTTTAAATTTTAAAGAGCAAAACTTGGGCGTTTTGCGAGAACCCTCTGCATAAAGCAAAAGCGAGTGAAAGGGTAAATTGATGTTAAAAGGGAATTTTTTTGATTTTGATGCCGATTGCGCGCTAGAAGCGGAGAGTTTCGAGGATTTGGTAAAAGGCAAGGGCGCGCGCATTGAGCGCATTGTTTCGCGTGGCCAACGAGCGCCTGAGGGGGGCGGCTATTTTGTGCAAGATTGGGACGAGTGGGTGCTCTTGTTGTCGGGAGAAGCGCATGTCGAGTTAGCGCAAGAACTTGTCGTGCTCAAGTCGGGGGACTGGTTGTGGATCCCGGCGAGTGCGGCGCATCGCGTTGTCTATACGAGTTCAGAGCCGCCCTGCGTTTGGTGCGCAGTACATATGGATTAGGGCGCAATCTTGCGCATTGAATATGCGACGCTAGTGAAGCGATGCATCAATCCGTTGTAAGCCTACTGCCCATATGCTTATTGCGTCCAATTTGACAGTTTCAGCAGCATTAGGTAATTACTATGTAGTTTGAAGGGGGGAGATTGCTTATTTAATGACTGGGATGGCGATGACTAAGAATGAAATTGTTGATGCCGTTTATCACCGTGTAGGCGGAAGTAGTCGCTCAGAAAGCGCGGAGCATGTGACCTATGTATTTGAGTGTATTAAAAATGCGCTCAAACGCGGAGAGGACGTTAAGCTTGCAACATTTGGTGTATTTTTTGTGCGCAACAAACGCTCTCGTATGGGACGTAATCCGAAAACGGGAGAGAGTGCTACGATTAGTGCAAGGCGAGTAGTTGGTTTTCGGGTTAGCAACCACTTAAAGAAGCTGGTGGATGACGCGAAACATAAAGTGTCTTTAGCTGCCACAGCCAACGAGTCGTAGCCTTACTACGCCTATGTTTGCAGACGAAGCTGCTTTGTTATCTTAGGGGCTGCTCTTTTGGCCATACTTATACCAGATAAAAGTTATTTTAAAATCGGCGAGGTTGCTCGTCTCTTGAGCGTGGAGCCTTATGTTCTGCGTTATTGGGAGAGCGAGTTTAAGTGCCTGCGTCTAGCCAAAACGAGCTCTCAACACCGTATTTATAAACGTGGCGACATCGAGTTATTGGCGCTTATCAAGCGCTTAATCCATGAAGAAGGCTTCACTGTATCTGGAGCCCGCAGCCAAATCAATAAGCTCACCAAAAACGGGCAAATAGCGGCTATCAAGTCGAGCATGCTTTACACAGAGAATGAGAAGCCGCAGCCAGCGCAAGTTTTTGGTACCAAAAGCGAGTTGACGGCAGCTGAGCGCACGGCGCTGCAAGCCAAGATTAAAGCTAGCCAAGAGCAAGAGCACAAAGTCGTTAGTGCGCTCAACAGCATTAAGCTCGAACATGAGCAGCTAAAGCGACAAAGTGCTAAACTTGCCACCGATAATTCGGCGCTAGAGCGCGAAAACCGAATGCTTGTGGCGGAGCTTGCGCAAAAAGCGCAGAGCATACAAAACCTGATGAGCCAAAGCAGCGCGAGTTCCGACTTTCAGCAAAATCTGATGAACGAGAACGAGTCGCTCAACGAGGATCTACGTCGGCTTCGCGCTCAACTCAATGAAACAGAAACATCGCTTGAAGCCGCGCAACAAAGCAGCGCGAGTTTACGCGTCGATCTTAAAGCGATAGGGGAGCAGCGCGAGTCTTTGCGCGAGCGCATCGAAGAGCAACAAAATCAGATACTTATCTTGAATCAAACGCTTGAGTTCTCGGATACACAGCTCAACGACAGCAACAAGCGTATTGCTGATTTAACTGCGCATTACGAAAAGGCGCAGGATGCTTGGAACCACGATAGGCAGCTTTGGGAAGAGCAGAGAAGCGTGTTTATGCAGAGCTTGCAAAAACTTGAATCCGAGAATTCGGACTTGAGCAACGGCTCTAAATCTAGTAGTACGCAACTCGAAGAGGAGCGCCAAAAGCTGCGCCACCTTCAAGAGAAGTACGAAACGCTTCAAAGCAAATATGAGCAGCTTCACCAAAAGGAGTTGGAGACACAACGAGCTTTAGTGGAACAACAGCACCGCACAGCGATGATGGATACCAAGTGTCACGGTTTGGAGCAGGATCTACGCGAAGCAAAACGCCAAAACATGCTTATTACAGCGCAGGGTTATCCGGAGCGCATCGCGTCTTTACAAGCAAACGTTCACCAAGCAGCTATTGAAAACAAAGAGCTGCACCACAGTTTGCAAGTCGAAAAGCACCGACAAACCGCAGTCAAAGCGGCAATTTTTGAAGAGCTTTTCGCGCTTCATAAAGCCGTAGAACTTTAGTATTTGTACCATTTTGTGCAAAATAAAGGAAAATTCAATGAAAGAGCTTATCCTTAAAAGTAGCAGTGAATTAGTGTCTATGCGTCGCGCCTGTCGATTAGCGGCCAAAACGTTAGAAGAAGCTGCGAAACTGGTTAAGGTAGGAGAGAACACAGAAAGTATCAATGACTTTGTACACAACTATACGCTTAAAAACCGTGCCATCCCCGCGCCGTTGAACTACAAGGGCTTTCCTAAATCGGTTTGTACCTCGGTAAACGACGTTGTTTGCCACGGGATCCCAAGTAAAGATCACTTGCTCCAAGATGGCGACATCATTAATATAGATATCACGAGTATACTCGATGGCTGGCATGGCGATGTTTCGGCAACATTCTACGTCGGCACTCCCTCTAAAGAGACGGTAAATTTGGTTGAATCTACGCGTCGTAGTCTTGAGCTTGGCATTGCGCAGTGTATGCCAGACAATCGCATAGGCGACATCGGCGCTGCTATCCAAAGCTTTGCTGAGGCGCGCGGTTTTGCGGTAGTACGCGATTTTGTGGGTCACGGCATTGGGCGGCAGTTTCACGAGAACTTGCAAATTCCCCACTACGGTAAGCGCGGGCGTGGTATGCGGCTAAAAGCGGGAATGACTTTTACCGTGGAACCCATGCTCAACGCTGGTGACTGGCGCCTGCGCATACTCGAAGATGGGTGGACCGCAGTGACTTTGGATCGCAAGTATTCCGCACAATTCGAGCACACACTGCTTATTACCGATGGTGGCCCCGAGATCTTAACGCAGTTTGAAGCGCCGCTACAAAATAGCATTACGCCTGCTTGGTTTAAGTTCTAAAGAAACTCTATTGGGGCTAGCGACCTTAAAGCCCGCTTTGATTGATGGCGTTCTGGCATTTTGCTTCATTGCTCCCCAGCCAAGCACGTTTCGCTTTTCCCATCAACGCGCGAACCCCTTCAAAAGACGTCGCTAAGCTCCACAAACCTGTGTTATTATCGAAAGCTTCAAATTGTGCGGCGCATATTTGCGCAAGCTTTGATGATGTAAATCCCGTGTGTGCAAAGGCCAAGCCTTGTCTTGCAATTTCTGTACTAAGATCTATCGTCTTTCCCGCATAGTTCAACGAAACATAGGCAAGATAGCGCTCATGGGTATCATCCAATGGACACCAACCCCCTGAAACTGGCTTATCGCAGCTAATGGTTAGTTCTTGGTTTCGTGCAATAATATTTTTTACCCCCAGCCATGACTCATAACCATATGGCTCGTTAACATTAGTGTAATGCTCATCTTGCGTACATTCGTAATAATAGTATGTGTTGCGTACTTTACTGCATTCAGGAGCGTCTATTCCGTGGATCCTAATATTGTATTTTTTTTGTAAGCAGTTCGCCCCTCGCACCGTGACCCAAATCGTGTCGCCGTCGGTAACCTGCACAATAGTCGCTTTCGATCCGTTAATCAGCGGACAATCAGTGAGCGGGGCAGAGCACTTGTAATCAACACAAAGTAATGTCCCAGCGCAATGCGTGTTTAAGCGGCACTCTACATCTATACAGTCTCCCGACATGCAACGTTGTTTATCCCCACACTCTGTATCGCGCTGGCAGCCATCATCAGGAGCACTGCACTTGTAATCAACACAAAGTAATGTCCCGGCGCAATGCGTGTTTAAGCGGCACTCTACATCTATGCATTCTCCCGACACGCAACGTTGTTTATCCCCACACTCTGTATCGCGCTGGCAGCCATCGGGTTTATTGCCCACACAGTTATTATCAACACATTTTAGCTCACCCTCACAATCTGAATCTATGCCGCACTGTATGGTTTCGCTAGGCGCAACGCAGGCTTTTTGCACACAAATTAACTCGTCGTCGCAATCATTACTATCGTAGCAACGACCGTTGAGAATATCCTCTAGCCGTTCCAGTTCTTCAGGCGATAAGCTGTTATTATTCGCTTCATTTTGGCAACCAAAAAAGACGAAAGCCACAACAAGAAGAATCACTGCAAGATATCGATTCAAGGACGCTAAAAACATTCTCCGCTCCAAGCCATAACGCTATGTAGTTAGTAATATTGCAGCACTCGGCACAAAACGCCAAAGCTGCCTATACTCATACTAGGTAGTAACGGAATTGCATGCAAGCGCTAAATTTCACCGCTACGGCTCGCCGATAACGTGCCATACAATATCGAAAGCTTCACTACGTCGTAAAACACTCAGGCGCGCCCCATCGCGTCGCTCTCCTATTTTCTCCCAAAGCGAAAAATAGCGCTCTGGATTCCTCGGTAACTCGCCATCTATGGCCAAGATTACGTCACCGAGCGCTAGGTCGACGCTACGCAGTGCACCGCGCGGAAAACCTTGAATTTCATAGCCCACCAGTTCGACGCCATCGCGTACAGGCGCTAGTTGCAAAAACCCTAAAGCATGCGCTGGGCCATGGGCAAAAAACGCGTCAAAACGCTCTAGCTCTACGTCGATCTTGCGCGCCGGCACTATCACCGCCTGCTCTTGAGCAAGATCGCTCAAAGCACGCTGTTCCGCTTGCAACGCCGCGCGCTCAGCTTCCTTGCGCGCTTCATCCTCGCGCACAGCTTCCCAATACCTAGATTCTTGGGCTTCGCTAAACGGAACAGAAGCGCCACCGCTCGTGCTCGCACAACCCAAAAAAAAGATGTAGACGAACAAAAAGACGATATTTAATACCGCAAAGACTATGTGTTGCATACGTTTATTACCTCGTTTCTCCCCTGCTACAGGCTAACAAATACTAAAAAGCACACAAGTTTTATAAGTACTCAAGAACGCGCGCTCAATAGCGCTCGCAAGTCTCTATTTTTGCCATTCTGATACTTGCGAGCCACAATATTCTCGCTGCTAGGCCAGCTTTAAACTTTGTTAGGAGGAAGCATTGGCAAAAACGGGAAGCACAAAAACTAAACTTAGCCAGAAGCCCAAACAAACGAGAGCTCGAAAAGCCACAAAACGATCTGCTGCAAAACCCAGCAAGCGAACTAAGACAAAAGCCCTTGCCTTTCGCACTAAACTCGCCATCTTCACTACTTTTGTCATTATTGTGCTGCTAGTACTCTGTTTTGACATGCTTCGAGCACAGTCTAGTGCCATGAGCCCCGCCATCGACAAGGGCGATCTCATCCTGGTCTTTAACCCGCCCTTCCATTCACTGCGCTACGAAGCGGGCGACGTTGTCGCATTAGGCAAAAACCTGAATACCCCAAACATTCTTCGGCTTGTTGCGAATAATGGCGAGCATGTGACGACGAGCTTGGGTGAAATCCAAATAAATGGCAAGAGGCTTAGGGCGCGACCTGTCGTTTCGGATGCCATACGTTCTGCACAAAATGAAGTACAAGATTGCTTCGAGACTTTGCCCAACCAGAGAGTTCACCGCATACGCTGCGCAAAGCAAGAACTCGTAAGCAGCAGTGTAAGTAAAACGCGTCTAGCCCAAGGCGAAGCCTATCTTTTAGGCGATAACCGCGCAGCTGCGCTAGATTCAAGAAAACTCGGTCCTATTGCCCAAGAGCAATTGCAGGGTAAAGTACTTTTTACCCTCAGAACGAAATCGAGTGACAGCGCGCTTTTCGGACGTTGGCTGAAGTTTTTTCACTAAATGAAAAAAACAATAAACCACGAAATACACGAAAATTCACGAAAATTCACGAAAATTCACGAAAAATTCTTTTTTATCTTATAGAACCGACTTGATATGTAATAATCTTTCGTGCCTTTCGTGTCTTTAAATTTTGAACCACGAAATACACAAAAATTCACGAAAATCTTTTTTTTTCTTACTGAACCAGCTTGATATGTATTAATCTTTCGTGCCTTTTGTGTCTTTAAATTTTGAACACAGAAATACACGAAAATTCACGAAAGACTCTTTCTTTTTTAAATGCTTTTATAAGATTAAAGGATACCTTAGTTTTACACGCCCAGTTTGCTTCGTTAAAAGCTTTAGTGCCTTTCGTGTTTTTAGTGGTAAAAAAGCTTTCGTGGTAAAAAAGCTTTAGTGGTAAAAAACAAAGCGTTGCGGTAGCCGCAATAAATCAGGGTTTACCTAGGGGTTAAAGCGAATAATATCGCGTTTTTGCTCTTCATTAATACTGAGCATAGCGGCTAGCCGCTCTTCATTAGCTGCGCAAAGTCTGTACAAGCCGCTTTCGAGTTTTGGCAGCGTGAACTCTAAGCCGTTTTGTAGCCGACGCAGATCGTCGGGCGAAAGCCTAATCGCGGGATATGGGCTCATCGCGTCGTAGGGTGTTATGAGAAAATTGGCGGGATCCGAATCGAGAAACTCGGCCAAGCTAACAGCATTGCCGAGTTCAAAGTGCCCGCTTTTAATACGCCGAAGCGCGGTGAGGTGGGCAAGGCTATTGAGCGCTAGCCCGAGATCTCGCGCGAGGCTTCGTATATAAGTTCCTCCCGAACAGTGTATGCGTAGCGAAAATTCAGGGGCGGCAAAATCCAAAAGTTCTAGAGACATAACGTGGATCTTGCGCGCTGCAAGTTCAAATTCTTTGCCGCTACGCGCAAGCTCGTAGGCACGTCGTCCATCAACGTGAAGCGCCGAATATCGTGGCGGCGTCTGAAGAATTTCTCCGCGAAACGCGTTTAAAGCCTCTATAAGCCGCTCTTTACTCACATGTTCCCACGCGGCTCTAGCAGTTACTTCGCCCAACGCATCTTCTGTGTCGGTGGATTGGCCGAGCATAATTTTAGCGTCGTAGGCTTTATTGGCTCCCATCGAAAAACGCAGTAACTTCGTCGCCTTACCGCAAGCTACTACGAGTAAGCCCGTGGCCATCGGGTCGAGAGTCCCACCGTGTCCGAGGCGCGCAGCACGAAGCTTGTGCTTCATTTTGCGCAGCACCCCAGCAGAGCTCATAGATTTTGGTTTATCGATAAGAAAAAATCCGTTCATTGTACCATGAAATCCTAAAAAACACGTGTGAACTAAAGATGAAAAACCGTGAGCATTGTATTGTAGCCAAAAGCGCTAAATCTCGAACTTCCACTTGCGAATACGTGGATCATCTTCTACAGAAAGGGGGGAGTCGGGTAAAATAGCGAGCCAATCTTCTGCACTTGCAGAGTTGGCGGCGAGTTGCCATGCAAGGGAGACGCAATGATGGGGGGAAGACCAAAAGTAGTAGTTATTATCGCCTAAAATGGCGATATCGTCGTTGTCTCTAAAAGGGTAGAGCGCCTTGACGAAAAGCGGAAGATCGTGGTTTGCGTAGCAATCTTGCCCGTCGCCGATGCGCAACTGTCGTTTTTCCCAGTCGACCATTGCCGGACCTCGTAGCGTTTTATCGAGGAGTATTTCGGCTAAACCTTTTAAGTCAAACTTGGCATCATCTAGCACTTCGTGATTTTTCCACAAAAACGCTTCACCGCTTGTATCGATGCTAACGGGGCCGAGCGCCGAATGCGCTACGAGCATCGGCCTTGATTCATGAATAAACTTCGTTTTCCAGCTCCCATCACCGTAGATAAAACGAAGTTCATCCGCTTGCATGCCACCTGCGCAGCACACAAAACAGTCGCGCGACGCCGCGCAATCATGCCGCAAATCTTGTTGAATATTGGGTAAAAACAGCAGCTTATCGCTATGCTCTGGCCTAAACAAGTAGGCTAGCGCCGCAATGGGAGCAAAACCAGAATCGACCAAAAGCAAAGTCGTACCATCTTCAAGACTTGGCCCAATTTTCAAAATATCTTGCGAAAACGCGTGAACTTCCTCGAAGTTCTTTGCGTCTTTGGCAAAATACAGCTTGTTTTTATGCGCAATAACGAAACCAGCGTTGTTTGCGCCAAACAAAAAGTTCTCGCGTGGCAAAATAAAAT
The DNA here is from genome assembly GCA_041656175.1 of Bradymonadales bacterium. Lineage (GTDB taxonomy): Bacteria > Myxococcota_A > Bradymonadia > UBA4248 > UBA4248 > JBBAEA01. Next base: position 14,411 of record JBBAEA010000020.1, on the reverse strand, counting down.
CGAAGTGAATATCGCCACAAAATCCGCGCTCAAAGTCGATGCGTCGAATGCCGTGTGAAATACGCACATAGAGGCTGTTTTCGTGAACTTGCGGCAATACGCCAGCATCCATATCGTTTTGCGCGCTTGCCATAGGGCGCCCGCGTTCATCGTGTGCGATGGGGAAAATCATTTGGAGGAACCTACGCGAACTCTCTTTACTATAGTGCTTCCCCACAAGATCACAGAGCAAGTAGGCTTGAAGCTCGTTTTGCTGCTCGATCTCCAAACGCAGGCGCTCAGACCAAGTATCTAGCCCTACCGTTTTGGAGTAAATAGCGTGTTTTAAAAACTGCATAAACTCCATGCTTATGTCTGTGGCATCAAAAATCATATTTTGCGTTATATGGCGCTTAGCGCGCTGTTGCTTTTAGCCTATATCGGTAGCGTAGCAAAAAACCTTTTATGAGCAAAACCAGTGGCTACACGTCTTTAAGCCCCTATCCTAGTTCCCAAAACCCTCTATAAAATACTGCCCCACCACGGCGTCTAGAGCATTACTAGCCCTTTGTGCAAGCTCGCTGTCGAGCGCACGAATACAATCCCTATAGTCTTTAGCCTCAAAAGCGTTCAAATGCGCGTTTAAAAAGCTAAAATCTTGCACTGGCAAAGTCGTTCTAAGCCTCTGAACAATATTTTTCGACTCCATAACTAAGTACTCATGCTCTTTTATTTCGCGCGCGTTATTGGCTTTTTTATGTTCATCCAAAGATTCGGCTAGCGAGTCCAAGAGCTTTTGTGTACGCTTAATTCGCTCATCAATTCCCGCTTCAATCTGTTTTTCGGCCTCCCTGTAGCAAGCAAGCAAAAACGCGTCATTTTTTGCAAAATACCGCCTAACCTGCTGGTACCAATGCCATAGTGCATAAAGATTGCCGACGTATTGACAAGATTTTTGAATTTTATGCAAAACGCGCGACTGTCTTTTGGGATTAAACTCCATATCAAGGTCTTTAGCAGCATTAAGCACCAGGCGCGACTTCCCTACGTCGCGTTGCAGCTTCGAGCCCGCTGCCAGCACGCTGCCAAAATCGACATGCACTGGGCTTACGATTTGGCTTTGCCCGCCGATGAAAATGGGCGCTTGATTGAGTAAGACCCCGCGCGCAACATCACCAAATAGCGATGCAAATTTGTTGCCCCACGGCGAGTAGTTGTAGAGCGCCATGCAGCTGCCGACTTCACTGTGCACGCGCCTTGAGCGGCCGCCGCTCAGAAGGGCATCACAAAAATTGACGAGGCTCCCCACGATGCACTCTGGCATCAAAATGCTCTGTTTAAGGCCAACCGTGTGCCCGAGTTCCGCGCCCTCTTCCAATAGTGTGCCTTCGCGAAGTTCTGCATGCGAGCGCACCACAACCCTATCAAGCAAAACACAATCGACATAAACCCCCGAGCGAAGCTCCACGCCTCGCGCTGCCACCACATTCTCATAAAATCCCCCTCCGCCTACGCCCACGCGTGTCCCGCGCCCCAAACGCGTACGTTTCCCGCGCAGTACGCTGCCAGGGAATATCTCGACACCGCCCTCAATTTGCTCCACTGCGACGTCTTCTATGACTACGCTCTCGGGTGCATAAATCTCGACGCCCTTAGCGATTAAGCTCTCTTTAATGCTCATAATCCGCGCTACTTTTAAGCTAGCAAGCAACCAACAAACGCCGCCTCCTTGACCTAGGCAGCCAGCAACATTATGCATTCAAAACAGCGCTTGACAATGGCAGCCCATTTTGGCCGCCGCGCCAACCCACGCAAACGCCGACAACTCGCCTCTTTCGCCTAGCCCAAAGCATAGCACTTTTTTGAGTCGTTTTGCTATTATCTCGTATGGCGATGTGTTTTTTGAGGGGGCAAGCCCCCTACGCCCGAGCCTCACGCCTTAATTTGCTAAAAGCTGCAAATCATTTGCGCCGTCTTGGCTACTCGCCAAGCCAGCGCAAATGATGCATCTTTTGCAAATTTCCGCGCGGGGTCTCGGTCTACCCCCAAAATTTCTCGCGATTCCTTGCGGTTTTTGCTTTTTAGCGCAAGGTTTTGCAGCAACAAAAACTGCAGTGTTCTGCCTTTAAACGTAAAACCGTCTTCTAGAGGCTAAGCCCTATCCCAAAAAAGCGAATTTAAGTTTACAATCCAATCAACAACTGACGGGGTGGCACTAAAGCCTGAGATTAAACCCGTTGAACCTGTTCAGGTAATGCTGGCGTAGGGATTCGGTCGCTCACCAAGTTTCCGCCAGTAAAAGGAAACTGGAATGAAGCAGCTTGCTGTTATATGCGTCGTTTTTTGCTTGTTATCGCTTTATGCACAAAAGCTTTTGGCTTACGACGAATTTGATGAAGCTTACGCACCCAACAACGTGTCCTTGCATTTTCAAGATCTGAGCTTTCAGATCAAGGGACGGATGCGCCTAGGCTTACACGATCTCGAGGGCTCTGGGGGACCAGGCTACGATAGCCCAACCGACACACAGACTATTGGCACACGTTCGCCGTTTGTTGAACTCGACTCCTTTGACTTAGCGTTTCGTTTACAATGGATGCGCATGCTCGCACTCAATAGCTCTGTCGAGTTTTTAACGTCCGGCGCAAGACTTTCGAACATCTATTTTGCATATTCCGCAAATCTTCATGACAAGCTGCACCACAAAGCTGAGCTTGGTTACCTACAACCCATTTTTGCCACACATCGCTATACCGCCCGATATCCGCTTATCGCTAGCGTGAATTGGAAAAACGCCGAATATCATGCGGCATACAAACTAAAATACCAAATTAACAACGAAAACGCCATCAGCCTCGCGCTCGCCGCTTCCATGCAACGCCCCCTTAAATCCGAACCACTACACAGCTCGCCCACCTACAAAGGGAGCTTTAGCATACTCGCCTACGGCAACGCGCGCGCGTTTTCTGGGAACTCTGTCGCTGCAACAGCACTACTGCGTTTTGAAAGCCATGGCCTCGCGCTAGAAGGCTTCGGCTTTATCGGCAAGCTCAGCACGCACCAAGGTTTGGATATTTTAATCGCGGATTTCCCGCACTACCGCTTAAGCCCTAAACACAATCCCGATGCAAAATCTGGACTTGCCTACCTCGCGGGAGGACGTATTTACTTCGAAAAACACGGCTTCCACTTTTTGGCAGAAGCGATATTCAACAGAACAGGGCAACTGAAGCATTTTGGCTATTACGCGCAAGCAGGTCTCGAACTTTCGCGCAAATCAACGTGGTTTCACAGTATGATGTTTTTGCTGCGCTATGAACAACTTCTCTTGCTAGACTCTAGCCGTCCACTCAATTCTTCGTATGCCATGCGCTCCCCAGAGCAATCCAATGCCATTAGTTGGGACTATAGCATCGCAACGTTGGCCATTCATGCCAAAATTTTACGTGAATTTTTAACGATTCGCTTAGAGTACGCAATGATCTTTGAACGCAATGATGTGCCTGCGCTAGCCCAGCGCAATCTCGATGTCGATAATAATGAGCTGCTTGTTCAACTTGAAGCCATTTTCTAAGAGAATGTTTATTTGTCGTTTTTGTGAATTAGTTATATGGATAAACTCAACACTGCGCCGTAGCAGTGATGAGTGAATTTTATCAAAGCCTGAAATTGTGCGGAAAATCGCTGAAAAAACCTCGCCTTGCTTGCTGCATAACAGAGTTTGCGCGTTGCTAAGGAAGTTTTTTGAGCTTCTTTTCGCTAAGGCCGCGGCGTCGTATTCTGCTTATCGCTTTTGCGAGGAATGCCACCGTTTTTTATATGAGTAAAACAATGACTGAATTTTTAGCCCCAGAGACACAGCTTGAAATCCTCATGCGCGGTGTAGTCGATCTGCACACGCGTGAATCCTTTCTCGAAAAACTCGCCAAGAGCAAAGCCCAAAATAAGCCGCTCATCATTAAATTGGGCTGCGACCCAACGGCGCCCGACCTGCACCTTGGGCACCTCGTTGTGTTGCGCAAAATGCGACAATTCCAAGACTTGGGTCATCAAGTCGTCTTTTTGGTAGGCGACTTTACAAGTCGCATCGGCGACCCGAGCGGGAAGAGCGAAACACGTAAACCCCTCACTGATGAACAGGTTATGGCAAACGCTAAAACATACACGGATCAAGTCTTTCGCATACTCGATCGCGAAAAGACCCAAGTTCGTTTTAACAGCGAGTGGCTGGGTAAAATGTCGGCGGTGGATCTTATTGCGTTAAGTGCAAAGTACACGGTTGCGCGCATTCTAGAGCGCGATGACTTTAAAAAACGATACACCGAGGGACGCGCAATTAGCGTACACGAGTTTATCTACCCCTTGCTCCAAGGTTACGACTCCGTTGAGCTAAGAGCCGACGTCGAATTGGGCGGCTCCGATCAGCTCTTTAACCTACTCGTGGGGCGGCAGCTACAAAAAGAGTACGGCCAAGAATCCCAAATCGTTCTAACCTTGCCGCTCCTAGAAGGAACGGACGCACACGTAGAAGATGGCAAAATCGTTGGCGCTAAGATGTCCAAGTCTTTGGGTAACTACGTCGGTATTACAGAGCCCGTTGACACCGTTTACGGCAAACTTATGTCGATTAGCGACGAGCTGATGTGGCGCTACTACGAATTGCTGTCTCGGGAATCCAGCGCAGAGATCCAAGAGCGCAAAAACTCCTGGCACCCCATGGATGCAAAACACGCCCTAGCCTACGAGCTGGCGGCTTGCTTCAACAGTGAAGAAGACGTGCGTAAAGCGCAAGAAGCATGGAAGGCGCAGTTTTCGCAACGCGCGATGCCCAGCGACATACCCGAGTTTAAGCTAAAAACCGACGCGGGTAGCCACACGCTCTCCCTTGTTAACGCTCTTGCCTTAACTAAGCTCGCCCCCTCGAAATCCGAGGCACGACGCTTGATTCAGGGTGGCGGCGTAAGACTCGATGGTGAAGACGTGATTGAGGATATACAACACGAACTTCCAGTAGGTAATTATATTTTTAAAGTGGGGAAACGCCGTTGGGGTCGTTTAATTGTAGAGTAAGACGCTAAAAATTCGCATTTTCTTCGATAACGATAGCGCTAGATTGGCTCAATTTTAGAAGCCCATGGTGAGGTGCTACAGCGAAGTTCAAAATCTTGTATGCGCTTGCGAGCGAATTTCCGGGGGGTAGCGCAAGATCACCCGCATGTTCTGCGACTGAGCGCATTTTATGCTTTGGATGCGCGGTTTGAGCGCATACAAAGCATAAAATCGTGCGCGAAGCCGCAGAACATGCGGGAAGCTTGCGCGTAGGGGGGCTTGCCCCCCACAAAAAAGATGGCTTTTGGAATACGTTTTGTAAAATGCGCCTACTTAAAACTGTGCCGCCGAATACTAACGTTCATCAGGATTCCCACGCAGATCATCATGCTAAGCATACTAGAGCCGCCGTAGGAAACCATGGGCAGAGTAATTCCAACGACGGGTGCCCAGCGAACCACCATCGCGGTATTGATAATAACCTGCCAAAAAATGATCGCAGTTATCCCCACGGCAAGGTGCATGCCAAAGCGGTCGCGGGCAAGGCGAGCGATGCGTATGGCCCAGAGAATGAGGATGAGATAGAGCGATAGGAGAAAAATCACGCCCACAAAGCCGTATTCCTCGGCCCAGTTTGCAAGGGCGAAGTCATTCTCGGGCTCGGGTACGAAACCCTTTTGCACCTGCGTACTTTGGCCAAAACCTTGGCCCGTCAAACCCCCAGCACCCACAGCAATAACCGAATTTTTAACCTGCCAGTCGTTGCCATAAGGGTCCTCTTCGAGTTGTAGGAAGGTTTTAACGCGGTTTTTTTGGTAATCGTGCATCCCCATCCAAGCCAGTGGTGCGAGTGCCATGAACAAAAGCACTGAAAATATCAAGGTTTTTCGCCGAACGCCTTCAAAAAGTACCATCATGCTCGCGATCAGCCCGATAAGCACAGCGGTTCCAAGGTCTGGTTCCAAAAAAATCAGCGCCATGGGTACAGCGATAGCCGCAAGCAAAGGAACTAAGCTCAAAAATCCGTAGGCTTCACTGTGCTCTCGCTGAGAAAAAAACTTGGCGACAAAAATAACGGTAGCAATCTTCATGAGCTCCGATGGTTGCATGTGGAAAACTCCGAGGTTTATCCAGCGTTTGGAGCCGTTAAATTCGTCGCCGACGATGAGAACCAAAATTAGCGCCAAGTTGCCCAGTATAAAAATAGCGTTCGCGACGCGTTCATAGATGCGATAATCAATGGTAGCACAGGGGATTGCAAAAAAGATGATGCCAATTCCCAGCCACAGCAATTGCGTGTTATGCAAGGGTTTGTGGAGTATATCGGCGAGGCTTGCGAGATTGAATATGCCGATGCCGGCGATGGCTAAAACGAGTAAAAGCAGTAGCCAGTCGAAGGAAGTTGCAAAGGATTTTAGCGGTTTGGTAGAGATAAGACGCATAATTTAATCCGTTAGTTTGCAGCAAAACCTGTATTTTGTTCGATAACGGCTGGTGTTTTCTTTTTAATTTCGCGGAAATAGCGATCGAGGACTTCCATGGCGACGGGGCCAGCGGAGCTAGAGCCAGAGCCGCCGTGTTCGAGGAAGACGACAACGACGATTTCTGCATTATCGATGGGTGCAAAAGTGATAAACCAGGCGTGGTCGCGATATTTAAACTCGACCGCCGCATTCGAGGATCTTCGCGATGTTACTTGAGCTGTTCCTGTTTTTGCGGCGACGTTAAGGTAGGGGAGTCGGTAGGCGTATGCGGTGCCGATTTCGGCGTTCATGACCATATCGAGACCGTCGCGTATGGCTTTGAGCGTAGAGGCTTTGTAGGGCAGTTTTGAGCGAACGCGCAGCGGGTACTCAAAGAGCGGTTCGCCTTGCGCGGTTTCGATGCGATCGACGATTTGTGGGTAGTAAAGTGTGCCGCCGTTTGCCAGCGCTGAGTAGAGCAAGGCCATTTGCAAGGGCGTCGTTCGGGTATCGCCCTGCCCGATGGATGTTGACAGCGTGAAACCGCCCTGAAAGCCTTCCGAAGAATGTTTGGCGTGCCATGCTCTTGTTGGCACTAAACCCGGCGATTCGCCGTTTATGCCGATTCCTGTTCGGCGTCCAAGGCCAAAATGGTAGGCATATTCGGCTAGCGTATCCATACCAAGTTTTTCGCCAACCTTATAGAAGTACACATCACAGCTCGCCCCCAAAGACTCGACGATGTTAACCGCGCCGTGACCCGAGTGCTTCCAGCAGTGAAAACGCCGCCGCTGTTTGCCGTATTCATAATAACCGGGACAGTTCAGCGTATCGTGAGTTTGCATCAAGCCCTCTTCAAGCGTTGCCACCGCGGTAATAACCTTATACACCGAACCTGGAAAATAGCTCAACAGCGCTTTGTCGAGCATAGGTTTGTAGGGGTTAGTGTCGGACTTAAGATGCTCATCGCGACTAAGTCGACCAGACCAACTATTGGGGTTAAAGGTGGGCGTCGATGCGATACCCAAAATACGCCCCGAATTGGGATCCATCGCAACAATAGCCCCCGTTTCAAAATTCCGCAGCGCATTCTTTAAAATTCGCTGTAAATCCATATCGACCGTCAGAACTATAGTTTTACCCGCAATTGGCGCAACATCCTTCCAATTTCGCATAAGCCCTAGACTCGCCGGATCGGTCTGCGGCATCCCTCTCGCGTTGACAACCATCGCGCTCAGCCCCGAGCTACCACGCAAAATCGGCTCAAACGCTCGCTCAATCCCCATGCGCCCCGTCACGTCCCCCAGCCGATACCCATACATATTGAGTTTTTGCAGCTCCTCGCCGTTGACCTCATTGACATAGCCAATAAGATGGGCGGCCAAGTCGTTAAAGGGGTAGTAGCGCCTACTCGTAGCCGTGATTTCGACGCCGTAAAAATCGAGCATATTGGTCTCGACAAGCGCCACTTGATCGCGTGTAATATCCTGCTTTATGGGTATCGGCGAAAATTTGTTTTCAGGTTTAACATTCAGAACATTATTCGTTAACTTTTCGATTTGCTCGCTCGAAAGCGACAAAATCTTTGCCAAACGCTGTATTCGTTCGACGACTTCCTCCTCGCTCTCTCCACTTTGCACAAAAAAGGCTGGCGTGAGCGCAACGTTATAGGCTGGCCGATTTTCAGCCACTAGGCGCCCCTCAATATCCGTAATGACTCCTCGTTCCGCTGGAATCACGCGCCGCTTAATGAAGTTATTAAACGCCAGCTGCTTGTAGTGCTCCTCCTTCCAAATCTGCAAATACCAAAATCGCAGGCTCAAAAAGATGAAAGGTATAGCCACAAATACAAACACAATGCGAAATGACCTCGCGTAATCCTTAGGATCTGTGCGGATTTCAGCGACCTTCTTGGCCGACTTTTGCTTCTTATGTCGCAATAAATTCTTCATCTACGCCTAACCAACGCCAAAAGCCACTCCCGTGGCTTCGCTGCGAGTCTAGAAGACAATGCGTGCCAAGGCAATGCGTTTTTTGCATTCAGACTTTAAGCTTCTTTTATATGTGGGGGGCTTAATGCCCCCCTAGCGAAAGCTTCCCGCATTATTCGGCAATTCGCACTATTTTATGCGCTGTATGCGCTCAATCCGCGCATACAGCGCATAAAATGTGCTCATGGCCGAATACTTTGGGTGATCTTTCGCTACCCCCCAAGGACAGGCGCGAAAAACTTGAGACTAGCGCGAAAACATGGCATAAGTAGCTGCGGGAAGCGGGAAAAAACAAGGGGTTAGGGAAAATTAAGATGTTAGATATCAAGTACGTTTTAGAGAATTTGGACGCCGTAGCCGATGGGCTACGTTTTCGCAACGCAAAGATCGACTTCGATAAATTACGTAGTTTATCCCAAGAGCGACGCGAAAAGATTGGTCGTTTCGATAAACTCCGCTTCGAGCAGCGCCAAGCAGGCGAGCGAATGCGGGATTTGGATAAGCAAGAGGCGGCGAAGCTGCGCGAGGAGCTAAAAAGCGTAAGCGATGAACTCAAGAGCTTGGAAGCTAGGCGAAGCGAGATCGATGCTGAAATCGAAAATATGATGCTCTACGTTCCTAACTTACCGGCAAAGGACGTCAAACAGGCAGCCGACGAAAGCGGAAATGAGCAAGTTTCGCTTTGGGGCGAGTGCCCAAAATTCGATTTTGAACCAAAGGCGCACTACGATTTAGGTGAAGAACTCGATGTTCTTGACTTTGAGCGCGGCGCCAAGGTCAGCGGTGCACGCTTTACTTTCTTAAAGGCTGGAGCCGCTCGTCTTGAGCGGGCGCTTATACAGTTTATGATGGATCTACACGCTTCTCGAGGCTACACCGAGATTATCCCGCCCTACCTCGTCAATCGTGCGGCTATGACTGGTACAGGGCAACTGCCAAAATTCGAGGATGACGCCTACGTAACGAATGGCGACCTCTTTTTAATACCTACTGCCGAAGTTCCTGTTACAAACCTACACCGTGATGAAATTTTAGACGACGATCAGCTAACCATTAAGTACTGCGCGTACTCAGCCTGCTTTAGGCTAGAAGCGGGTAACTATGGTAGGGACACACGCGGAATGATCCGCCAGCACCAGTTCGACAAGGTGGAGCTACTTAAGTTTACGCGCCCCGAAGATTCCGAAGAAGAGCACATGGGCTTGGTTCGCGATGCCGAAGAGATTTTGCGCCAGCTCGGGCTACACTACCGCGTTATGCGCCTAAGTGCAGGCGATATGGGCTTTAGCGCGCAAAAGTGCTATGATCTTGAAGTATGGTTGCCTAGCCAAAACTGTTACCGCGAAATTTCGAGCTGCTCAAACTTTGGTGATTTCCAAGCGCGGCGCGCAAACATACGCTACCGTCCCGTTGAGGGGCCAAAAACTGCGTATGTACATACCATTAACGGCTCTGGCTTAGCGGTCGGGCGCACACTCGTCGCCATCATGGAAAACTTCCAATTAGCCGACGGCCGTGTGCGAATCCCCGAGGTTTTGCGCGAGTACACAAAATGCGAGTACTTATAAAACAGCGAGAGTAGCGAAAGAATACTTAGGCGCCACTTCAAAGTAAAGCCAATAAAATCAATACGCGAGGCCTTTGCCTCAACACAATTTGACGAGTCTATGGTTTCGTTCTTTAAATACGAAGCGACGGGCAACGATTTTATCATCGTTGACCAATGTGAAACAACGGCAGAATTGGCGCATTTGCGTGCACTTGCGCCCAAACTTTGCGATCGACACTTTGGCATCGGCGCCGACGGCATCCTTCTTATCGATGCAAGTCAGCAGCCAACACGCATGCGTATTATTAACGCGGATGGCTCTTTGGCCGAAACCTGTGGAAACGGTCTACGCTGTGCTGCTCGCTATTTACACGAACACTACGCACTAAAATACAGCGAATTCGACATACTTAGTGACGCTGGCGTCGTTAAGGCGAGGATTCTGCAAAGCGCTGAGCGCGGCGAGTCGTACGTAGTCGAAGTCGAATTGGGGGGATTGCGTTTTGAGGGGAAGCGTCAAATAAAATTAGGCGAAACTCTATTTGACTTGAATTTAATAAACGTTGGTAACCCGCATGCTGTTGTTTTTGTCGATGACGATCCGATGTCTTGGGCTCAAAAACATGGTGAAGCTCTGAGCACGCATGCATCATTTGCGGCAGGCGCAAACATCGAGTTTGTTAGGCGCCTTGGTGCAAAGAGCGCGCAAATGGCGGTGTATGAACGCGGAGCTGGTTTAACGCTAGCCTGTGGTTCTGGCTCTATTGCCACTACTGCAGTCTTTATTGAGCAATTCGCCAAAGACGCCAGCGGCATCGAATTGTTTTTGCCCAGGGGACGTGTCGAAGTGCATAAATCAACCAACTGCGATGCCTGCTACAGTTTGCGTGGAGAGGTAAACTTTGTTTTTAGGGGCGAGTGGATAAAAGGCATGATTTCGTGAACGGGCGCGCTTTGCGCTGTTCGCTGCCCATAAAAAAAGCGCCCTTTAAAGGGCGCTTACTGCGGAAATCGCAAGTTTATCAGCTTTTACAGACAGTTTGTGCTAAAGTTTGCGCCGTTAACACAACTACCTGGAGAGTGCTTAGCAATAATTCCATCAATGGCATTGTGTCTGACGAGAGTGTCGGAACCCGTATCGGGGCTTCTTTGCACGGAAACTCCACTTGCAGGTGTTGGGTAGTCTGCTTTTGAAATTTCTACGCCGTTATGTCGCAGCGATAGGTCATAACCCACATTATTAGTAAACATATTGATTTTTCCTGATGAAACCCAAAGAGCTTCTCCGTCGTTACACTTATCCTTTTCGTAGAGCACCAGCGCTTGTTTGGGCTCTAGAATAATTTTCGCAAATGTATAATATAGTGTTAGTGTTTCACCCGCTTTTGCTGTGTATAGTTCCATACCTTCAAGATTTATTTTTTGATCGCTAACGTTAACGAACTCTACATATTCGTTTTGTTTAACACCTGTACAGTTCTCGAAATCAACACTTGTGCTGGGAGCTGGCAAAACTTCATTAATAACGAGTTCCCCCGCTACTGGCGCAGACGGTTCTGCTGTACATTTTCCACCGCTACACTCATTGCTCAAGCAGTCTTCATTTTCCTTGCAATTGGCATCGGTTCCACAAGCATCACAATTCGGGCCTCCACAGTCGACGTCGGTCTCGCCGTTATCGGGATCATGAGTTTCGTTTTTACACATAGGTGGTGGGCAGCCGAGGGCTAAACTACCGCCGTCGGCGCAGGTGCCCGGGGAATAGCCAGACATTATTTCTTCCATTTCGTTGTGGTTGATAAAATCGTCGCCACCCATAAGATCAGGATCGCGATTGACGCTAATTCCATTTTTGTTGGAGCTCCATTTCGCCTCGGCAAGCTTTGTAGCGCCATCATATAATACAATGCTCCCTTCTTTGTTATTGGTAATGCTAAAGTCTTTACCATTGACAATGCCAAGTACATCATCTTGATTGCATTTGGCTGTAGCATAGAGTACAAAAGCTGATTTGGGATTAATGCAAATGTTCTCGAATTTGTAGGGATCTTTAATATTGCCGTTAACGGACACAGCAATATCATGCAGATTAATCATTTTGTCGCTATCGTTAAAGAACTCAATAAATTCATTTTGCCTAACACCACTACAGTTAATAAAGTCGCCTGACGTGATTGGAGCCGGGAAAACCTCATTAATAATGATCTCTCCTACTTCTGGCTTAACGCAATCTATCCCTGTACAAACGCCTTCTTCACATGAACTACTACGGCAATCTGCGAAGGTGTTGCAGGCCTTGCCCACTTCACACAAACCGCAGCTCCCACCGCAGTCAACATCACTTTCGTCCTGATTTTTAATTTCATCATCGCAGCCTACAGGCAGAACTGCGCATTTGGGAGCAAGCTTCCCGCCTGTAGAACAAAGCCCCGGTGTGGCGAAAATCTGTTCGCCTGGTATAAGGCTACTTCTCGCCACGAGTATGTTATTCTTTCCGTAGTCAGGTTTTCTCTGCCATGCTCCTGCTGCAGTTGCTGTTCCAATCTCAACGGCATTGATGACCGTACTATTTACCTCAAGGTGAATATGTTTGGCATCAGCAGTGCTTTGCGCAAAGGCGAGCGTCCCGTCTGTGTACACTTCTACATTACCAGCGCCACCCAGTTTTTCCTTAATATCTTCAGCATCTTGCTCATTGGTATTATTGAACACAACAGCCGCACCGTATGGATCGATACATGCGGAGCTTTTGAATGTATATCTTTCTGTTTTTTTAGATTGTATAATCTTCACTCCGCCAAGTGCCAAGCGTTTGTCGGTATTGTTAACGATTTCTATAAACTTGTCCCTATCATTAACTTCGCCATCTTTATTTGCATCAATGACAACTCCTTGATTCAACAGTATTTCATTAATTAACAAGTCATTTACTCTTGGGGGCTCACAATCTGGTACTTCACATACATTATTGACACAGCTCAGCGAATAGCAATCGCTATCATTTTTACACGACTTGTTATTTTCGCATTTTTGGGGACAGCTACCGCCACAATCGACATCAGTTTCGTCACCGCTCTTAATACCATCAGAGCAAGTATCAGGGGCTTTACATTCGTTTACAATGGCAAAGCCATTGCTGCACATTCCTGGGGAACTCGAAAGAGTGTCACTAACCTCGTTGTGTAACAAAAACTCTGTACCAGTAATGTCAGGCTTTCTTTGTGTAGATATGCCCGGTTTGCCCGTACCTGTATCTGCAGTACTAATGGGCATATCGTTATATAAAATTTCTACGAGGTGTGCGGAACCGTTGAGCAACGGAAACTCACCGCCTTTAACGACCGAATATACATGAGGCAATTCGCAGGGTGCCGTTGCGTATACAACCGCAGCGTGCTTGGGTAATAAGCAATGTTCTTTACTAAACTTATACTTCAATTCTTGGTTGCTATTAATAACAACATCTTTTAATTCTAGGGGTTTGTCGCTTACATTAACGATTTCAATAAATTCGTTTTGTAGCACCCCCGTACAATTTGGAAAATCGACAGTCTTGCTGGGCGAAGACATGATTTCATTAACAATCAGATCCCCCTCGCTTGGCGCAACGCAGTCTACAGCTTCGCCTGTACAAACGTTATCAACGCACTGTAGCGATTTACAGTCTGTACTCTGCGCGCAACTCTTTCCTGTTTCGCACATCGCACAAAGCCCACCACCACAGTCTACATCAGTTTCCGCGTTATTCTTAGTGCCGTCACTGCACATTCCCTTCACTGTCAATTCGCACTGCTTCGTTGTACGATTGCAAACTTTTGTTCCATCATCGACTTTGTCGTCGTAGCAGTCTGAGTTCAGAAAGCATCCATCGCTGCTACCGTCTTTGCATGCCAATGTTCCTAAGCCCATAAGTAAGCAGGCCGCGAAAATCCAAGTTAAATTTTTCCTTGTCATCTATCCCTCCGTAAAGATCTGGCCCTAGAGCCACAAACACCTAACACTTTAGCTGCAATACATCGCATACGCAAGCACAAATATGCCTTAAATCCACGCTTGTTTAACGACTCTACCTACCTGTGCCAGTGGTATTTTCCCGTCATACAATGTGAAAACTGCATAAACTGTAGGGGCAGGTTTCAAAGCTGCCCCTTGCTTAAAGCAACGAAAGTCAGGCGGGTTTTCAAAATATAGCCAATAAAATCAATAATCACCATACAAAAGCGGATTCTAAGGGCTCAGTTCCTCAATTCCGACTACGATTTGCGCTGCACTCACACAGGCTTGCGTTCGATTGCGCAAATCTAGTCTCATGAAAAACCTACGGTTTTTTTTCTTGTTCGCATGTCACAAGCTCAAGCGAGCTTGGCTTGGACATGCTCA
>JBBAEA010000019.1:0-33160 GCA_041656175.1 Bradymonadales bacterium | reverse complement strand
ACCTACGGTTTTTTTTCTTGTTCGCATGTCACAAGCTCAAGCGAGCTTGGCTTGGACATGCTCACTGCGAAAGCGAGCCATCAACTCGTAAAACACTTAATTTTACTCGTTTCGGCTCCTTAGCGGGGTTTGGGGCAGAGCCCCAAAATAAATCAGAGTGTCCTTAAACTAGTGGCAAGAGAGGAAACTATCAAAAAAGAAGATTCCTCCCTACTAGCCACATCCACAGCCTAACGCTAAACTCTTTATCGCGAGCCAATAACTCGCCAGTTCTTTCATGCTTTGAGGAGATGAACGTGGCATATCAAGAGAAACTTACTGGTAAATGGGTAGTTCGAAACGCGCGAGAGTCATCGAATCTCGCAGAATTGCTAATTTGTAAACGTGCTGCGCGCTTTTCGGTGTCGCAGGTAGAAGGTTTGGCGCTCTTGGGTTTGCGAGCAGCAGTCTTGTTGCCCAAAGAAGACACGTCCTTGGAGGCTTTTCATAGTGATCCGCCGAGGATGGTTTACCACCGCATTCGCAAGGCAAACGATAAAATCGATTATGCACTACCCTTTGAATTACAGGCTTGCGACGCGCAGGAGGCTATTTACCACTGTTTACTAGCACACGACATCGCCGCACGCCTTAACATTGCTGGGCTTTGTAGCATGGACGAGCGACTCGCCGAGCGACTAGAAAATGTGCGCTTACCTTCGCAGGAGATGATCGACAGCTTGACGCCGATTAATAATGATGGTCACGCCACACACGATGAAGCGAAAATACGCGCTGTCGTGGCACAGAGTTTTACTGATTTTAAGCGCCGATTCCAGCTTAAAATCGACACGGTGCAGAGCTATAACTGGCAAGCAGAGGGCATATGTATTGTCACTGCAGGTTCTTATGTTGAGACAGCGTTAAAAATCAGTGAAGCCTTAAATCACGTAGATCGCGCTTGCTCCGTCCTTAAAATCGCTTTAACAGCCCCTTTCCCCACCGACGATGTTGCCACCCTACTCGCCAAACAACAGCAGATCATAGTCATAGGCGATTGTAAATCGCGCGAGTTTTCGGCTGTTTGGAGCGGCATTAGGCAGGCGCTATTCGATTTGGATAAAAGACCAAGTCTTAGCTATTTGTTCGGCAATGACGAAGAGTTTTGGAGTAAAATTGCTTTATTACTTAAGTTTAGCGAAGAAAACTTAAATGAAGCATCAACAACTCTAAAGGCTAAGCGAAGAATCAAAATAGCAGCGGCGCCCGCTGGTTCGTTAGCACGCGGTTTACTGCTCGATCTTGCCAATTACTTGTGTAGGAACAGCGGTTTGCGTGCCTTTGACGTCAAGAGCCCACACAAGTTGATCTCACTGATAGAACTCAATGATGGCGAAGCGCCAGATCCTCATGAAGGAATAGATTGTCTCTTTTTATCGCATCCTGGACTTATCGATGTGAGTGATATCCTCGCTTCACTTAAGCACAAAGCGGCTGTGCTTATTCAAGGGCGCAGTGTTGCCGAACTGTCGTTTTGGCCTTTGTTTTCGAAAGAACAAAAACGCAGCATCGAAGAGCGTGAATTGCGGCTTTATTCGCTCTCGAATGATGTCGTCGGCGAGTATCAGAGTATCGGAAGCTTGGGAAGCTTTGCGGTGCATGGGGCGATGTTGCGTTGTTTAGAAAACAACCCTGTTGGCCCAAGCTTAGCGCAGCTCAAAGATGCGGGAATTTTGTACGCGCAAGAATTTGCGAAACTAAGTGCTGGTTGGGAGGCGGCTGAGCCTGTAGATCGCAGCATCGACAACAAACTCGACACTGACCCCTATTTCATGCCGCAGCGTCTAATCCCTAAACTACTGCCCGCCCCCCGCAAAAGAGACGAAAGCTTAGAGTGGAAACTCGCCATTAGACAGTTTTTCCTCACAGGGCAATCATCGTATTCTAAAAACCACCCGCTTCCAGCGCTTTCGATTCGCCCTGCTGCGCTCAACCCACTGCTACAGCGCTTGGAATCGGAACAGCGATATCCTCTCATTCTGTTGTCTAAAGATGCGGGTAGCCTCAAGACCCAAAGTCTACACGACGGACTTTTAGAAAGCCTTGGTGATGATCTTGCTGCGCAAGAGTTTGTGAACTTTGCCCAAGAACAGATGGCGCTTATCGCGCAGCCTCCCCAAAACGCACGTGAACTGATCGCTAGCCTCCTTGAGAGCTACCAAAATACGCTGCAAACGCCCGACGAAACTCTAGCCAAGGGCGTTAAACTGTACATCGCCGCTTTACCCCATGACGCCGAAATCATCGGCCTAAACGAAAATACGCTGCTCAACTTCTATATCTCGGCCGTAAGAGCAGCGCGTCGAAAACGCATGGCCGATGTAATTGCTGAAATAAAAAGTTTGGTTATTCGCTTAAAGGACGCACTTCGCACTGATGACGAGTATGGTCCTGTCGCTATTAGCAGTACAGCGCTATCGGGGGCTCTTGGCGATGCGGGTGCAACTTTTTTAAATACCGAAAAGCTCGCAGGAAAGCTTCTAAGCCAACCACGTGGGCACAAAATGTACGAACCCGAGCGTGTCGCGCGCATGCGCACTAGCCTTAAAACGCTCGAAGACTTTTTAGCACAGATCAACGATTCGCTCGATCTCATTTTGCTGCACTCTGGGCGCCTCCCAGATGCTGACGCCTACCCGAGGGTGCGCATTATCAAGCACCAAGACACGATAGAACTTGCCACAGGCATATTCGACGCCATCGCCGAGAACCATGTAACTGCTTTTAAGGCGATGCGAGTTGCGCGCCTCGATATTGCAGGGGACTACGACCCCGATACACACGCGAATATTTTGGAGCAGTTCTCTTGGCAAGACATTTCGTACGATGAACTCCGCCTCCTGCCCGTGGTTTGCATCGGCGAGGCGAGTTCGTCATTGTATTCGATGCTGACGCAGCTCTCGCAGTTGATACGCTCGGGGCGCCCAATCGATGTCTTGGCGCTCGACTCCACTTCAGAGCTGATGGTTAGTAACGACCCGCTACAGCGCCCTCACCCGTACAACCCTGGCTTCTCCTACCTAGCGACAGCTTACCGCGAAGCCTTCGTCGCCCAATCTAGCCTAGCGCGCCCCGAGCAGTTGCTACAAACCCTCTACAAAATGAACGAACTCCCGCGACCTGCCGTCGCCGTGGTCACCACACCAACTTGGGGTTGGCGTTTGCCGCCGCTAGTACAACTAGAAGCGGCGCACTACGGACGCACTGCACCGCTGTTTCAGTACGATCCCAGCATTGGCCACACACGCCTAGAGCGCTTCTCTATCGACGAAAACCCCCAAGCCGATGCCATTTGGCCCAAAGTTTCCATCAGCACCATCGACGAGTCGGGCTATACCCAAAATATCGACGCTGCCTTCACCTTTGCACACGCCCTAGCCTTGGAACCTGGCTATCACCAGTATTTTCGAATTCTGCCAAACGAGGCGTGGAACGATGAACTCATCGAGGTTTGGGATTTTTTGCAAAACCCACGCTTCGATAGCCCACAAATTCCCTTTATATGGGGAGTCATCGACGGAATTCTACGCAAATGCGTCATGACACGCGAGGTCGCCAACACCTGTATTGACCGAATGCAGCGTTGGACAACGCTCCAAGAACTATCGTTTAGCAACAAAACCCAGCTCCAACGCTCCGTCGCTGCTTTAGCCGAAAAAACAAAACAAAACCAAGAGCAAGAAATCGCCGAGATCCAAAGCCTACACGCCACACAACTCGAACAAATACAACGCGAAGCCTACAACAGCGCCCTCGACTGCTTGCAACAACACATTGAAGAACTACGCGGCAAAAAACTAAACATTGCACAGCAGCGCGACGATGAAAATCTTGACCCTGCCAAAGACGCCGTCGCTGAAAACAAAGACACGCCCCAGCCCCACACTGGCGCCAATGACGCTCCAGCTGCACCGCCAACCCCACCAAGCGCCACAGAATCCCGCGACCCCAAAGCTCCCTTCATCGACAGCGCACGTTGCCTTAGCTGCGGCGCATGCCTCGCCATCAGCGAAACCCTATTCGTCTTTAACGACGACATGAAAGCCGAACTCGGAGAGCGAAGCGAGGGCGATCATGAACTCCTCGTACAGGCCGCCGAACTTTGCCCTGCTGAGTGCATCTACCCAGGGCTAGAAGAGGAATAACTAAAACTTTTAGTCGTCGAATTTTTCTTTTTTGGCAGGGGGGCTTCGCCCAAGGCAAGCGCAAAGTTGTATATTTGGCTGTTTTTAAGTTTTTTTATAGAAGTGGAACTGTCCCCTACGTGTCAACCCCACGCTTTGCGCGGGTTTACCACTACCCCCTCCGCGGGGACACCCCGCGACGCCCCGTCCCATTTTTGGCGAAACAGAACTTTGCGCCCGCTCTAGCACTACCCCCGTACTTTGCGCATTACTTCAAGCTCCTGTTTCAATAATGCTTTGTAGGGTATTGCGATAACTGTCGCGAATTTCCATATTTGGCATACGAACATCACAAAGATTTCGGCTATCTGGTGGCGTTGCAAGCGTTAAATCGCCTGAAAAAAAGAGCAGACTCCACAACTCATCGAGTGTCGCGTTTTCTTGCATTGACTTTAACACAGCGCTCTCGTTGAGTTGTATCGGGATACTTTCCCCATTAATGAGCTTTTCAATGATGGGTAGCGCGGTATCGATGTGTTTTTTTAACACAATATTAATGAGCATGTCTTGGCTAGTGTTAACCCAATGCGCCTTAAGCTGCAAAGTACTCAGGGCACAGAGGACACTCCAAGGGTTATATATTTCTAATTGTTTGATGTTATTGCCAAAACTGTAACCATCGTACCACATACGCATGCCTTGCATGCTAATCATGGGAGCCATTTTTAAGCGTTCAGACTGTGTGTTGTGTAATGCCTCGACCTCCGAATCTGTAAAACCAAATTTGTCGACAAATTGATAATCAATGATGGAGCAAACGCGAACATTATTAAGCCCCGAAAACAAACTCTCCTTAGAAACGCGCAGGATCCCTGTTAAGACGGCAAAACCCAGGTGAGGGTTTGTTTTGAGCGCAGAGCCGAGGAAAACCCTAAAAAATGTAATCGCCTCATCGTAATAGCCAAATTCATAGGCATCTAGCAGCGGTGCATCGTACTCGTCGATAAGAATAATGGTTTTTTCTTCGTAATGGGTACACAAAATTTGGCTCAGCATCTGTAAAGATAGAGCCAATCTATCGGTATCGAGCTTAGCATTTAGCGCATCTTCGAAGAACCGCGCAGTCCTACCCTCAAGGTTTGGCGCAAGGATTTGGTACTGTTCACAAAGGATTGCAATCTTTATATTGAGCTTAGCAAGCATTCCCGCCCAAGTGGGCGATTTGAGATCTTTTAAAGTCAAAAAGATCACTGGACTTGCTCCGCGCCTTGCGTAATGCGGCGAATTTTCAATGTTTAAGCCCCTAAACAGCGCCGCACTACGTTCGCGCTCCGTGATATCAAAGAAATAGCGCAGCATCGACATATTCAGCGTTTTGCCAAAACGGCGCGGTCGCGTAAAGAGCACGACCTCAGACCTATTGCTTAAGAGTTCATCAATCAGCATCGTTTTGTCGACGTAAACAAAACCACCTTCCATCGGCAATTCCGTTTTCATCGCGCGTGCTCCCTTGTTTTCTATAGGGTCCAGCTGGCGTGTTAGATGGCTGCTTTAGCTAATGCTTTCAATCGCCAACTTATGGAAGCTGTGAACAATCTTGGATTTGCCAGCTAAAAATTTGAGAGTAAAGAAATCCGTAGGATAATCAAAATAAAGTCAATAAAATCAATACTCTAAACATAAAAACGGGTTCTAAGGGCGATAGCCCTTAGACGGGGTTTGGGGCGGTAGCCCCAATGAATCAGAGTTCCCTTAAACGTATTTTGCTGCGCTAGCCCCAAACGTTTATTTCTGCTCCTTCCCCATCTTGTACTCCACTTCTCGCCAAATGCTACCGTCTCTACGCCACCACGTCCATTTTCCGTGGCGCTTGCCATCTTCGTACTGGCCCTCGCCTTCTTTTTCGCCGCTATCGTAGTAACTAGTCCAGGTGCCTACTTCTTTGTTATTTTTGTAACTTCCCTTTTCGCGGACACTGCCGTTGGGGTGATACCAGATCCACTCATCTTCTTTATTTCCATCGCGGAAGATGCCCGTACTTTCGATGTAGCCGTTTTTGTGGAAGGTGATCCATTTCCCATGGCTCTTGCCATCTTTGTAATCGCCAGAGAACTTCATTTTTCCGTCATCAAAGTAGCTACGCCACTTATCGGTGGGCAAATCATCCTTGTAGAACCCTTCGATCATGCGTTTCCCGTTGGGGTAGTTAAAGTACCATTTACCATTTTTCTTATCGACGTCATAAGCGCCCGCCTTTTCGATAATCCCGCTATCAAACCACCAAATCCAGTGTCCATTCATATGATAGTGTGGGCTGAAGTAGTCCTCTTCGTTCACCCTACACACGCGACAGCCGAGTTCTCGCTTGTCAACATCCGATACCCAATTGCCCGATTGATTGTAGCAAGCCATAGCCACAGGGCTCTGCTCCTTACCATAAGAGTACTCAGCCTCTCTCCACTTTTTGCCGTTACTGAAGTAGTCCGTCCACTTACCTTCACGAGAGTCGCCGTAAAGCGTGTCTCCAACCGCTTTGAGCTGGCCCGTATTGTAGTACTCCTTAATCCCTTGCTTCGCTCCCCAAGAAAAATCAGTTTCTCGCTTAATATTACCTTGAGGGAAGAAATCCCTACCCAATCCTCGCAATTCGCCTCGTTTGTACACAACTTCCCATGCCACCCCACCTATCATCCAGTAGCCTCGTCGCTCACCATCTAGAACTTTGTTTTTGTAGTTCTCCCTTAAGGATAAAACGCCGTTTTCGAACCATCGTAAGTGCTCTCCGTCCAACTCCCCTTTTTTATAGTTCGTCTCTTCAATTTTATTTCCCTGCACGTTGTATGCTGTCCACAAACCTTCTTGTTTTCCATCTTTAAATGCCCCCTTCTTTTGTATGTTTCCATTATACCAGTAATAGGTCCAATCACCTGTACCATTAATAATATTGCTACGCCCGTACTCCTTGCCTTGGCGATCGGTAAAGATGTGCAAACCCTTGGGAGTTTCCGTTTCGAAATCATACACACCCTCCGTTAAAAGCTCTTGGGTGGGATGATATTCTGTTACTTTGATTTCCTTGGCTTTTAGGTCATACTCTAAGTGTCTCCACAGTTCGGTCGTTGGGTAATATTCCAAGGAATAAAAAGCAAAATTTTCGTTTTCGTCATAGCACAGTATGGTTCTCGTATCGTGTTGTAATTCTATGTTTCCCCCTCTGTTTCTACAGTCGATAGCTTCTTTATTTTTTAGCTCATCATTCTCATATTCTAAGTTTATCCACGGCGCTCCCTCCTTGGTCCAAGTTTTCCATGTACCCTCACGTTTACCATTTTTTTTCATACCGCTTGTAAACTTAAAACCTGCTAAAAAATCATAATATGTCCACTCTCCATCTTCTACACCTTCATGGTAATTGCCCTCAGTATATAAAGTTGAAGACGTTGTATAAGTCTTCCAAAGCCCATGTTTTTCTCCATCTTTGTATTTACCCATCTCGAGAGGAAGACAAGAGCCATCGTTAAACCTTGCATAGTCCCCCTCAAGAATGCCTGTTTTATAGTTTGCAAGTTCAAGTAACTTCCCCCCATTGGCGTAAAAACGTGCAGTTCCTTCAACTTTCCCATTGAGGTAATCGACTTCATACACTAACTCTTCGCCCTCGGTGTAAGCGCGCATCGCCCCATGTGCTCTATTCTCTTTCATCCAAAAATAAAAATAGAGCTTCTCTCCCTCTTCATAATGTCTCATAAAAGTTATGGGATAGAATGGTACGGTTAACACAGGATCTATATGGTTAACCGTCAAGAGTAAACCTTCAATCTTTCCATCAACGCGACAATATCGCGTATTCTGCTTCTCCGTCCATTTGCCTTTAGCATCTCTGCAAGATTCTGCATCTTTAATAGGCAATACTTCTTCGGGTGGATCGGGAATTAGGGGCGCCGCACTTGCTATATTAAAGCAAAAAAAGATGCCAAACCCTAAACTCAATATCGCTATGGCGAACTTTTTTTTGTTAAAAATATACATCAATCATACTCCGTCTTTCTGGCGAGTGATGGATTTTGGCTAGTTTATATGGTGAGCCCTAGTCTAAAAGCTCTTCCAGCGCTCGATCTGCGCCAATACGAATAGGGCTTCCGTCCAACGAGTTGATATCGGACTGCGTAAGATCCACGCGCGGGGTAAAGATGCTGTGTAAGAAGTTATCGGCTATACGGTATCTCCTTGCCTTATCATCTAGCCCAATGTCTTTCTCGTCCTTGGACGAACAACTATAGCGATGCCCATTGCGATTTTGCAGACAAATTTGTACATCTTCCCGCCCCTCAATGCTGAGCAAAAATGGGCTATTGTCATCTTCTAGGAAGCGTTTTGTTTTGAGAATTGCGTCTGCAAAGTCTTTGTCGTATTGCTCTGCGCTAAAGGATATCGGTAGCGGTATTTCGAGTACCCGAAAAGCTGCGGGAAATTTATCTAAAATTTCGTGAAAACTAGAATATGCATCGCTATGCGCCCCTTCCCTATACAAAATATCTGCTTTAATAAGTTTTAGCAGTTGCATCGTTAAGTTAAGCTCATGCGGTAGTGTTTTAAGCGCTTCGTCGATCAAAGCGACGGCGTTATCGTCGTTACGGCGCCATGCAATATAAGCCCGGATGGCCATAGAGTTTGGCTTCACCGCTTTTAGTTCAATCTCGTTTAAGCTCTGCTCCTCAAAGGATAGCAGCAGCTCGCTGGTCGATAAACCTATGGCATCGATAAAAGCGAATTGATAGTGCAGATTATCGATCATGTGAAACGGTATAAGTATACCCTTGAGCGTCGCGGGGTTGAGAGCATGAAATAACATGACTTGCTGCGCCTTCCACAGCTGCATATTAAGTTCGCGGATCGCCTTGTTGCGCTCAAAAAGCTCTTTAAAGTAGTCGTACGAAAACGAGTTAAGCGCTTTGTACAAGGCATTTTGCTCGTGTAGTCTAAGAATCTGTGTGTTTAGCATCGCTATGTAAGGTACCATGTTGGATAAAAAGTACTTCTCTTTGGAGTAACTGTTATAGCCTTGTCGATCTGGCGCCTGTACGACGGTTTTCATCAAGTCGTAGCCCTTGGCGACATAGCCCATGGAGAAGAAAAGATCCGCAAACGCCGCGCGTTGGTCTTTTTCGGTTTGCACGCGCATACGCTTAGTTGGCGGCTCCGCACGCGACGATTTTGCTGTCGATATCGCTTTTTGGTACTCGCCCATTTGTGTGTAAATCCGAAGCATCTGGGTGTCGGGGTGCATCGGGCAATCCTTTTCCTTCGCACGTTTCGCGCGCCTCAACGCATCGATCGCCTCGTCGATCCTGAGCAAGGATAAAGACGCCCGCGCCAAATTCGAGAGAACAACACAGGAATTATCCACATTGATCTCGGTGCCGCGTTTTCCAATTTCGTAGGAAGCCAAATAGTTGTACTCCGAATCCTCGATAGCAATCAGATCGTTGTAGGCAATGGTGCGCGAATACTCATCGGGGCTGGTAAGATTACGTGTTGCAATGCTTCGCGCCTCTTCGAGGCGCTCTAACTTCATGAGCGCCCAAACTTTGCGTTGCTCCATGCTGATATTATAGATTTTCTCAATCTGTTCTAGTTGTAGGAGCTGTTTTGGTCTATCATCAAGCTCTGCGTAAATGTCCGCAAGCTCGATGAGTAAGCGTTGGTGCCATTTTTGGAGATCGGCGGTACGAGGCGTTGGGGCATCCTCGCAATACTCTTCCTCAAAACGGCGCAGTGCCTGTTTGTGGAACTGTAAACCACGCAGTAAATTGCCCTCGCCGTGTAAAAAGACGCTACCCAAAACGTAATTACCCATAAAAGAGTTCGGGTTCTCTGCTATTATCTCTTCGCCCTCTTTACGCGCCCTGATGTAATTGCTTTCATTAAGGCTATTGTACGCCTTGCGCTCGGCGCCATCTAGCCGCAATAAGTCTCCATAAGCAATATTGCCTATAAAACAGATTAATATAGCTAATATAATGGATAAATAGCGGTTCATTATTAATGTAGCCATGAAAAGTATGAGTGAAACTTTGAAGCTCGCTTCTTAGGCGCAAGCTAGTATTAGCGCTGGGGGGTAGCGCAAGATCAGCTGAAGAATTCGCTTAACGACGCATTTTGTGCGTTGGATGGAATGCATGCCATACAACGCACAAAATAATGCGGCGTTTAGCGAATTATGAAGCAAGCTTGCGCGTAGGGGGGCTTGCCCCCCACCAAAGAAAAAAGATTAACGTAAAGTACTTTTTACTAAGCGTTCAAGCGGGTCTGCGATGGCTTTTTGGACGATATCGCTTCCGTCTCCGGCGCCGGGAACGATGGCGAGTCGGTGTAAAAAGAGGGGGATGGCGAGGTCTTGGATGTCTTGTGGGCTAACGAAATCGCGGCCGCGGAGATAGGCGTAGCTTTGCAGGGCGGGAACAGCTTGGACGAGGGAGCGAGTGGAGGCGCCTTGGAGGCAACGTTTGTCGTCGCGGATATTTCGGATGATATCGACTAGGCATTCCATGATGGAGTCGGTGATTTTGATATTTTCGCGGATATATTGGCGAGCTTGGATAATGTCGTGGACGGAGACTTGTTCTAGAGGGCAGGATGCGCGTGGTTTTCCCCAGCTGTTGATAACTTGGAGCTCGGCGTCGCGTGCAATGTGAACCATGCGGATTTTGAACATGAAGCGGTCGAGTTGGGCGATGGGCAGCGGGTAGGTGCCGACGGCGTCGATGGGGTTTTGTGTGGCGATAACGAAAAAAAGCTCGGCAAGTTTATAGGTAGTGTTGTCGACGGTGACTTGTTTTTCGGCCATCGCCTCAAGGAGGGCTGACTGCACTTTGGGAGAGGTTCGGTTGATTTCGTCGACAAGCGCGATGTTGGAGAAGATGGGGCCGGGACGGAAGTGAAAGCTGTTGGAATCGACGTCGAAAATCATGACCCCAGTGATGTCGCTCGGGAGCAGGTCGGGGGTAAACTGCATGCGGCGAAAGGCGGCGACTTTGTCGCTGGAGCCCGCTGATAGGGAGTTGCCAAGGGCTTTGGCGAGTGTGGTTTTGCCCGAGCCTGGGAAGTCTTCGAGGAGAACGTGGCCGTCGGCTAGGAGGGCGACGAGTACGAGTTCGATGACGTCGTCACGACCCATGACGTCGTATTTCATGCGCTGTCGCAGCAAATTGATGGTGTGTAAGCAATCGCTCGGGGGCGTGCGTGTAACATGCGTGGCTTCGACGTAATAACCGTCCATTGCGGCTCCTTTTTGCTGAGTTTGGCCCAGGGTGGGCTTATTGAATTAGAATCGTATCCATGTAAAGGGGTTGAATATACCTAGCCCGATGCGCCACCAAGAAGCTTGTCTGAAGGCTTCTTTGCTCGCCTGCGCCCTTAAATATTGGACGTCCTGCATGTCGATGCTCTTAGCCTCACCTAGTTTTGCAAGGACGTGGGCATCGAACAGGGCTACGAGGTTTTGTGAGTCTTGGCGTTGTGCGTAGCTTTCGAGGGGTTCGCCGTGATAACGCTTCTGTCCGAGCATGGCGCGGGTGTCGAGGGCTGAAATACTAACAAGATGAATTTTCGCCGGATTTTTTACGAATATGCCAGCGATAATTCGGTACCATTTGATAATACAAGCCAATAACAAAAGTAGTGCGCATAGTGCGAACAGCCCCAAGGCTATGAAGCGCCACGGAATTTGTATGCTTTCGCTTTTAGCTTTTGCGCTTCTTCCCCCGCTCTTGTCGTTACGAGCAAGTTCGCCAAAGAGTGTCTCGAGATCTTGGTCGACGAAGGGACGCGGTTGAACGTCGCCTTGCTCGGGGGCGATGTCGAAAGTAAACCAACCTACACCATCAATGTGTATCTCGGGCCAAGCGTGGGCTTGGTCGCTAAGTATGAGTACCGCTGAGTTTGCGCCGCGAAGGCGGTTATCGACGGCGTAGCCAAGGGCTACGCGAGCAGCGATCCCTTGAGAGCGAAGCAAGTAAACGGCTGCATGCGCGATGTGCACGCAGTAACCGCGTAAACTCCCAAAAAGAAAAGACGCTGTCGGATCGTTCTTGTCGATGTGTGTCGTCTTTTGGGTGTAGTACACTTCTTTCTCTAACCACCTTCTGATGCTGATGGCTTTGACGATGTCGTCACCCGTAAAACGCGGGTCGATGTTACGAACAATAATATTAGAGAGCGCTTTGTAGCGCGGATCATCGGGGATGCTAAGGTAGTGCTCTACCTCTTCCGCGCTCCAATGCTGTGGAATGCTCGTTCGCCCCACCATACGCCAGTCATCGACGGGCATACCTAAGGATTGCACAGCATACGTCGAAACAAAAAGTTTACTGTCGGGATTTGGTATGCTCTCAATTTTCGTAGCGTGGGAAAGCTGCGGTGGTGTGGGGTGATCGTGAACAAGGTACATCGACGTACTTACAGTATGATGGCTGCTAGGATTTTGAGGGCTTTTAGCCTCGATGGGACCTTGGAAGGGGAACTGGGTGATGACGTCAACGTCGATGGGAGAGGAAACCAAGTGGTTCCCGTCATATTTAGAGAGGACGTTTTGGCGAAAATAAAAGTAGTCGTTACCTGGTGAAAACTCGTCATAAAACACCGCGATGGCAACGGGTTGTGGTTTATTGCTGCTTGAAGACCCACCAGAGCTACCATCGCCGCTGCCTGACTTAGATTTATCATCATCTTTATCATCTTTATCATCCTTATCTTCGTCGGAATCACCTTTTTGATCATCGCCCAAAGCGTTGGCGACAGGATTCTCTACCTCGGCGGGGATACGAACGGATTCAAAGAGGCTAAAAATAATAAAGGAAAATAGTAACAAAATGATTAACGAGACTACAACTTTGATGACCTTGTTTCTACGCAACAAGAGGAGCAACGCCACAAAACCAGTAGCTGCGCCAATGAGTCGCAAGACATCAATGGGGTCGTAGCCCTCGGAGAAGGCCCAGTCGGCGAATGCGCGTGGATAGTTAATGTTGAAATTGCGGTGCGCAAAAAAGATGAAGACGACGACGCCCGCAATCAGCGCCATCTCGAGTATTTGCGCCGTTTTATAGCGTTGTGCGAGGCTCCGCGTAATAAATGTGATGCCGCTACCTAGCCCCACAAACAAGAAAGACTGCGCAGTATGGATCGTGGCACTAGGGCTAGAGAAGGCGAAGCTATTCAGTATGAGCCCAAAGCTCACAAAGCCAATAAGCACAAAAATAATGCTTATAAAGGCTACCACATGGAGGCGAAGTTGCGAGCGCGCCATAAAATACGCGATTTGGGCAGTTAAAAAAATCGCAACGCTTGTCACAATAATAGTGGGCAAACCCGCAATCTGCCACAAAAAACCTGCACTCGCTCCCGCTAGTAGTACGGCCTTAAGGATTTGAATCCACACGGCCTCATGCTGTCTTTGCTTCCCCATCATAACTTACGCAAAACCTCTATTTCATCGCGGCTCAATTGTTCGCCCGTCTTTGGGAAAAAAACTCGCAATTCGCCCATGCTCTCAAGCTTCGTGTACACCTCTTGAAACGCTTTAAGACGCTGGCCAGATTCGGGCTCGTTGAACAATAACTTAGTGAAGCGTCCGCGACGTTTTCGCAGTTCCTGCTCAAAACCCTGGCTTAAGCCCAGTAAAAATACGGGTTTTACTCCAAGTTTTGCAACAAAATGCGATATTTGTTTAATCCAGCTCCCCTTCGTAGAGGGTACCATGATATAGCAATTGTTCAGTATCTCATTGGGTAGACTCTGCGCTAAGCGCAAAAGATCTCGCCCGCCCTTATCGCGGTGCTCTGAAGACTGGATCACGTCCGACATGCCTTCCTCAGGCGAGTGGACGAGACGTTCTGCTCCGTCCGCACCAAAAACAAAGTTATCACTCTGGCTCGTATTTTTCTCTAAAAAATCTCTCGCCAAGGACGCACTTGCATCGTCATCCTTGCCCGCTACAAAATAAACGAACAGGTCTTTGTGCTCCACGATGGCGATCTCGGGGGCACGCACCAAAAGTTCGCGATTCCTCGCAAATACGCGCCACAAGACCAAACGCAGCGGGTCGCCTGCTTGGTAGCGCCGCATCTCGACAAGCTCCCCTCGCGCCGCTCCCTTTGGGTGCGAATACCCATCCCCGCTACTCTCATCAATAATGGCGAACTCTCCCATCAACGCGGGGGCTGGCTTAACGATGAGTTGCGCATCTTGTTTCCAATACAGCTGTATAACGCAAAGCCCAAATATGTCGCTGATTCGCATACTCCGCACAAGTGAACTATATTGTCCGCGGCTTTGTGGCTCAATAATCTCCTCAAGCCACATCCCGCGTCCTTCCCATCTCGATTTCATCCCAACGGGCTCGTACCAGGCGAGTTCAAATTCGACTAACGGCATAAAGAAGGGTCTAAATATCTTGAATCCCGTCCAGATTTCCCCTTCCGCGTCGTACTCTCCGGCCAAAATCTGCCTTCGATTTTTTTGCCATGTCACGCTCCCCACCCATATTGCGCTGATGGCGACGAATAAAAAGAACAAGACGATGCAAGCGCCCAAACATAGGATTAGCGCAAACAATATTTGGTTTGCATTTGCGCTCACTTCGCCAAACCACACTGCCGCGAGCAATCCCAAGAGCACCAAACCCGCAATACTTAACGGAAATAGCCCCAAAATGCGCCGCAACAAAAATCCAACGCCGCCAAAATCCACAGCCCTTTTGCGCGCTACTACTAAATCGTTCGACATTCCCAATCCTTAACTGTCCAAAATGCAGTCCAAGTTGCACACGCTCCCGTCAGCGCCATTATCTCTAACACAGCGAGGCGCTAAATTCAATCCCAGCCAAATATTTGACAGCCAACACCCATGTGTAGATCATGTTTTCGTAGCTTTTTCGCTCTGCACTGAGCGGTTTTTTTTGCTGGGGGGGCTATCGCCCTCCCCTACGCGCAAGCTTCCTTTGGCATCGGCCTGCAGGCGCAAAATTTTCTGCCTTGTTTCGCCTATCGGCGAACCAAGGCAGAAAATGCGCTCTGCGGCCCCTGCCGCAGGTGATCTTGCGCTACCCCCCCCCTGTCTCGCTAAAGTCAATAAAACATTATTCCTAAAAAATTTGAGTGAATTATGCATAACTATTTAGATACCTATACATGTGCCGAAGATATCTCCTTTGTTGAGGGCGAGGATGGCATCAATGTTTTTCGCGCTAGTAAACTACTGCCACTAGAGCCCGAGTTGGCGCGGCTAGTCAGCGTAGTTGCAGCTCTGCCCCATGCTGGCGTCGACGACCTCGCCTCTGCCATGACGACGCGAACAGGCGAAGTGCAGCTGGCAAGCGACTTGTTGGGGCGGCTAGATTCTTTGGAGATCATGGGATTGCTACAGAAGAAGCGCATAAAAAAACCTCGACGCAGCTCTAAATTCCTTGCGCATCACTGCCAAAATTGCGGTTGCTCTTGCCAAGCGCAGCTCGTGGGTCCCCTATCCGAAAAGGAGCTAGAAAACATTGAGACCGCAAGACTTAGCTTGAGCCCAGAGCGTCCAGAGAATCTCAATCCCATTATGAAGGGGATGCTAAAAGACGGCTCTAGCCTGCATTTTCTCAATTTTCCTCAAAAACGATGTAGCTTTTTGAATAATGATAATCTTTGCATGATACACGCAAAACATGGTGCCATGCATAAACCCGCCGCTTGCCGCCGTTTCCCATACGCCGCTATCGAAACAGAATCCGAGTACCGTCTAGCGATTAAACCGTACTGCTACCACGCTAATTTGAGCTTTGATACCAAAGATGATGCGCTACTACCAAGTGAAGACCTGCTCACAGACCTTTGGGAATCGACTTCGTTTAGGCCAATACTGCGCAACGGCTCCGAGCAAGAACTAGCCAAAGCGCGCTTAGAAGAAATGCTGGTTTTGGGCTGGCTCGTAGAGGATCTAAGCTATTGCGAGTTTTTGACTAAAGTTCTAGAGCGAAGCGAAAATAGCGAATTTTCCTCAGACTTTATACGTTTTATGCAAGATATATTCCAAAATATGGCGAAAAATCTTTTACCTAGCCTGCTCCCCGATGCCAATACCACCCACATCGCACACGGTATCGAGCTGCTAGAAGCCATCGCCAAACTAGAACTCCCCCCCCCTAACAAGCTCTCACTCAGCGAAAGACAATGGGCATATGCGAAATCTAGCCTCCACAGCGCCGTCTACCTTCGCGAAGTTTCGCGCTTCCCTAGCATCGCCGCCGGCGCCTTAGTGCTTGCCCTTGGCGTATGGCTCGCCGCAGCTTGCGCGACTAACGAGGATGCGAAGTTTTACCAGCATTTTACAGCATACTTACGCCTCATGGCACAGACCCAAGCTTTTACTTTCTTGCTCCCATCACCAGAGGTTTTGGCAATATTGATGCAATTGGCAAACGCTTAGGGAAGCTCTGATTTATAGGAGCGCTGCCCCAACCCCTACTTTCTTTCGTGGGGCGCTGCCCCACGCCCCGCTTTTTATTTCGAGCGAATTGAGCATAAAAACTTACACACCTACGCCTACATTTACACACATCCAGCACATCAAAATTCGTTTTTGCATCATTTTGTATAAGACAGTTTTGGAGAAATTAATCAATAAAATCAATGAATTACATTTTGCCTGCATAAAGTTAAAATTTTATTAATAAAGGTTTGGCTTATGTGTTAACTGTGTTATTATGCTTGTTGTGCCTCACAAGAGGTAAGTTTTTAGTATTTTTTGTTTTCCTTTTTTGTTTTTATTTTAGGTTTAGCGATGAGTGATCTGATTAAAGAGAAAAAACCAGTCAGCATTTGGTGGTTTGCCTTTGGGTATTTTGCTGCGTATTTACCTTACTCCTTACTCACTAAAGCACTGACTTCAGATGGCTTTATATTAGAGAATAAGATTACAAGCGGTGAAATTTTGCCTATTACGGTGAGCGCTTCCGTAGTCAGCATGCTCATTTTTATTACGTCTATGCGATGGTGGCAATTTGCTGCCCACTCTGATGTCACCATTGGTTCCAAAACCATCAGTCTCCCTCGCCCGACCCGTTGGACACTTTTTTCTGGTATATGCACGGGGTTTGTAGTTGTTACAACGACACTGGCATACACCATCGAAGGTGTTAGCATCGTTTTTGCGATGCTACTGATGCGAGGTGGTATGCTCATTATGAGCCCAATCATCGATACATTGTTTAAACGTCACGTACGCTGGTTCTCTTGGATAGCGCTTTTACTAAGTATTTCCGCGCTCGTTGTAAACTTTGCCATTAAGTATGATCCCGCCACGGGCTGGGGCATTAACCACGCAGGCTTTACCCTTAATATCATTATTATAATAGATGTTATTGTGTATTTAATGGCATACTTTGTACGCTTGACCTTCATGACAAAGCTAGCCAAATCAGACGATCCCGATGTTACAAAGAAGTATTTTGTTGAAGAGCAAATGGTGGGAACTCCCTTCTTGCTGCTTTTGCTCTTTATCGCCTCGTTGTTCCACAATGTTACTGATCTTACGATTATCCAGCAAATTCACAATGGTTTTACGAGCTTTTTCGATCACGCCCCGCATATTATTGGCATCGCTATTGTGATTGGCATATGCTCTCAGTTTACGGGTGTATTTGGCGGCTTGATCTTACTTGATAAGTCCGAGAATGCCTTTGCCGTACCCGTTAACCGCTGCTCAAGCGTTTTAGCTGGTGTATTTGCGACGATTCTACTTGTTCCCTTCTTCGAGAAAGCTACGCTGCCTGGCTACCAAGAATTTGTTGGTGCAGCCCTCATTGTTCTGGCCATTTTATTCTTGACGGTGGCTCCAAAACTCGCAAAAAGGCGTGCACAAAAGCGCTTACAGAACGAAAATAGCTAAGAAACTTGCGGTTTTTTAGATTATATCATAGTTTAACGCAAAGCATGTGAAGCTACATGCTTTGCGTTATTTTTTAATGCTTTTTACAATAATTGGTGAACTATTTTATGAAAATAATCGCAGATTTTGACGGCACAATTACTAATATTCAGCACGAATACGAAACTCAGCTCGAGAAGTTCAAAGAAAAAGTGCTAGAGCTCTGTGACGGCAATGTTGAACTTAAAGAAAATATCTTGCAGAGTTCACACGATTATATTCAAGACCGCTTTGACAGTTTTGGTTGGGGTAATAAGGGTCGCGTTACCGCATTTGGGGATGAAGATCTCTTTATGAAGCTGCTCGCACAGATGCAGTGCCTCGATCGTTGGGTACAAGAAAACCATCCCGTAGTCTTTCCGCTACGCAAGAAACTACTTAAAGACCCACAAAACCCCATCACTTTTGAGAGCCTGTCTAGACAAGCGCATGATGAAATGAATACTGAGCCGTTAACCGATTTTAACTGCCCAGAGCCAGAAGCCGTTACCGCGCTCAACACCTTGCTTGAGCAGGATATTGAGATCATTATTGTTTCAAATTCGCCGACAGAGCGCATTATTGCGAAACTCGAGCGAGTGGGTCTAAAACCCGTCGACCATGAAGACAATCCATCGGCGCAGTTCCGCGTACGCGGTTTAGCCAAAAAATTCGGCCTCGGTGATGAGCCGCAGTACGAGATCTTTGGTAAGCGCATGATCGACACCAATCGCCCCAACTATCGACGAATAATCGACGAAGAGCGTCCCTTGGCCGTGGTTGGCGACGTATTTTCGCTCGATCTAGCGCTTCCCATGTACCTCTCGAAACTTGAACCAATGTACGACGCGATTCAAGTGTATTTGCGCATGCGTCCATACACCCCGCAATGGGCCATCGACGCGATGCTCAACCCAGATCCGAGCATCAAAGCGCGCCCGCGCCTACTCAACCATTTTACCGATCTACCCAACCTGATCCATAAGCGTTAAAATTTAGGCTGAACTACAAAAAAGAAGGGACAAAGCCTTGCCTTGCCCCTCTAATCTTAAAATTGAGCGCCAAAAGGCGCTCTTTTTTTTAAATACCCCCTTTTAATGCGAAGTAGACGCGCTCGGGGTTTAGGGGCAGATCTAAAATCTCGCAATCCGTAGCCTGCGCAATCGCGTTACCAATCGCAGAGGGCACAGAAATCATGGGGTGTTCCGCCACGCCTCGCGCTCCTAGCGGACCCTGCGGATGTGGGGTTTCGACGAACTCTTGTGTCATTTTTAGCGGGATATCGCGTGCCGTTGGAATTTTGTAGTCCACAAACGACGGGTTCTTGAGCACACCATCCTTAAAGATGAAGCCTTCTATAGTCGCCGAGCCCAAACCTTGGACTACCCCGCCAACGACTTGGCCGCGGCAGTTTTGCTCATGTATGACTTTACCCACATCAAAGGCGGAGCAGCACTGTAAAACGGTGATATCGCCGGTGTCGCTATCAACTTCGACCTCTACGGCATGCGCTCCAAAAGTCCAGTTAAGCGCTGGTAAACCTTGGCCAGTTTCGGGATCTAGGTTGGTTAAGCCTTGCGCAATATAGCGCCCGCGCCCAATGACTGGACCGCCAATGGCGCTACCGTCGGGGTAGACATAGCCCATGATAATCTTCTTATACGGGATCCGTACGCTGGGTTTTCCGCGAACCCACACATGCTCATCGCCGTGCTCAATAGAAGCGACTGGTGCCTTAAAGACTTGAGCCGCTACGTCCTTAATCTGGCGCAAGCAATCGTTCGCGGCGTCAAGAGCGGCGTTTCCACCCATCACGATGAAGCGGCTAGCCACCGTTTGCCAGTCATAGGGCGTAAAATCGGTGTCACAAGTCCATGGTACGCGTACCTTTTCGTAGGGAATCGATAGCGCTTCGGCTACGATCTGGGCAATTGCCGTGTAAGTGCCCTGTCCGTAGTCTACACCGCTAATAGACAGCGTTACTGAGCCATCGGTGGCAAACTGAAGTAGCGCCGAGCAACTCGTGTAAGTCGGCATGGCGGGCGCCTTGTGTAGTAGTGCCAAGCCAATACCGCGATGCTTACCCGTTTGTGCGCTTACGCGTTCCTTGACGCGCGCGTTTTCACGGTAATCAATGGTTTTAGCCACTTTTTCGAGACAAAGATCGGGGCGCCCGTGCGACTCCGTAATAAGCTCGCCAGTGATGGTGGTATCTCCTAGCCGTAACACGTTACGGCGCCGAATTTCGATGGGATCTATACCAAGATCTTTGGCGATAATATCAAGATTTCGCTCAATTCCCCATAGAGCTTCGAGGTGACCAAAACCGCGATATGCTGTTCCATATAACTTATTGGTATAAACCACCTTAGAATCGATCTGGCAATTTGGTATGTGGTATGGTCCTGCTCCCGCGTATGCAGCCGCGCGCCCGACGTTTACGCCGTAATCGGCATATGCCCCAGCGTCCCAAAGGTATTCAACACGTAGGGCTAAGATCTTCCCATCATCATCAACCGCAGTCTCGACCGTCGAACTCATCCCTTGGCGAGATGGCGTCGTGTTAAACTCCTCTTCGCGCGTCATAAGAAGCTTGATGGGGCGGTAACTCGCCGCCTTTGACAAACAATAAGCTAGCGGCTCAATTGAGATACCAGCCTTACCACCAAAGCCACCACCGACGTAGGGAACTTGGACGCGAACCTTGTGCTCGGGCATGGAGAAGGTGTGGCAGAAGAGCTGTCGCACCGTAAAGGGGGATTGCGCCGAACTGATAATTTCGACCTCTCCGTTGCGTCGTGCCTCGACTATAACGCCGTGGGGTTCCATCGGAACGTGTGGAACGGCGGGATTATTGAAATGATGCTTATAGCGGTGTTTTGCCGTAGCAAAGACCTCGTCAACGTTGCCTTTGCGAATTTTTTGGTGGTGGGCAATATTCGTGTTTGCCTGTGGGAAGTACACGCCCTGCATCCACTCGTAACTCATTAAATCGGGGTGAACTATGGGGGAATCCTCCCTAAGCGCCATATGGACGTCGGTAACTACGGGGAGAGGCTCGTACTCGACTTCTATAGCAGCAGCCGCACGGCAAGCTATATCAAGCGTATCTGCTGCAACTGCGGCTACGGGTTCACCTTGGTAACGAACACGTTCACGGGCTAAGATATCTTTGTCGCGCATGTAGAGCCCAAGCTTTTGGGTCATGTTCATGCCGGTTAAAACAGCGCGAACCCCTTCCATGGCCTCGGCTTTGGAGGTGTCGATGCGCACGATGCGTGCACTCGCGTGTGGAGAGACCTTGATCTTGGCATGCAGCATCCCCTCTACACTCATATCTGGGACGTAGCGCGCGGTTCCTAGCGCTTTTTCCATCGCATCTTTACGCACAGCGGAGCCACCTACAAAACCGTCCTGCCCATCAGCGCGAGCTGTGTAGCCCTCAGGTTGGGCGCTAACAACGGCTAGAATAGCGTCGATTATCGATTCGTAGCCTGTACAACGACAAAAGTTGCCCTCTATCGCTTCGAGGATCTGTTCTTTCGTGGCTGTTGCATGGGCTTTGAGTAGCGCATAAGCAGAGTTAAGCATACCAGGGGTGCAGTAACCGCACTGGATAGCGCCAAAATCAACAAAGGCTTGCTGAAGTTGAGCGTAGAGCTCATCTCCATACTCCACCGTTTTGATATCATGACCCTCTGCTTCGACGGCGGCAATAAGGCAGCTGTTCACGGAGCGCCCATCCATCACTACGCTGCATGCCCCACACTCCCCTATGTAGCAACCCGCCTTTGGGCTCTTCACCGCTGCATGATCGCGCAGTAGCTCTAATAATCTTCTGTTAACATCGATCTCAAAAGAACGGCGCTCACCATTAATCGTTAGGGAAACTTTAGGCATTGCTCTCCTCTTTGGTACTTAGCACTTCGTGCCACAAACGTTTCGTTAATACAGCAGCCATCTCGCGTCGATACGCCTTTGATGCTCTTACATCATCGATCGGCGAGATCCGCGCATCGACAAGGGCGAGTAGGTTTTGTAAGCCTTGGTCTGAAGGGGTGAAGGTGGGTAGATCGATGGTGACTACCGTAGGGGCACAGCTGCCAATAGCGCAGCGAAGTCGTTGACCCTCTACCGAAAGCGCCACATTGACTAAAGCCAAGTCATGCCCTTTAACGCGTTTTATCTTGGCAAAACTTGAACGGAAGTCTTTCGACGGTCGCGGAATCATCACTTTAACAATAATTTCGCCCGCTTGCATCACGGTTTTACCCGGTCCAAGGAAGAATTTCTCAAGTTCTACAACGCGCTCCCCGCCCTCTTTGGCCAGCAATACGGAAGCGCCGCTTACTATAAGACCTGGAACGGAGTCCGCGCACGGCGATGCATGTGCAATGTTCCCAGCGATGCTCGCCCGCTCTCGTATTTGAGCGGAACCAATATCACGGCAGCCCTCATATAGCGCAAAGAAATCCTCCTTAAGACCAGGATAGCGGCAAATCCGCTCTATCGTTACGCTTGCACCGATGTTTAAAACATCCCCCTCCCAGCCTAGTTCGTCCAAACCCTCGACCAACTTTAAGTCAACCAAGAGTTCAGGTACCCGTATACCCAATCCCATCTGGATCATGATGTCTGTGCCACCACATATGGGACGCGCATTCCCCGACATCAATGCCAGCGCTTCTGACAATACCTTTGGACGCTCAAATCGTTGCAACACGCTAACCTCTCTTTGCCTTCAAAAGACTCTTCATTATGCGCTTAAAAGCGCTTTAAGCAGCACCCATTATGTTGATTTCTTGTCCTTTTTGCAACATTCTTTCAGAAATATTCTACGTTAATCAGAAGCTCTGATTTATTGGGGCTATCGCCCTTAGAACCCGTTTTTCGTGATTAATAAGTTTTTTCATCAATAACGTCTATTTTTACCACGAAAGGCACGAAAGGCACGAAAAACCATAACAAATCAAGCTGCTTCTATAAAATAAAAGAATTTTTCGTGTGTTTTCGTGTTTTTCGTGGTTAATAATTTAAAAGCACGAAAGGCACGAAAGGCACTAAAAACCATAACAAATCAAGCTGCTTCTATAAAAAATAGAATTTTTCGTGTGTTTTCGTGGTTAATAATTTAAAGGCACGAAAGACCATAACAAATCAAGCTGCTTCTATAAAATAAAAGAATTTTTCGTGTGTTTTCGTGTTTTTCGTGGTTAATAATTTAAAGGCACGAAAGGCACTAAAAACCATAACAAATCAAGCTGCTTCTATAAAAAATAGAATTTTTCGTGTGTTTTCGTGTTTTTCGTGGTTAATGAGTTAAAGGCACGAAAAACACGAAAGGCACTAAAAAATAAAGATTTTTTCGTGTTTTTCGTGGTTCATAAGTGAAGAAATAATCGCATTTTATGCTCCAAAAGCCAGAAGAGCTAAAATAGTGCTTGACATGCACCCTGGCCTAGCGTATAACGCCACTTGTCCTTGCAGCGCTGGCTGCGAAGACGTGATGCGGGATGGAGCAGCTCGGTAGCTCGTCGGGCTCATAACCCGAAGGTCGTAGGTTCAAATCCTTCTCCCGCTATAAAAAGCCGTTTGGAAACAAGCGGCTTTTTTCGTTCTTCGCATCAATTTATGCAATCGAGAAAAATTTATGATTTTCTCCTTGATTTTATCGTGGCAATACCGTAAACGAGCTAAACGCAACTGAGTTGCATCTAGCTCAAGTCGGTGTTCTTATGTTGAATAAAAATCCAAGTTTATTGCTTAAATCTGTTAATGTGCGTGTAACGCAGCAACGCGAGACGGTACTCGCTTACCTGATTGAGAAGGCACAGCCTATACGGCATGCGGAGCTCATTGATGAGCTAAAGCCCTACCATATTGAGCGCGTGACGCTGTACAGGGTTCTTAGCAAACTTATGGATGTTGGGCTCGTGCACAGGGTACAGGGGAGCGATGGGACGTGGCGGTATTGTGCCCACGATCTTAGTGAAGAGCATTGTCCAGGGGGGCATCCGCATTTTTTGTGCGAAAAGTGCGGGGATATGATTTGTCTTGAAGGACAACGCCTACCACGGGTCGAAGTGCCCAAAGGCTATGAAGTCCATAATAAACAATTTTTACTGCAGGGCTATTGCAATCGCTGTAAATAAGCCCCGTGTTCTTATTTTATACTTCTTTTTAAGGAATGTTATGAAGAAAATTAGTTTTATCCTTTTAGCTGCACTTTTTCCTTTCCTCTTTATGGCTTGCGACGATCAGGGCACAGGCGACCAAGGCTCCTCGGATTTAGACACCATTCGGGAGACCCCCTACGAAGTTGAAGTTCTTCTCAATGGCGTAAGCAAAGGCAAAGTCGACATTACCCGAGTTGCGGACAGCGCAATTATTAAAGAAAAGGTCGATGACGTTGATGTGTATAAAACAAGAATAGCTACTGTTATACAAAAATCCGATGCTACTTTGGCCGATGACGAAACACTAAAAGCATTTTTGGAAGAGTACGTCTGCGACTACGAAGCAGTGGAGGGTTTTAAACCTAGCGATAAGTCCAGTTGCCCCCCAAGACCCTGCATAAGTACACTCACAGCCTACCTCAATCTGCAAACAGGAAGAATTACCTATGAAGAAAACTTAGGTGTTGGCTGCTACAGCGTCAAAGGCGCAAAGAAAATCATCATGACCACAAAACCTGCTCAATAAAATTGATTTTTCGCGCTTATCCGAATCTTGG
Source organism: Bradymonadales bacterium (assembly GCA_041656175.1). GTDB lineage: Bacteria > Myxococcota_A > Bradymonadia > UBA4248 > UBA4248 > JBBAEA01. The sequence goes on along the minus strand of JBBAEA010000019.1, from coordinate 8,317 downwards.
AATGAAAAATACAGCTAGATAACAACAGACTCCTAGCTTGTGTTTACGCCATATATATAAAGGATAAGCTCATTGAGATTTAAGGGTTTTGCCCACAAGCAAAGCCCTTTCATTTTATAGATTTACCGTGAACAGACACAAACAGCCCACTATACGCCGCTTATTGCCCGCACTCGCTGTGCTTGCCGCAATAGCTATCCCGTTTCCCTTTGCCAGCGCCCAAGACCTGGACAGCGACGATGAAGAGATCTTCATTCTAGAACTCGACGATGCGCAAAACGTCCAAGCCAGCGACGACGCTGTAACAACGCTCGCCCCCATACGCGTGGAGGAGAACTTGCCCCATGACCTTGGTAGCGGCAGTTTCCAAGAATCCTTGTCGCTGCAAGGACAAGCGGATTTTTCCCATGCTTTGGAGGAATCCCCCCTTGCCCTAGGCGATCCGAGCAGCAAGGGACAGCGAAAGGTTCTACTACGAGGCTTCGATATTCGACAAATCGCCTTCCAATTCGAGGAAATGCCTCTAGACACAGGCTATGACGCGATCATCAGCCTTGACGCCATACCCATAAACTGGATGGGTAGCCTCAATATAAAAACGGCGAACACTGGCGTTTTCGATGATTTATCGATGGGCGCAAGTATTGAGGTGGGCGCGATACGCCCCGCCCTCTTTGAAACTACTTTAGGCTTAAAACGGCGAGGTTTTTCGCTATCGGCAGCACACGCGAGCGGCTACGGACCCTATACTTGGGCGGCCACCGCGGGCTACGACTACAGCGACGGCTGGGATATGGCGAGTGGCTGTAAACCCACGCGCTATGAGGATTGCGGGCTGCGAAATAACAGTGACAAAAAGTCTGGAAACGTCTTTGCAAGCGTATCGCGAAAAATCAGTGACTGGGGCGAACTGACCGTGATGGGCGGATTTAATCGCATGGAGCGCGGCGTGGTCATTGGCGTTGGAACAGCGGTTCCGCGCATCTGGCGCTTCCCGCGACATGACGTCGGTTTTGGGCTCGCGCGCCTCAACATCGCAACCCAACACGGCTACGCGCGCCTCCAAGCGTGGACCAACTTTCAGGGCAGTACAATCGAAGTCTACGACGACGTGAGCTACTCTACGCAACTGCTCGAAAGTTCCCACACTTCCATCATGCATGACATCGACAGCGGCCTACTCATTTTAGGTGGCACTCGCCCGTTTTCGTGGGGAAAACTCGGTTTTGCCGACATTCGCCTTCGCTCCGAACTACGATACCAGTACCACAACGGCCGCGACACTCGCCTAGGCGTCACGAGCTACGACGGGAAAACCGATCGCATCGTTTTTAAAGTTAAACCTGGCCTTTACTGGAAAGCACTCCATAACCTCGAATTATTTGCCGACGCCGCCTTTATCGTGAACTCCGAACTCAGCAAACCTCAGGAAAGCGTCATCAACGTTCCACTCACCAACCGCTACAACGGCACATTCAGTGTTGGTCTCAACTACCAAGCTATCCCAGAAAAACTCAAGCTCTCCCTACGCGTCGCGCGTCGCCTACGCATGCCCACGCTCAAAGAACAATTTGTACAAGTACTTGATGCGGCCAATGTTCGTTACAAAGACCTAAACGCCGAATATAATTGGGATTTCCAAGCGCAAATTCAATACAATCCCCTCGAAACGCTGCAATTTGCCCTTACAGGATACGACAGCGAAGTACGCGATCTTATCCAATTTACCTACATCGATAACTTGCGCCAAGCCCTTAACCTCGACCGTGCCCGCATGGCTGGCCTGATCTTTCTTGCACGCATCGGCCCCTTCTACGGCCTAAGCCTCGAGAGCTCCTATCACTACACCTACACGCGCGATCTCAAAGAAGAGCGCGAACTACTTGAACGCCCAGCCCACAACTTGCGCGCCGCCGCACAATACAAAATCGCAGGCCTCACCCTTGGCGTCAGCGCACAATACGAGTCATCGCGACTCTCCGACGACTGGACCGGCCGTGGCTACCGACGCCTAGGACACATCTTCCTACTCGGCGCCTTCGCCCAATACCAACTCCCCTACGTCACTCTCTCCTTGCGCGCCAATAACCTACTCGATATGCACTACCAACGCGCTTTTGGTTACCCCGAAGAAGGGCGAAACTTCTTTTTTATGGCGAAAATTAGTACCTCTAAGTAGTGATTTTTTGGCTAGGGGGTTAACACCCCCTACGCGCAAGCTTCCCTCAAAATTCGCCAAATGCCGCATTACGCCGTGCGTTGTATTCGCTAAACGCTCATCCAACGCACGGCGTGCGTCATTGGGCGCTTTTTTCGGGCGATCTTGCGCTACCCCCCACTCTGCAAGCTGCAATGCCACTCGCCTATGCCAAAAACTCGACAGCTATGATTGCTGCATTATGATATATTATGGTGCTGTACTTTGTCTTGCTAGGACGGCCTACAGCTCTTGTGCCAAAACCAGTTTTTGCGAGGTCAAGCGATGAAGCGCTTATTCTATATTCTTGCCGCCCTTAGTTTTAGTGTTTCGACTACTGCTCTTTCGCAGGATTCGTCAAACCCCCAAATTTTGTACATCCCTGGCATGCCAGCACCGCCAATAGTGCAAGAAACCCCTAACGTTAACGCAAATAATTCGGAACCCGCACAGCTCAGCGGACAAGGACAAGGTAAAATTTCGAGGATAACACACGCGATAAATACCCCACCCACCGCTCCTAGCCCGCAGCCCGTACGCGCCCAAAGCCCAGTAAACAAGGATAACCCGAGCTACAAAGGCGTTGTGCCGCCCAAAAACAACGTAGCCCAAAACGCGGCTATCTTTGCCAACGCAGGGCTACAACTTTCGTGGATAGGCTTTCTCATCGAAGGCAATGAGCACAAAATTTTCATCCAAACCACACAGCCCACAAACTACAACGTCGTTACTTCCGAAAATGCGCGCGAAATTTACATCGAGCTGCCAAACGTCGGTGCTAAAGTCGCCAATAACCGCCGTAACCTCGATATGTCTTACTTCAACTCCCCCTTTAAATCGGCTCAAGCCCAAAAGAAGGGAAAATCTTTACGTATCAAAATTGAGTTTAACGAGCCTTACTCTTATCGCGTAACGCAAAACGGAGAGTTTATTTATGTCAGCGTAACGATGGCGGGAGGAGCAGGCTGAGCACTAAACATGTATACGAAAAACATATATTAAATATGTTAAAAACGTAAATACGCAAATAACATACTTTAACCCAAAGAATTTTAACGCGAAATTTAAACAGCTTTACAGGAAAGCTAGTAAACACGCCACATTCAACTAAAACATAAAACTTGGCACGGAAGCTGCATTAGTCATAAGCAAGTAAGCCTTGGGGCTTACGCAGTATCAGTTACAGGAGTTTGGCATGTTAAAGTTGAATACGAACAGTAAGAACGAGATTTTTGAGCTAGAGGCACTTAGCCACAGGAATGCGATGTATGGTTTAGCGCTCAAGTTAACGAAGAACGAAAAAGATGCTGAAGATCTTGTACAAGATGCGCTCATCAAGGCGTATAAGAACTTTGATAAATACGAACTCGGTACGAATTGCAAGGCGTGGTTATTAAAGATCGTCACCAACGCTTTTATCAATCGCTATCGGCGTAAACAGCGAGAGCGTACATTTTTGGCGAGCGATGAAGATTTCGATATGGAGTCGGTGGCCGCAGACGAGAGCAATGTCTATGACATCTACAGCGAAGTGCTCTTTGACAAACATGTATTTAGCGACGAAGTCTTAGCCGCAATGGAGGCTATACCCGAAGATTTCCGCCAAATCGTCGTGATGGCGGATCTTCAAGACCTCTCTTACAAAGAAATAGCCGAAAAAATCGACTGTCCCATCGGGACGGTGATGAGCAGGCTATTTAGGGGTCGTAAACTCATGCGTAAACATTTAGCGGACTACGCCGCGGGCTATGGCTACGCAGAAGTGGCAGCATAAAATTTTTCTCATACTCTCCTCCAAGAGTACGCGCTGAAACCAAGGATGGTGGAGGCGCGTTTTTTTATTTTGCTGCTCTTCCCCCGCAAGCAGTCTCGCTCCGTTCCATAAAAGCTAAAATTCTCTCTTCCTCATTCCTCATCAATAACGTCGTCATAAGCCTTACTAAAGTCCGTTTCCACGAGTATGGATAGCGCTTCGAGGGCTTTTAGCGCTTCGAGCGGAAAACTATGATAGGCTTCATCGATGAAGTCGAGACTCTCTCTATAGGGGATGTCTCTGTTAGCAGAGAGCATAAAAAGTGCGGCAGAGCGCTGCTCCCAATCGTTTTTGGCTTCATAAAAACTTTGTTTAAATGCAATTTCTTCGGCTTTGCTAAGAATATTGACGCGTAGCGGCGCTATATCGTGAATCAATGTTTCTGCGTTAGCGTCCGTGCGCAGCTCTGCGCGTGTAAGGGCGAGTAAGAGCTTGAGGTAGTTTTCGCGATCTTCGTCACTCTGGTTTTTGGCCAAATCCTTAAGACAACGCGTTGCTTCGCCGCAGAGCCAGCCAAGCTCTGGGAGCGAATCGCGGACGCTATGGAGGGCTTGTGTGAGTTTTACGACTTTAAAGCTCTCTTCGAGCGATTTTGCGCTAAAGTAGAGGTATTTTGCGAGTTTTAGAGCCCAGGGGTTTGCGAGCGGCATACAATTATTGAACGCCCGCATAAGATGCATATCGCCTTCTTCAGCTGTAGCGATCTCGGCGCAAATTTCCTCTAAAATATGATCATCATCGAGGAGGGCGGCTTGCACTATTTTATTGCGGAGTCTCTCGTCGTAGTTTAGGCGAGTGCTTGACTTGTACTTTGATAATATTTTTGCAGCTTTGGCTAATTCTTTTGCTTTCATAGGGGAAAATGGCAAATTTGGGGTTTAATGTTGTCATAAACTAAAGTTTTGGGCTGAACGTTTCGGCTATCTTGCCCTTAAAAATCGGCTTTGCTGGCGCTAAGTACCGAGTCAAAAGCCATTCATGGGGGGGTAGCGCAAGATCACCCAAAAAATTCGCCCAATGGCGCACGCCGTGCGTTGGATGAGCGATTAGCAAATACAACGCACGGCGTAATGCGACATTTGGCGAATTTTGAGGGAAGCTTGCGCGTAGGGGGCCGCTAGGCCCCCTTCCATCAAAGGAAAAAGAAAAAAATTCTTAGGCGCTAAGCGCTTGAGGTTCCTTGGATTTTTCGACCGTGGCGTTCCAAATTTTGATGCTAAATATGAGTCCAATAACGATGAAGGGGAGCATGGCGAGTGGCCAAGTGTACCAGTTCTCAGGGTTTGCGGCGAATTCGCGGCCATCGGCGGCGGCGTCTGGTAGGAGGCGCCCCAGTACGAAGGCTTGGAGGCCGGAGCCAAGGTATACGCATGCGTCAATGACGCCCGTGGCGATGCCAGCGTTTTTGGAGCCACCAAAGTCCATGGTCGCAGTGCCAGAGAGCATGCCGTGCACGCCGATGACGCACAGACTCATGAACGCGAAAGTGATGCCAAATAGGAAGTTATCGAGTACGAAAAAGAGTACGACACAGCCAGCGAGTAGGCCAGCGTAAAGGATGGCTGCGACGGGACCGCGTCGCGATTTAAAGACGTAGTCGGAGATGACGCCAGCGAACATGCCGGAGAGTATGCCAGCGATGCAGCTGACCATGCCCCAGTTTTGGAAGACGAAGTCGTCGGAGTGAACGGGGACGAGTTTGGAGACGGTGGGCCCCCACTGCATGATAGCGTTGCGGATGAAGCCAGAGCAGAATTCGATGGCGGCGATGGTAAGGATGATGGGATTTGTGAGGAGTTTTTTGAAGACCTCAATGGGGCGCATGGGCGGACCATCGTAGTCGCTGGTGGCGTCAGCTGTGTTGAAGTCTTCGTGACCTGCGCGGCTGGGAGTATCGCGTACGATAAAGATGGCAACGAAAAACATGAGTAGAAGTACGGCGCTTGGGATTAAAAATACGTAATTGACCCCAGCGTGGTCTAGGATCATTCTGTTCCAGTCGTAGGCGAAGTAGAGCCCAAGCGAGATGAGAATGCCGAATATGCCGCCGATCATGCCGCGCTCGCGGACGTGGAACCAAGCGGAGTTGACCTTGACAATCGACACGGCGCCAAAGCTTTGGAAGTACATGTTGATGGCGTAAAGCACGGTGAATGCTAGGGGGAGATCGACGCCGATGGATTCTCGGTAGATGAGAAAGAGCCCCATGAGGAGGTTAGCGATGGAGGCGCCAATGGCCGCAATAATGATGGTAATGCGCCCGCCAAAGCGATCGCAAAGTGGACCGTTGATGAGGAAGCTACAGCCATAGACGATGGAACCGACGGCGAAAATATTGCCAAAAATTTCGTTGGACATCAAACCCTGAGCGTCGAGTTCTGTTTTGGCAACCGAGAGGTTATAGCGTCCAAAATACAAGAATGCATAGGTAAAACCTAAGGTTACCCAGTTTAGGCGACGTCGTCTTAGGAAGGCTGCGCTGTGACCCAAGTCGATTTTGGGCAGGCGCCATAGTACCAATGCGGTGACTCCTAGGAGCAAAAATATAGGTAGCAGCTCATTCAATACATCTAACATGTCGTCTCCGTGGAAGTGAGAGCAAGTTTAACTAGCGACGAAATAATGGAAGGCAAAAACGCATGAATCGCTAAAGTATAAACATTCAAGAGCTTTGCGCGGGTGAAAACCTTTTCTTCTTGCGCAAGAAAAGTTCATTCCCTGCCCCCCCCCTTACCCAAAGAAAGCCATCGTTTTAGCCTATTGTTGCATAAACTAAATGTTTACCAATTTTGTTCTAAGTTTACTAGAGTTCTGAAATTTTACTTCTCTACAAATGCTCTTATTTTGCTTAAAGATTGCGCCGTTTTTTGAAATTCAATTCACCATTTTGAATCGCGCGAAGCTCACTGTTCTACAAGATGCGTGTTACAAGTTTGGATTATCATTGATATTCTACCATGCTATCGCTAAAACATAGCTCAGCACATACAGCTCAGGCCTAGACAAATGCTCTTTGTTCGCATGCAACAATGCCCTATGGGCATCAACTCGCCTTGCACTCGGCTACGCCTCAGATTTGTTTGGCTTGAAACAGCTTTTACGCGTGCGCTTGTAGCTCTTGTGCTTCAAAATACAAGATGCGCTGGCAGTTTTGGCAACACTCAAGTGTTGTTTGCTTTTGTAGTTGTATAAACGCTTGTGGTTGCAGCTTCATGTGACAACCAGAGCAAGTGCCGTCGTTAGCCGAAACGACTGCGACTCCTGCACGTCTGCTGCGAATGAAGCGGTATCTCGCGAGTATTTGGGGAGTGACTTGCTTGGCAATCTTCTTGCTGCTTTCTTGCAAACTATCGATTTTCCCCGTGATGGCTGCTGCACTCTTCTCAACGCCATCGCGTTGTTTTTTAATTTCTTTTTCGAGTTCCTTCACTGCCTTGTTTTGTGCCTCGATCCTCGCTTCTCCCTCAGCAATCGCAGCTTTCAATTGGTGGATCTCGTCTTCAATCTGGGCGAGCATTTTGTTAAAGTTCTCCACTTCCCTCTCTGCTGATGCGTAGTCTCGGGAGTTCGTGACCGCCAAAATTTTTGAATTCGCGGTTTCGAGCCCTTTTTTAACCTCCTCAAGCTCAAGTTTCTTGGATCTAGCAAGTTTTTGCGTATCCTCGAACTTCTCTTTGTAGGCCTCCAGCTCTTCTACAAGCTCACTGAGCATCGCTTCGGTATCTTCTACCTTTTTTCGTTTATCTTCGACATCTTGTCGTAGGTTTTCTTGTTCGAGGTCGATCAACTGTAGCTGTACAAGCATTTCGAGTTGTTCTTTCAAAGCCTTAATCCTCTGCGTTGGTTATAAACAAAAAAAAAGCCCTGTCATACGCAATGACACGGGCTAATGAATAATGATGGTATCTTTCGTATAGTTTCGGGTGATCTTCCTTATGTCCAAAGCAAAATTGACGCAGCCTATGCGAGCCAAAAACATGAATCTCATCCCAAAAAACGTGGGCCCACCAGGACTTGAACCTGGAACCAACCGATTATGAGTCGGTTGCTCTAACCGATTGAGCTATGAGCCCCTACATCAACATGCTAATGCGCACAAATGCGCAATGCACGTCTAACTCGCGCCTTATACTCAAGTGATAGTCAATTGTAAAGCAATTTTGGAAATTATTTTGCCCAAATGGAATACGGAGAGCTTTGCACGGGGCAAACCCTTTTCTTTGTGCCAAAGAAAAGATGTTTCCCCCCGTACCCCCCTCCCCTTCAATCGCGACATGGATGTCAGCGATTGGTCGCGGCTGAGGCCG